>CAXSEG010000143.1:0-11663 GCA_964235545.1 uncultured Acetobacteraceae bacterium
CGCCAGCAGTGCCGCGCTGCCGGCGTCCTCGCTGTCCGACAGCAACGCTTCGTGCCGGGCGACGAAGGCAGCGTGCTCCTTGATCAACCGTGCTGCGTCCTTGACCTGCTTTGCCTCGCTCACCGTCGCATCCGCAGCCGTGCAGCCGAGCACGTAAGACGTCTTGTCCCAGAAGACGCCGCTGGCGATGCCGGAAGCACGCTTGGGCGGAGCAGGCGCGATGACGCTCTTGGGCCGAAGTTTTTTGCCTTCGCCGGCGCGTTCATCGAGCGTGGTGACGTAGCCACCGTTGCAATCTAGAACGATCGAGAAGCTGATCTGCGACGGTGCAAATCCCAGCACCGAGATACCGCCGGTTTCTGCCAGGCGGTCGTAACGCTGCGCCAGGGATTGGAGGATCGTCAACCCGCCACCGTGGCGTCGTTCAGGGAGGGCACGTCGATCACGCCGTCGATCATACGGGCGCGGAAGAAGCGAGCTTCCATGCCGGCGGCATAGTCGATGTCCAGCGCCATCCAGCCGAGGTCGCGCTCACCGAGCAGGCTTTCATGCGGTGGCGGGGCCGGGCCTTCGAGCAGTTCGAAGTCGCAGGCGAACTCGCGCGTTCCGAGATAGGGATGATGGAAGAACTGCCCTTTCGCCGCGCGGCGACGCGCGATCTCCAGGTGTTTTTGCACTGTCTCCGTCGGGTCCGCTTGGCCTTTCGCCGTCAGTTCGACGCCAGCTTCAATGATGTAGGCGACATCCTTCAGCAACGTCGCAGCGCGTTGCTGGCGGTCCTCGTCCACCTGAAGTTGCAGCCCTTCCGTGGACCTGGCCCGCATGGCTGAGGCGACCCTGCCGGCGGGTATCTTGGAGCCGACCTCATTGCGGCGGATCGATTCGAACCGGATCGGGTTGAGAACGCTCAGGCGTTGCACCCGCCACGCCATCTGCGGTTTCCAGTGGATGGCTTCCAGCACGCCCCTTGCGGCCGATGGCGTGATCACGTCGTAACTGACCCTTTCCACCTTCATTTCCGGTCTGGAGAAAAGAGCGCGGGATCCCCAAACTTTGAGTCGAAATGCTTGGCTCATGGTTCGAACGATAATGGTTACTCGGAGTCGGCGACAGTGCTTCCCTGTGCGTCACGCGCCTGAACTTGGTAATCCCATCAGGCGATCAGCTTATCCGCGTCCAAAAACGTCAGGTCGTCCCAATCCAGACCGGCCTCTGAGGTATAAAGGTTTAGGTTCAACAGCACCACGAACTGGTCACCCAACTCCACCTGGCGGATCACCTCCGCTACGCCCTGCAACACCATCGCGGCCCGCACCCGCCGCGGCACGCCGACCGTGTAGCGGTTCAACGCTCGCGCAGCTCCGCCGACGCCGCCGTATTGAAGCCGCGCCACCACCTCGGCGACCTCGCCCGGCCTCGCCTCCTCCTTCGGCACGATCACCGGCACCATCGCGTCGTCGATGAACCGCATCGCCGCGGCAATGCTCTCGAACGGGAAGTTCATGTCGCCAGCGTGGCCGGCACACATCTCCAGCACACCCTTGCGGTCCAACTCCTCCTTGCCCTTGCGCTGGTACAGCGTCTCGAAGTAGTCGCGCATCGCCTCGGGACCGAACGGATCAGAAGACGCATACTTCCGCAGCATGGCCGTTCCGGTCTCCGCCTGCACGCGAAGCGGCCGGATGACTGCGAACTCCGGCGCCTCGAACACCAGCACTTCGCTGTCCTCTGCTGCGTTCCTGCCCTCCCGGTTGCAGCGGCCCGCCGCTTGCGCGATCTGGTCCAGCCCGGTGGTGGCGCGCAGCACCAGGGGGAAATCCACATCGACCCCGGCCTCCACCAAACTCGTGGACACCGCCCGGCAGGGCCGCCCCTCCCGCAGATCTTTCCGGATCTCGTCCAGCACCCGGCGGCGGTGCACACTGTGCATGCAGGTGGAGAGGTGCCGCACTCCCTCCAAACCCCCCATCGCCTTAAACAGCGCCCTGGCATGGGCGCGTTGGTTGACGATGCACAACGCTTGCGGACTGGCGGCCATGCGGGCAGCAAGGGCGGTGTCGTCCTGCTTGCCGACGTCGTGCACCGTCACCCGGCGCAGCGCTTGGAACAGCGCCGGGCCGGGCGGGGCCAGTTCGACGGGTGCCCTGAACCCACCCGGAAAGCCAGTTCCGCCGGCCTCCGCCTTCAAGGCGGGTTGCGTCGCGGTACACAGCACGACGGAGCAGGCGTAATTGCGCTGCAACTCCTTCAACACTGCGACACACGGGCGCAGTAGATCGAGCGGCATGGTCTGCGCCTCGTCCACCACGATCACGCTGCGAGGCACATTCTGCAGCTTGCGGCAACGGCTCGGGCGGGCGGCGAACAGGCTTTCGAAGAACTGCACTGCCGTCGTCACCACGAGCGGGCTGTTCCACTGCTCCATGGCGAGGTGTCGCCGCTCGGGACCGACGCGGTGCTCGGCCCATTTGCCCTCATCCGCCACGTCAAAGCCGCTATGGTGTTCCAGCACGGTGTGGCCGAGCGGCCCCAGCGCGTCGCGGTAGACCTGCGCCGTCTGCTCGATGATCGAGGTGAAGGGGATGACGACGATGACCCGGTCCAGCCCATGTTGCCGGGCATGGGCGAGGGCGAAGGCTAACGAGGTGAGCGTCTTGCCACCGCCGGTCGGCACCGTCAGCGTGAATACGCCCCTCGGGTCGGCGGCTTTGGCCAGGACGGTGCGGAGCACGTCGCGGCGGAGGTCGTTGACCGGGCCCGGCTTGGGTTCGCGCCGGGCCATGCTGGCCTGCAACGCAGCCTCGAGCGCCTCGATGGACGGCTGGGGTGCGTCGTCAAGGGCGCCGTGTTCGAAGCTGTGGGCGGCGGTGCGGTCGGCATCGATCAGGCACGAGAACACCATGCGGGTGAGGAAGGCGTTCTGGAAGCCCTCCTGGCCTCCCAGCGTAATGAACCCGGCAGGGGCGTCCACGTGGGTGGGCAGCAGCAGCCCGTCCGCCTGCGCGGCCTTCGCCACGGCCGCCATGCCTGCCCGCTTGCTCTCGATCCGGCCCTCGGGATCGAACAGGCCGTCCTGCAATCCTGCATGGTGGCCCGCGACGACATGGGCGAGCAGCCGGCCCCAACGGGGTGGCAGAGTCCGCTCCGCCCACACGGCACCCGCCGTGGAATGGTCGACCCGTGCGCCGCCCTGTAGCCGGGCCTGGAAGCCGGGTGTGTATTTGCCGACGTCGTGCACGCGCCCGGCAAGCTCGGCCAATCCGCCCAACCCGCATCGCTGCCCGTTGTCCCGTGCGCCCTGGGCGACCTCCAGAAGATGCCGAAGTAATGGCTCCCAGTCGCTCTCCGGACGGCCGCTTAGCGTATGGGCGTAGTACATCGAACCCTCTGACGAGTGGTGCTGATCTTGTGCACGGACCAAAGATCATTTCCACTGTCGCACGAGGCTCCGACCAGACTTGCCGGCCTGAGGTCATCTCGTTCTGGTGTCGTCATGGACGCCAACTTCACCGGCTTGCGGTGTTGCGGACTGGTGGCCGGACTCCGCGGTGAGTTGGCTGCGGTGCCGACTACAAATGCGCCTTGGCCAGCAGCATGTGGACGCCCTTGTTGCCGTCCACCGTCTGCGTGACCCGCAGGTCGCCGGTGAGCGAGCACAGCATGTAAGCCTGATTGCGCGAGAGATTGCTGCGCCGGCAACATGCAGGACCATTTCGCGCACAGCCTGTTTCGCGGCATCGTCCAGATCCTCGTCCAGGCCGATTAACATAAGGTGGGTCGCAGTCTCGGCGAAGGGGCGCTCGACCGGGGACGTCGGTCCGCACCGTCAGCCGGAACGTGCCGGCCACGCCGTAGCCGTCGCCCGCCATGAACAGCGCGCCCTCGTTGAACGCGGGCAGGCAGAGCGTGGCCTCATTACGGCCAGTCGTTGAGGGTGACGGCGAGGCCGATCCCGGCCAGGAAGTCGTGAAGCACGATCCGCTTCGAGAATTGCACCTCAGTCCGTGACAATCGAACTTCCTGCGCGGTTGCGGTCGATCCATCGACACAGTCGCGGGTCACTCGATCCGACGCAACCCATCTATCCGGCGTCTCGATAAGCGAATGTTGCGGAGGCTGAGCTGGTTGTACATGTCCTGCGGCAACTCTGACGCTTCCCACTGCATCAGCAGCTTGGCTAAATCGAAAGCCCGCGCCCGTGGGCTGACGTAGAGCACAGCCGGGCGCCCTATCGGCGCCAGCCCAAACGACGACATGAAGCGCGCCGTCCCGTGCGAGTTGTAGCCATCTACATCGAACGTTAACCCCTTTTGCAGCGCGAAGGTCAGGCTGGACCACACGAGGAAGGCATTGGCACTGCCACCGGACCGTTCGCGGTCGCGCGTCGGCACCAGATAGTAGGCCACGCTATCGTCCCAGGCGAGGAATACGCACGCCAGGTCCACCCCAGCGCTGTCTACTGCGGCTAGGAAGGTGCCACAGCAACGGGCAAAACACGCAGCGGATATTCGGCGCAGAGCGGCCACGTCGTTGGTGTTCTCGGCAGAAGCGATGCCGCGATCCATCATCCGCAGAAAGCGCTCGATATCCTGGTGCTCGATAAGGCGAAGCTCCCGCGCAGCAGATTTGATCAGTCGCCGAGTGTGCGGCTCAACATTTGCGAAAAGTGCCGGCCGGTCCTGACCGGGATAGGCGCGGAAGGTGAATACGGTGCCAACAGCAGGGCCTGCCAGCGAAAACGCCAGCGCTGCCTCGCTGTCGGGATCGAGCAATTGCTGGAACCGGTCGTGCGTCGGCAGCTTTTCCCACAAGGATCGCACGACTCGCTGGACATTGAGCGCACGCCGCGCCGGTTTGGAGTCAGGCAAATTGAGAATAGGCCCGAGCGTGCGCGTATACGGCGGCATACCCAAGCTGCGTAGGAACCCTAACCTAGTTGTGGCGATGAAGCTCAGCGAGCCGACGCACACTGCGTCCCAGAACACCTCAACCCGCTCGACCCGGCCATTGGATGCGGCTTCCAGCCACCACTCCCGTTGGAAAAGCGAGCGGCCTAGCCCCGTCAACTCCCCCCGCAGGTCACTCAACGTCGCCTCTCTAGCTGCACCGTTGCGAGAACACTCAAGCAGAGAAGCCGCATCAATTGACTCGACGTTGAGAGCGCAAACGCGGCGATCCCAATCGACGCGCCAGACTCAGTGTTTCCTCTCCGCTCATAGGTTCGTTCTCCAGCTACCTCTAGTACCATCACTCGCCGTAAGTCGGCGGCTGGCACATTCGTAATGAATCGAATAGCAGCAACGCGTATAGCGGACCGACATTAGCTCTATTTCGACGTCAAAGCAGCCAGCAACTTTTTCGCAAGCCGCCCGGCGACATGGCAATCGGCTTCCTGCTTCCACTGTCCGCCACTGCAGAGCGCGGCTACCCGAACAGTCGGGCCGATGTGCGACCGCATGACTGTTCGTTTTCCTCAATCGCCGGAGCCGTCGGACATCCAGCTATCCAAGCCGCTGCGAATGCAGGGGGGAATGAGATGCAGGTGCCAAACGATCTTGTATAGAACTCCTACCACCGTAAGTTTTTTCTATACACGCAGGCAGCCGAGCATTTTTTGGTGATGACTGCCGCAACGATTGCCAAGTTCATGCCTGCCAACCGCACTTTAATGCAGCAAATTCAATTGACCGATGCCCAAGCCGTAAGGCACATCGACCTGCTCTCTACATCCGCCCGATTACGCCGATGATTCCGACCTTGAAGTGCGCGTGGTGATGACGTCACCCGGCCGGCAGAGGGCAAGCCAGCAAATCCGCAAAGGCAGTATCCACCGCTCTGGCTTGATGTCCTCGCCGATTTTCTTATGCGTGCCGACACGTTTGTCCTGTAAAGCCAGTTCGCGGCATCTCCACCATGAGTGAACGGCGAATTTTCGATGTAAATGCGGCAGGGGCCTGCCGAGTCGACGGTCACGGGACTGTAGATCACATCGTGCCTCGGTTTCGGTGTCAGGCGTGCGGCGCGGATGCGGTCACGGTGGTGTTGGCCGAGATGTTCGAGTAGCGGTGTGTGCGCTGGTTGGTCGGGAGTGCGAGTATCGAGATAGATCGTCACCTGCCTTGACGGCATCTGCGGGGCTTCGCACGTTCGTTACCCGAGCCGCGGCGTGGCGCGTGGTGGTTGGCGAATGCAACTCGGAACGGGAGTGGTGGCGGGCGTGGAAGGCGGAGATGGTGCGGGCAGGGTTGCAGGTGGACAGCTAAGGCGAAGCTACAACCGACATGCCAGCTTCGAACGGTCCGCCCTGATGCCGGACTCCGCTAGCATCAGCCGACTGGCCGAACCTTATCCTCGCAACCCGCTCATTCGCTAAGAAAACTGGAGCGGGCGAAGGGATTCGAACCCTCGACCCCAACCTTGGCAAGGTTGTGCTCTACCCCTGAGCTACGCCCGCACTCCGGCGGTGGTAACTAAGAGGCTTCGGCGGACAATGCAAGCGCGGTTGTCGCTGGACGGGCCGCGGGTGGGGCGGCATCGTCGGCAGGCGGGCGAACGCGGCCCGCTTGCGGCATCGGGCCGAGGATACATTTAATGATCAGCGCCGGTCGCGGCGGCGCGAAGGAAAGCCAGCTATGGATACGATCATCGGGCAACAGACCCAGGGCGCGGGCAATGCAGCGGGTGCGGCCAGCATCGTCGACGCGGATCAAACCACGTTCGTCAAGGAAGTTATCGAGGCGTCGCGCTCGGTCCCTGTTCTGGTGGACTTTTGGGCGACCTGGTGCGGACCCTGCAAGACGCTCACGCCGACCCTGGAGAAGATCGTCAACGCGGCGGCCGGACGGGTCAAGCTCGTCAAGGTGGACGTAGACAAGAACCGCGCCCTGGTCGAGCAACTCGCCCGGATGGGGCTGCCGATGCAGTCCATCCCGACCGTTGCAGCGTTTTGGCAGGGACAGATCGCCGATCTGTTCCAGGGCGCGCTGCCGGAGAGCGAGGTGAAGCGGTTCGTCGAGCAGCTGCTGAAGGTCGCCGGTGGCTCCATGCCGGCGGCGGATCTGCTGGCCGAGGCAAAGGCGGCGCTCGACGAGGGGCAGGCGCAGGAAGCGGGGGAGCTGTTCAGTGCCGTGCTCGGCACAGAGCCCGAGAACCCCGCCGCCTGGGGTGGCCTGGTGCGCGCGCTGGTGGCGCTGGATCAGCCGGAGCAGGCGCATGCGGCGCTGGAGCAGGTGCCGGCCAAGATCGCGCAGCACGCCGAGGTTGCCGGTGCGCGCAGTGCGTTGGCCTTGGCCGAGGAGGGGCGGCACGCCGCGGCGGGACTCGTCAGTCTGCAACGCCGGGTTGCAGCCGATCCGGAGGACCACGAGGCTCGCTACGAGCTTGCGACCGCGTTGAACGCCACTGGCGAGCGGGAGGCAGCGGCGGCGGCGCTGCTGGAGATCATGAAGCATGACCGCGCGTGGAACGAGGGAGCTGCACGGCTGCAGCTGTTGAAGTTCTTCGAGGCCTGGGGCTTTGTTGACCCGGTGGCGGTCGCCGCACGGCGAAAACTCTCGGCGATGCTGTTCAGCTGACATGGATCTCGAGCATCCCGCGTTGGACGATCTGCCGGTCGAGATCCCGGTCTTCCCGCTCTCAGGGGCGTTGCTCCTGCCGCACGGCAAGCTGCCGCTCAACATCTTCGAGCCACGGTACAAGGCTTTGATCGAAGATTCGCTCGCGGGTCAGCGCTTGTTCGGCATGATCCAGCCGGACAGTTCTGGTCTGGAGCAGGACGGGGGACCTGAATTGTATGACGTGGGATGCCTTGGGCGGTTGTCCTCGTTCAGCGAGACTGGGGATGGGCGCTATCTGATCGCGCTGACCGGGCTGGTCCGTTTTCATGTGCGGGCGGAGTTGGGCGGCCGGCGCGGCTACCGCCGGGTCGCGGCGGAGTATGTCCGGTTCGCAAGCGACCTCGAGCCACCGCCGCAATACCTGACGCAGCGCGATGACTTGCTGGCGGCGTTGCGCGGGTATTTCACGGCCAATGGCTTCGACGCCAACTGGTCGGCGATCGAGAGCATGGGCGACAATGAACTTGTCGTCACGTTGTGCATGGTCTGCCCGTTCGAAGTGCTGGAGAAGCAGGCGCTGCTGGAAGCGGCGGATTCGGCAGGACGGGCTGACACGCTCCTTACTCTGCTGCAAATGGGGGCGCATGGCGGGGGGGACGATGGGCGCCCTTTCAGCTAGGCGATACAGGAGGACGCATGTCAGAGACACCGAACACGGTCGGACTGGACCCGAAGCTGCTGGAAATCCTGGTTTGCCCGGTCACGAAGGGCCCCCTGGTCTATGACCGGGAAGCAGGCGAGCTGGTGAGCCGGGCGGCCGGGCTGGCCTACCCGGTGCGGGACGGCATCCCTATCATGCTGCCGGATGAGGCCCGCGTGCTCGAATGACCGACCGCGCCCCGGCGCCGGTCGAGATACGCGTGCGGCGCGCGTCCCGACGGCTGGAGGTTGATTTCGCGGATGGGACGAAGTTCAGCTATACGGCCGAATACCTGCGTGTCGAGAGCCCAAGTGCTGAGGTTCAGGGTCACTCGCCGGACCAGCGCGTGACCGTGCCGGGCAAGGTGGCGGTCGGTATCCTGACGGTGTCCCCGATCGGGCATTACGCGATCCGGATCGATTTCGATGACGGGCACGACACGGGTATCTTCACCTGGGATTACCTCTTCCAGCTCGGCCAGGAGCAAGCAGAGCGGTGGCAGAGCTATCTGGAGGCGCTGGAGGTAAAGGGGCTCAGCCGTGATCCAACGCCGGGCCGGTCCGGATTGCACTGAGACCAGCGGCGAGCAGCGCCCGCAGATCCGCGGCGGCGAGGGCGATGCAGCCTTCGGTCGGGCTGTAATCCGGCCGGGCGACGTGCAGGAAAATGGCTGAGCCCAGCCCGCGAATCACGGGCGCATCGTTCCAGCCGAGCACGCCGATGACGTCATACACGCCGTCATGCTGCCACAACTCCTCGTGGAGGCCGGGATAGGGCAGGCGGATGGCACGGTTGTAACGGGCATCCGCCGGATCATCGCACCAGCCGTCGGTGGGGCCGATCGGCTCGGCCGGCACGCTGGTACGCGGTGCGGCACCCCGGTCCGCGCGGAACAGGACCCGGCGCAACGGCAACAGCCCGGCGGGGGTGGCCCCGTCACCCTCTTCCTTGTGCTGTACAATGCCGCCCCGGCCGTGGCAGCATCGCCATTGCCCACCCGCCATGCGGATGAAGCCGTCGCCGGTGACGCTCGCTTCCATCATCAGCCCGGTCCGGTCGCGGCGCCGGCATTGTAGGCCGCGATGACTTGCCGTGTGGGGGTGCCATCGGCCGCGAAGGCGGTGCCGCCACCGCCGAGCCAATCCGGGATCACGGTCGCCAAGGTCGTGTAGCTGCCGGGTGCAGTGGCGCTGCCGGGTGATACGGAGCGGATGCCGGCCTCGCTACCCGTCACGTCCATGCCCTCGGGCACGGCGGGGCGGGACGTGTCCGGGCCCAGCCGGGCCAACTCCATCGCCGTGTTCAGCACGATGGACCCGACAAGGCCGAGCGGCCCGCCCAGCGCGGCGGAGGACACGACAGAGCCGGCGATCATCAGGGGTGGTGGCAAAGACTCACCCGTTATGGCCCGGTAGATCATGCCGACCAGCGGCACGTACTGCAGGGGGTTGACGGCACTCTTCGCCTCCGCCGGGGTCATTTCCCCCGCAACAGGCAGCTGGCCCTGCGGGCATTGCTCGGCACCGGTGTCGAACACCGTCAACCGGGGTGGCGCGATCGGGAGTGGCTGGGCAGTGGCGGGCTGGATCATTGCGGACGCCTCGGGTGGATGCAGGCTTTGGAGCAATCGGCGTGCCGCGTCGAGGCTCTCTCGTTGCAGCCTACTGCGGGAGATGGCCGAACCGGTTGGCTTTGGTCTCGAGGTAGCGGTCGTTCACGCCGTTGGCGGCGAAGAGCAGGCTCGCTCGGCCGGCGATCTCGATCCCGTGGTCAGCCAGGGCGGCCAGCTTTTCGGGATTGTTGGTAAGCAGGCGGACGCGGCGCAGGCCCAATTGGCGCAGCATCGCGGCAGCGGTCAAAAAGTCACGCTCGTCGGCGGCGAAACCGAGTGCCAGGTTGGCGTCCATCGTGTCCAGCCCGCGGTCCTGCAACGTGTAGGCGCGCAGCTTGTTCGGTAGCCCGATGCCGCGGCCTTCTTGCGCCAAATAGAGCACGGCCCCAGCGCCCTCGGCGGCGATGCGACGGATGGCGCCGCGGAGTTGGCTGCCGCAATCGCAGCGCAGGCTGCCCAGCAGGTCGCCGGTGAAGCACTCGGAATGCACGCGCACCAGCGGCTCGGCGGCGTCCTCCGGCCGGCCGATCAGCACGGCGTAGTGCTCGGCACCAGTGCCGGTGGTCCGGAAGGCGATCAGCCGCGCCTCCGCCGCATCCTCGAGCGGGATGGCAGCCTCGCTCACCCGCACGAGCGCGCCAGCGCTGAGGGCGGCATGGTCCAGCACGTCCGCTTCGGGGACGCCGATCCGGCCGGAGGCCGGGACCACGAGCAAGGCGGGCAGCAGCCGCGCCAGCACGGCTAGGGCCAGGGCCGCCTCCGACCCCTGCGGCAACACTGCGGGCATCGGGCTGCTGCCTGGCGGCGGGAAGGTCGGGTCCGCGAGCGATTGCAGCTGTGCCAGGTCCAGACCGGCTGCATCGAACGCAACGGCTCCGCCCGAGGCGTCGGGTAGCAGGGCCCTGGCGCGCGACGCCGCGAGCACGAGTGTGGGTGCAGCACCCGAGATGCGGCGCAGCGCATCCAGCCCCGCCGGATCGGCAGTCTCGACGGCGAGCACGGCCACCAGCGATGTGGTCCCGATGATCGCGGGCATGCCGCGGCGCAGGGCGGTTACGGCTGCCTCGACGGTGCGGAGCCGGTCGGGCAGGGTGGCCAAGGCGGTATGATCAGGCATGAAGGGCCGGCATCCTGTGGAAAGGCCGGCATGCCGGCGTCGTGCGGCCAGTGCCGTGAGCTGGATATGGGTCTTATCGTACTTGCACCCTGGACGCGATCACGGGAATGTGTGCAGGCTGTCGTGTGGTGAGGCCGATTGCCCAGCGCCTGGCGGCGTTGTGATGCCGAACCGGTTATGGCCGCGGCTGGTCTGCACCCCGGAAAGTGTGTTGGGTGCGCGGTGCGGGCCAGGCCGAGCGAACCCCAGCCTGGGGCATCGTGGTGGGAACGAGTGAAGGAAGTCGCTGATGGCGGGCGAGCGCCCAATCCTGATCGTTGACGATGATCTCTCCCTCCGTGAGACCCTCGTCGAGCAGTTGCAGTTCGATGGTGAGTTCAGCGCGGACGAAGCCGGCTCTATCAGCGAGGCTGAGGCCAAGGTCACGGCACGCGACGCGCGGTTCGATGCGGTGATCCTCGACGTGGGCCTGCCCGATGGCGACGGACGGGATCTGTGCGCCAGCCTCCGGCGGCAGGGTATGCGGATGCCGATTATCATGCTGACTGGCTCGGATGACGAGGCGGACGTGGTGCGTGGTTTGGATTCCGGCGCCAACGACTACATCGCCAAGCCTTTCCGCTTGGCTGAGTTGCTGGCCCGGCTGCGCGCACAACTCCGTATCTTCGAGAACAGCGA
>CAXSEG010000144.1:0-11604 GCA_964235545.1 uncultured Acetobacteraceae bacterium
GGGGTCGGGAAAGAGCCGCCCTCCCGCCACACCCGCCAACAGCGGCGAGGACTGTCCTCCCACGCTTGGCATGCCGTCGGGCATGCACGCCGGGGCGGGTCACGCGAAGACACGGCTCCACGTCACTGGCGGCGCCTCGCGTGTCCTCGGCCCCGGCATTTTTCGTCCCGTGCCCGCCTGAAGTTACGGTGACAATCCATGTCGCTGCGCATGGCCCCTGCTGCCTCGACAGCTCTTGTGCCCGCCGGGCCTGCGGCGGCCCGGCCCCCTGACAGGCAGCCGCGATGCGCCAGGGTTCGTCATAAACCTGCCACCCTCTCCCCACGCGCACGAGGAACAGGCAAAATGCTCTTCTCTGGAAGACGCAGCGAAAGACGCAGCCAGCGAACGGCCGCCCACAGGAACGCTGTGGCCCCCCAGCTGTCCGTGACCCCATGTCCGAAGTCTTTTTGTTTCTTCTCCGTAAAAAGGAAGATCCTTGCCTTCCTGTGTAAACCGCCGGCCCCACGTCGGCCTCTAGGTCTGCAGCGGCAGGCCGGGCAACCATCGCGCGATCTCGCTGCCGATCAGGTCGGCGTGGTCCTCCTGGACGTAGTGCCGGCCGCGCCCCAGGGGGACGGTTGTGCAGGATCTGAGCCGCCGTGCCAGGAAGGCGGCGCGTGCCGGCGGGATCAGCGCTCCCGGGTCCGCCCAGAAGAACAGCTTCGGGATCGTGGTTTCGAGTAGCCAGTCCTGGTAGGCGGTGGCCATGGCCCAGACGTCTGCGGGGGCCCCGGCGACCGGGAGTTCGTTGGGGAAGCGGTAGAGGGGCTCGCGCGAGATCGGATCCAGGAACGGCTGCCTGTAGGCCATCATCTCCTCGTCGCCCAACGTGCGCATGATGCCGCCCGGCAAAACCTGCTCCAGGAACCGGTTCTCCTCGATCAGCAGCCTGCGGCCTTCCCCGGAGCGGAAGGCACGGAATGCCGCGGCACCCTCCGGACTCACGTCGAGCCACGTCGGTATCGGCCAGATGAACTCCATCAGCACGATGCCGCGAACGCGGTCCTCGTGCCGCCTCGCCCAGTCGAGCCCGAGCGCCGATCCCCAGTCATGCAGGACCAGAACAACGTCTCTCAGGTCGAGCGCGTCGAGGAAGGCCTCGAAGTGGCGAGCGTGGTCCTCGGCACGGTATGCGATCGCGGGCTTGTCGGAGGCCCCCATGCCGACAAGGTCGGGCGCGATGCAGCGGGCATGGCCCGCCACGTGCGGGATTACGTTGCGCCACAGGTAAGACGATGTTGGGTTGCCGTGCTGGAACAGGACCACGGGCCCCTCCCCCGCTTCCGCGTAGGCCATCCGGGATCCGAGGACCTGGACGTACCTCATCCGACGCTCGACCATCTGCGGCTCCTCACGTCATGCGACAGGGCGGGTCCTGGCACTGGCGGCCGGCCCGGCGCGAGGACCGGGGCGAGCGGACCCGGGGCGGCGTCGCGCCGCAGGCAAGCGCGCCTGCGGGCTTCCGCCCAGCCGGGCGGCGGCAGGCCCGGGATGCCTGCAGCGATGCGTCGTGGACGCACGCGCGCTCCAGGATCATGGCGCCGGCGCGCCCAGCACGGCGGGGAGGATCAGCCGCCTGAAACGGTCCAGCGGCGCGCAGGACCGTTCGACCTTCATCCGCAGCATCGCCCCGTGCCAGGCCTCCAGCAGGGCCATGCCCGCCTCGTCGGCGTCAAGGTCGGGCGCAGCGTCGCCGGCCGCCTGGGCCTGCCGTATTGCCTCAGCGAAGGGCGGTGCCCACTCGGCGAAGATCTCCCTCAGCTTGTGCCGGATCGCCTCGCTGTGCTCGGCGGCTTCCAGGCCCATGTTCCCGGCCAGGCATCCGAACCGCCAGCCAGACGTGGCGAAGAGGTCGGCGATGGCGTCGAAGTAGGCCTGCAGCCTCCCGATCGGCGTCCGGCCGGTGTCCTCGAGCGTCTCCGCGATCACCGTGCGGATCCGGCCGAAGTAGTGGTCGAGGATCACGACGCCGAACTCGTCCTTGGACGAGAAGTGGTTGGTGAACGAGCCCTGCGCGACGCCGGCCGCGGCCGTTATCTCGCGCAGGCCCGTGGTGGCAAAGCCCCGCTCATGCACGGTCTGCATGCCGGAGGCAACGATCCTGTCTCGGAACGAAGAACGACCCATCACGTTTTAATACGTCCGGACGTATTCTTTTGCAAGCGTGAAGCTCGTGGACCTTGCAGACTGGGGCGAGGCCCGCGCGGCCGGCCCCGCCCGGGCGATCCAGGCAGACGTGGCGATCCACGCCTGCCCCCGCCGTGGGGCTGCACCCTGCCGCGCCGGCACTTTGTCGCCGGCGGTCCACCTCCAGTGGGCGAGCCACCGCGGGCGGCACGGACGGCGGAGCCGCCGTCCGTGCCTTGGCCCCTGTGGCCGTGAGCTGCATCCCGCTCCCTGAGGTCGGGTTCATGGTCGTGGACCTCGTCTCCTGGGATGACGCGGGACCGTTTGACGTCATCCTGTCGAACGCGGCGCTGCATTGGGCGCCCGACCACGCCGTCCTGCTGCCACGCCTAGTGGGCAAGCTGGCGCCGAGTGGAAGCCTTGCCGTTCAGATGCCCGACAACCTCGACGAGCTGTCACACCGATTGATGCGCGAGGTGGCGGCAGCCGGTCCCTGGGCGGGCAAGCTGGCGACGGCAGGCAAGAGACGCACCGTGGTGGCGAGTGCGGCCTGGTATCATGCAATGCTCAAGGAGTGCTGCAGCCGGGTCGACGTATGGCGCACGACCTACCACCACCCGCTCAGCGGCGGAGCCGATGCTGTCGTGGCGTGGCTTGCGGGGAGCGGCCTGCGACCTTTCCTCGCGCCGCTCGACGAAGCCGAACAAGCCTTCTTTCTCCAGCTGTATCGAGCAGGCATTGCCTGGGCCTATCCACCTTTGCCCGACAGCACTGTGCTGCTGCCGTTCCCCAGGTTGTTCATTGTCGCGACGCGTTGAACCAAGGACGAGCCCGCCTCTTCCCCGACAGAGACACCGCTTGTCGGCGATACATTCAGGTTCAAGCAGGTAGTTCAAAAGGTGATCTCGACAGCCGTCCAGGCGAGGGCGCCCCAGGGCGCTTGACGAGAATGCCTTCAAAGACATATCGTAAGATATGACCTACAACATAGATTTCTCGCGTGACCACCTCCGCCACCTGCTGCGCGCGATCGGCGGCGGACGAGGGCGAGGTGGCTTTGGTCACGGCCCAGGCGGCGGTCGCGGCCGCGGCTTCATGGGCGGCGACGGCGTTCCAGGCGGTCGCAGGATCGGATCAGCCGACCTGCAGCTCGTGGTGCTGGCCCTGCTCGCCGAACAACCGGCGCATGGCTACGAGCTCATCCGCAGGCTCGAGGAGCGTTCGGGCGGCTTCTACGTGCCCAGCCCCGGCATGATCTACCCGGCCCTCACCTACCTGGAGGAGATTGGCCACGCCGCGGTCGCACCGGACGGCAACCGAAAGCTCTACTCCATCACCGAAGCAGGCCGCGCCCATCTCGATGCCAACCGCGACCAGGTCACGCTGATCCTGGACGCTCTCGCGCGCATCGGCGGACGCATGTCGCAGGTGCGAGAGGCCTTCGCAGGCCTGGAGGACGCCGATCCCCAGGCTGCCGACGAGCTGCACCAAGCCCGCCACGCCCTCAAGCACGCCCTCATGCGCAAGCGGGGCTGCGCGCCCGAAGAGGCCCGGCGCATCGCCCGCGTCCTCGATGCGGCCACGAAGGAGATCCTGGCGCGAGAGGACTGAGCATCGACGACAGAGTCCGCATGGTACCTTACGGAGGGCCTTGATGAACCAACTCGCCCCAATGCTGCCGGGTGACAGACCTCGTCCCACGCCGCGCCTTGTCCAGGTCATTCGCGTCGAGCAGGTGTCGCCGCGCGTACGACGCATTGTTCTGGGTGGCGAAGCCCTGGACAGCTTCGTGACCGCTGCCCCGGACGACCACGTCAAGCTGTTCGTCCCGACGCCCAACCAGGACAGGTCTTGCCTGCCCGTCCTGGAGACTGACAGGTTCATCGGCGCCGAAGATACTGCCCGGTGGGCCATGCGCGACTACACGCCACGACGGTTCGACCCGCGTACTCGGGAACTGACGGTGGAGTTCGTGCTGCATGGCACAGGGCCCGCCTCGGAATGGGCGGCCCAGGCCACACCGGGCCAATGGATCGGCGTGGCGGGTCCGAAAAGATCGCGGCCGCCTCAGGACGACCGGGACGGGCTTCTTCTGGTCGGGGACGAAACCGCCCTGCCCGCCATTGGCCGCCAACTCGAGGAGCTGACTCCAGGCATCAGCGCGTTTGTGCTGGTCGAGGTCGCGGACGCGCGGGAAGAACGCTACCTGCCGACGGCCGCCAACGCCCGCGTCACTTGGCTGCACCGCGATGGTGTCCCCGCAGGAGCCTCGTCGCTGCTGGAGCGGGCACTGAGCGCCCTGGATCCGCCAAGCTGGGACATACACGCCTGGCTCGCGGGCGAAATCGAGACGGTGCGCCGCCTCCGTCGACTCCTGATGGAGCGGGGACTGCCACGCGAGCGGATACGCGCGGGCGGCTACTGGCGGGTCGGCGAACCTGACGCCCACGCCCGCGTCGAAGACGACGCGCCTTCAATACCATCGTCTTTGAACGAATGCAGGGACGACGCAGCCACCTGACTGAAGAAGCTTGAGACCCTTATCATCGTCGCCCGGAAAGCCCGGCACTGGTCATCGAGCGCGATGTGCATCGGTGTCACAAGGCAACATGATAGAAAGCCTCCCGGAGGCGGCTGCTAGATTGTATCGAACTGTCTACGGCTCGTAGCTTACGTGGTTCCCGTCTTACATCCGTTTACGCAACCCACTCGCTTTCTTGCGCGTTGCTGAAGGTGTATCTGGAGCAGACAAATGGCACATGAGTCCGACGAAGTAGAAGCCGAGAAGCCGAACCCGTTGCGTCGCAGCTTTGTCCTGGGTGGAGGGGTGGCGGCGGGCGTCGCGGTCGCGGGCAAGGCATTCGCCCAGACCCGGACCGACACCGGACCGGACACCTTGAACGGCATGGCGATGCCCGAGCCGCCGGAACACCTGAGTGCCGGACCGGTCCGTCCCGGACGAGGCTCCATGCTGACCGGCAAGGTCGCCGTGGTGACAGGCGCCGCGCGCGGCATCGGCCGTGCGATCGCGGTCGAGATGGCCGCCAATGGCGCGGACGTCGTCGTGCTCGACATCGCGGGCGCCGTCAGCCCGGCGTCCGACGCGGCGCCTGCCACATCCGACGAGCTTGCCGAGACCGTGCGCCAGATCAAGGCATACGGACGGCGCAGCGACGCCATCAGGGCGGACATCCGCGACATCGCCGCGTTGCGCGCCGCGGCCGGCCAGGTGGACCGGGACTATGGCAAGATCGACATCGTCGTCGCCAATGCCGCCATCCAACGTTGGATGCCGCTGCTGGAGATGCAGGACAGCGACTGGCGCGACGTCATCGACAACAACCTGAACGGCACGGCGAACACCGTCCGCGCGTTCGCGCCCATGATGGTGAAGCACAACTACGGCCGCATGATCCTGCTGTCGTCGATGCAGGGCAAGCACGGGACCAAGGACGGCTCCAGCTACTCGGCATCCAAGTGGGGCATCCTGGGCCTGATGAAGTCCGCGGCTCTCGAGCTCGGGCAGTACGGCATCACGGTCAACGCGCTCATTCCCGGTCTCGTGGACACGCCGCTGACCCGCTACGAGAAGCGCCTCACGGAGAGCATGGGCGAGACCGGGCAGAAGCCGCCGCCGCATCCGACACCTCAGCAGGCATGGGATGCCAGGGCGCCCACGGTGCCGCTCAGGGTGGGCTGGCTGCAGCCCGACGACATCTCGCCCGCAGCCGTGTTCCTGGCTTCCGACGCGGCGGCGATGGTCACCGGCGCCGAGTACGAGGTGACGGGCGGGGACAGCGCCAAGGATCTATGAATGTCCGCAGACGACGCTGGCTTCTCATGCCAGCGTCTCGGCGCGTTCCTCACCGGTGAGTGCCGATCGACGGCAGGCAGGAGCAAGTCTGCCAGGCTCCATCCGGATGCCTCGACCATGCTGCGGCGGCTGGCAGCATGGGTCTGGAACAACGGTGGGAGCCACTCACACGCGGCGTCGCGGAGGGGGACTCGCCGAGCACTCCTGGCGGCACCTGCATCAACCAGTCATTTCCCCGCCTGATGGAACGACATCACCCGATGCGTGTGCTCCCGCCCGCCTTTCTGTCGCATCCTACCCAATCACGTCAGCCGCTGTTCGCTCGCGAACCCGGATGGCAGTACAGCCTGATGCTCGCGTTGGACGTCCTGTTCCTGTTTGTCGCCGTACCCGCTTTGTCCGCCGGAGACGCCAGCCGCGAGGTGGTGACGTCGCTGCAGTTGCTCCTCGCCGCCACGGCGATCGCCCTGCTGGCCAGGAAGACCTGGTTCCGGGTTGCTCTTGCGACCAGCTTCGGTCTGACGTTGCTCTCCCATCTGCTGTCGGGCCCGGTGCAGCAAGCCACCACGCTCGTGGTGGTGTTTGTCTACAACCTGCTGGTGACGGGAGGGATGACGCGGGCGATCTTCGCGCCCGGCGACGTCAACCATCACCGGATCGCCGGAGCCATCTTCATCTACCTCAACGTGGCGCTGCTCTTCGCGATAGCCTACTCCGGCCTGATGCTCGCGGTGCCGGGCGCCATCGAGGGCTTCACCGCAAGCGGCAAAGGGCACGCCTCGGAGGTGATCCATTTCAGCTTCACCACCTTGACCGCCATCGGTGATGGCGCCATCGGCCCGCGTTCGCCGTTCGCCCGCAGCCTGACCGACCTGGAGACCATCACAGGGCAGCTTTTCCCGGCGATCCTGCTGTCACGCCTCGTCGGGCTTCATCTGTCCAAGAGCCGGTAGACGGTCGGCGCACCTCGAGTGAAGTGCGCTCCTGTGGGTGGATGATTTCAGGCGGTGGTCCTTACCTGCTGGAGGGCGTGTTGATCCTCGAAGGGAGCAGGGCTGAGATAGCCAAGGGCTGAGTGCAGCCGGCAGGCATTATAGACTTGGTTGACGAAGCGCGGCAGCCGGCAGCCTTGGGTGATGCTGAGACCGGCGGGCCGGTGATCACGGACGTGGACGCGCTGCTGCCCGGCTATCCTTGCTTCATAGCCCCCTTTAGAAACTCGAGTTCGAGCGCCTGCCGACCGCCCAGCCGTTCAAGTGCGGCGATCCTGGCCTCGAAGGCCGACAGCAGGTCATGTTCCACCACGTGGTGGGACATGACCCATCTCCGTCGCTGAAAGACCATGCCGGCTAGTACGTCACGGCCGAAATCGGGGAAGCCGCTGAACCATTTGAATTGGTAGCTGAAGAGACGATTGGTATTCATTTATCTGGGTCCGAATAAGGCGCACAGGATCAATACTGGCAAATGCGGCATCCAGCGTCGTCGTGTCGTATGCGTTATCCGGCGGATTGGCGGCTGGAAGAGCCACCCGGACTCACACCGGTTCCAAGACGAATAATCTTTGCAATCATCCATCATGCTGCTGTGCAACACGACGGAGGTTTACCCAGAGGTTAGTGAAATCTTCTAACTGAGTGATCGCAGTGACGTTGTCCTCAGCAGTAATTCTGAACATCATGTCTGCTTGGCGGCGTCATACCACATGACCTGCCTGCTACCAGCGCGCGGTATCATTTTAATCTAGCCTACTATAAATCCGACGACTTCAGGAGGTTTCCGACATTCTCGGGAGGGTCACTACCATCGGATTTCTGCTCCCCTATCTATGTGCGGCAAACCCTGTCGCCTTGCTACAGTATGTGGAAACCGTCTTTTCCGGGTTTTCCGATAGGACCGGAATTAGGTCGTCAGCGGCTCAGTAGGCCTCGATCCGCGTGGGCTCGATCTCATAGGCGCCCACTCAAATAGGCGTGCCATCATCCTTGTAGATCTCGAGTTCGTGGAGCCTTCCATCCGTGACGTGGGGCAGGAGATGCACGTGCGGGGAGAAATCATCGCCTAGTCCGTCCAGATAGCGTGCGTTGGCTAGCACACGGCTTCGGATGGGTGCGAAAGGCCATCAACCTGGAAGCATAACCTGCCATCTGCGTCGATCACCCGAACCTGGGCTGTCGCAAGTTGGGCTTTGTTTTGGGCATTACCGGCAAACCGTCTGGAGAGAAGCCGGTCCAACACCGCGTGTTCGGCCGGCCGAAGTGGCCGCCAGTCGCACTCCTGGTTTGTCACCTCTTTGCCCTCCGATACAATCGTATCCAGATCGACGCTCTCGGTTGCCAAGTTCCTGGGCCGAGGTGCCGGGAGCAGGCCACATGCCTCCTGTGGTCAGCTCTCTGGCAACTCGTCGCCGGAGCGGGGCGGCTCGCCGCCCGCCCGACCCATCAGCCGGTCAAACGCTGCCCAGTCGGCCCGGCCCCGCCGCTCGTCGAAATAGCTGGCCGTCCTCAAGGCGGCGACCTTCTCCGCCACAGCCGATGCAACGAACTGGTTGAGGCTGGTGCCTTCCGAGGCAGCCAGCCTCTCGGCCTCGCTCTTGATCGAGACCGGAAGACGCAACGGGTAGGTCGAGGTCCTGGCTGTCATCGCACTCTCCGGATCGCCTCTGCAGGCAGCAGGATATGCAGGCCGAAGCGGTCGGCCGCCGGTCGGAAGTCACGCCGGTTGAAGGTGGCGATCGCCGCAGCACCGGCGTTCACGGCAGCCTCAAGCACCAGCTCGTCGCCCGCATCGCGCAGCTGCGGGCGCCACAGAAACCAGGCATTCACCGGCTCCACCAGGTCCACCACAGCGTCGAGGAACACGGTCAGGTCAGCCGCATCAAACCCAGCCGCCGCCATGTGCTCGGGTCGACTGCACACGTCCTCGTATTCGAGACACAACGGCACCGTGGCGGTCAACGTGATGCGTCCCGCACGCGCCGCCCGTAGCAAGGCAGCAGAGGCACCGGCAGGGCTGCGCATCGCTGCGACGATCGTGTCCGTGTCCATTACCAATCTCACACGGCGCCTTATATCACATCACGGGCGATGTGTCTTCACACTCAGGCGGAGTTTGCGCAAGCTCCTATGGCTTTAAGCCTCAGCAATCATCCGAGCGCCAGTCGGAGCGAGCTAACTCAAACTGAGTTTCGTCGCTCGCTTCACCTTTGAAGAAATCGGCTCGCTTGATCATACGCACCGCAGTGAAGCCGAGCGATTTGAGCAACGCCTGGGATGCCTGGTTGCGCGTATCTACCAGCGCCTGAACCAGGGTGACGGAGTTCAGGCAGAACACGAGATCAATCGTGGCTGCGAGTGCCGAGCGGCCGATGCCTCGGCGCCAGTAGGGCGGAAAGACATGGTACGCAACCGTCGCCAGCTCGCCTGTCACTGTTGCCTGGGTGTAGCCGAGGAACTCACCGTCAGCCTGCCGCCGTATGACCCAGTTGAACCAGAGCGCAGAGTTATCTGGCGAGTGCCCGACCACCTGACATCGAAATCGGGCCTGCAGAGCCATGAGGTCAGTCGGTGGATCATCCGGCAGGAACTCATAGGCTGCACGTTCGGACAGGCCTGCGTACATGCTCTCGGAATGATCAATCCTGAGTGGCTCTAAAATAACCATGTGCTTTGGACTACATGCGACAACCGTTTTCGGCAAAGGCACGAAGACAACCTCTGCTGTCTCTGGCTATCACAATAGATCCTTGGAGGCTTTCCGTCATGGTGTAGATGGTTCACAGTGCTTTGGCGGCAACACCATCAACCTGTCGGGCAAGAGTACGATAGACAGTTGGCCGCGAGATGGAGAACAGCTCGGCAAGGTCGCTGATCGAGTAGTCGCCGGTGTCATGCATGCGGCGCAGCTCTTTCTGCTGCTTGTCGGAACACTTGGGCGGCTTGCCGCGCAGCTTGCCCCTCGAGCGGGCGATGGCCATGCCTTCGCGGGTTCGCAGCCGGATCAGGTCAGAATCGAATTCGGCGAAGGTGGCCAGAATGTTGAAGAACATCTTCCCCCATCGGGTCGGCAGGGTCTCGTCGTCAGTCAGCGCCATATCCTCACGCAGATTCGATAATCCGCGAAGGCTTGCAGATGCCAATCCATTCCCTGAAGCTCATACAAGCTGAGAACCAAGTGGTCGTCCGCAAAGGCGGATCAGACAGGAGCGTTCCTCCGCCCGCGACGCATTCAGGCACATCGATAACCCGATTACAGCCTAAAACGGGCTACATATAACAATGAATCCGGAGGTAAGAGGTGTCGGCAGGGGTATCGGTGTGCTTCACATGTAACAACGACATACTTAGCCATATTCCACCTGACCAGATTGAAGACCTGCGGCCTCACCTGCACCGTGTTAAACTTGTGACTTCACAGGTGTTGTATGAGGACAAAAATCCGGTCGATGCGGTCTACTTCCTGGAAGAAGGATTGGCAGCCCTGATCGCCAATACCGGGGATAGTGGCACCATTCAGGTCGGCATGGTCGGCTCCGAGGGCTTTGCCGGCACGGGCGCCATGTTCGATGGGGAGTTCGTTTCCACACAGCGCGGGGTCATGCAGATTGCCGGATCCGCCTATCGCCTGGAGCGCAGACGGTTTCAACAAGCGCTCGCCGACTTCATCCCGTTGCGTGAGCTCTGCCTGCGACACGTTCAGTCTTTGATGATGCAGATCTCACAGACAGCGGCGTGCAACGCTACCCATGTCCTGCCCCAGCGTCTGACGCGCCTCCTCTTGATGACACACGACCGGGTCCGGACCGATGAACTGCGGCTGACACAGGAAGATATCGCGAACATGCTGGGAGTACGCAGAGCAGGGGTATCAACCGTTGTGGGAGAGCTGCAAGCCGAGGGCCTGATTCAGCAAGCACGTGGCCGCGTGACCATCCTGAACCGTCACGGCCTGGAAGCACGATCCTGCCCTTGCTACGAAATCCTGAAGACTGGCACATACTTCATCATGCACGGCGAGCAGCCTTAACCGCGCCGATTGCGGTGAGTTTAGATCGCTCCTGGCGGCACTCGACTGCGAAGCGATTTTGAGTATGCCGTCGTGCAAGCTGGGTTACTGGCCCTGCTCGTCCCCAGAGCACGCGAGGATCGTGACCCTACAAAGAGGTGGTTGCTCTGAGTAAAAACACGAATACAGATTATGTCTGAATAATACTTTCTTATTTTCTCAGATAAGCTTTTATTATAGCGCGATGAATATTCATGCAAAGAAATCGCTGTTGCGCATGCTATAACCAATGCGAGACTTTCTATCATTGTCTTAAGCTTGGAAAATCGCGCTTAAGGACGCCATCGTCAAGCGCTTTCACTACGAGACGCACACCAGTTCCGAAGCCCCTTTATCGACTTCATCGGCGCCTACAATTTCGGGCGACGGCTGAAGACCCTTAAAGGCCTCACGCTTTACGAAACCATCTGCAAGACTTCGACCTCAGACCCAGGGCGGTTCACGCTTATACGCCCGGCTTCATTGACTGACACATGCCCACGTTCTGGTCCCGATCGAGGTGACGCGCTCCGGCTGCGCGGTGAACCAGTTCCAGGCGGTGCAGCACGCGTCGACAA
>CAXSEG010000145.1:0-7641 GCA_964235545.1 uncultured Acetobacteraceae bacterium
GGCGCGACCTGCGTCACCCGGGCGTCGCCCGCCTCCGCGCGTTGGGTGACCGGCTCGCGGTCACCGCTGCGGCGCTTCTCGGCCGTGCTTGACGGTCCGCACGGTCAGCAATGTCCGCCCTGCGTGCCCGCGTCGTCTCTCCGGGAGGGAATGCGCCGTGGCAATCGGCCTAAATCCACTAGCCGCCGCGGCTTGGCCGGCACGCGGCTCGCCTGGTCGGCCATCAGCAACGCGAGCTTGGCCGCCAGCAATCCCATCGCGGCCGTCGCCAACAGCACGAACTCGGCGGTCATTGCACGCGCTCCGGCAAACACGGCCGTGGCAGCCGCCCGGTCGTCAGCAGGCTGGCGGCGAGCCGGCGGGTGTCCGCCAGCGTGGCGCTCACCGCCCCGTCGAGTTCCTCCACTCGCAGGTCCACCGCGACGAAGCGGTAGCCGAGGCCCTGCTTGACGGCGGCGCCGACGAAGGTGCCGTCTATTTCGATGACGTGGGACTGGATCATATTTGGCCTCCGCAACCCGAGATGGGAAGGCTAGGGACGGCGCAGAACGGCGGTCAACGCGGTTAAAATAGATAAGACATCCGTTCCAAGCGGCACCGCTGCGGCGATGGAAGTGCTACTGTTCGGCCATGTTCCAAGAAAATCCCATTTTCACCCTCGGCCTGATCGTGGCTGCGGTGATCCTGTTCATCCTCGTCCGCTCCGTCCGCATCACGACGGAGTGGAACCGTGCCGTGGTGCTGCGGCTGGGCCGGTTCGCCGGCGTACGCGGGCCGGGCCTGTTCCTGCTGTTGCCGCTGCTCGAGCGGGTGGCCTTCATCGTGGACCTGCGGGTGGAGACCACCACCATCACTGCCGAACAGGCACTGACCCGCGACACGGTGGCGGTCGGCGTGGATGCGATCGTGTTCTGGCAGGTGGCGGACCCGCGCGCGGCGGCGATCAACATCGCCAACTACCGCCAGGCGATCGAGCGCGTGGCGCAGACCAGCCTGCGGGAGATGATCGGCTCCACCGACCTCAGCCGCCTGCTCAGCGACCGCAAATCCGCCGACGAGCAGTTGCGCATCACCATCGGCAGCAAGACCGAGAGCTGGGGTGTCGCGATCCGCTCGGTGGAGATCAAGGACGTGGCGATCCCCGCCGGGCTGCAGGACGCGATGAGCCGCCAGGCCCAGGCGGAGCGGGAGAAGCAGGCCCGGGTGACGCTGGCGAGTGCCGAGCAGGAGATCGCCCGCCAGGTGCTGCTGGCGGCGGAGATCTACGGCCAGAACCCGGTGGCGCTGCAGCTGCGGCAGATGAACCTGCTGTACGAGATGAACAAGGATCGCGGCAGCACGGTGCTGATCCCGACCGACATGGCCGACGCGCTGGGCCGGATGATGGGCAAGGCGGGGCGGGCGGACTGAGCCTGTGCGGACCGCCTTCCGTTCGTCTTACGTTTGGTGACATTGCTGCTGCTTCTAGTAGATCGTTTCCATGGAACGACTCTCACCCTACAAGTAAGGGCAAATTCTTTGCAATCGATGACCTAGTGCGATCGAACTCGTTCGATAGATCGTAATGTTGTCCTTGTCAGGTTCGAAGCGTTACTGTAGCTGATTTGCTGAACCAGAACTTCGTCTCGAGATTCGTCGAGGCTATTGATCCTCGGTCAGCCATCCTGCCGCTCCGCCATGAAGCGGGCGACCGACGCCTCCACCAGGCTCCGGTCGTCGGTCAGGGCAAGCGGGTCGGCCCCGACCGCAAAACCCATGCCCATGTCCGTCGCATTCCAGATCCGCCGGACCTGGTCGTAACTCCTGCCATAGGGCTTGGAGAACACGAACGGGTCGCGCGCCGGCGCCAGCGCACGAGCAACTGGGCCAGGTCCCGGTCCTTGTGCGTAAGCAGGTGATGGCCGACGGCACGAGGCACGCCCGTCATCAGATCCTCCGTCTCGTCCCAAGGCATCCCGGGCTCCAGGCAGCCTATCATGTAGTCCTTGATATGCTGGCCGTAGCCGAGCCAGCACAGCGTCCAGACGGCGACGTCAGCCGCGTAGGCGTCACCCTTGTGCAAATAGGGCTCGACAAACGGGATGTTCGACGGGTCGTTCAGCCATTGGAAGCAGGACATGATGCTGCGTGCGACATCGAAGTCCTGCGTCGTCTGGCTTTCCGACCGAAGATATTGGAGTTCCTCCGGGGTCAGCGGGAGCTTTTTGCTGATCTTGATTTGTAGGCCCCAAACCAGGGCGCTTGCTGGTGCCGACTTCGGCTCGAAGCTTGTCAAGGCCGGGGATCTCCTTACCGAGTTCGGCCAGTATGGAACGAATTCTGGCGCTCAGGGCGTTGGCAGCGTCGATGCTCATTTGGGGTGTCGGCCTTCACATCGGCCTTGTTGTGTTTTGCTTTCCTATCCAGCGTATGGGCTCTGTTCTCCGGGCCACTTGCGTTTACCGCCACTCCCCCCGTTGCCAACGAGGACCTCCTTATTCAGGTCTGAGAGGATCGATCGAATCCCTGCGACAAGTGCTCGTGCTCTATCTATGCTTTCTGCAGATAGCTGCCTGGATTTTTGTTCGTCATAGTCAGCTTTCTTCTCCAACGCATCGGCTCTGTCCTCCAAGCCGTTTGCGTTTGTCGCCACTTCCTCGTCGTGCCAACGGGTGCGGCCCTTGCTGTCAATGACAGGCTTGCCAAGCAGATCGTTTCGGGCAGCCTTCGCGATGGCGCTCGTCGAGGGGGTCGTTCAACCGCTTTTCTACATCCCCTTCGATCTCATCAATCATCGTTTCAAGATCTGGACGGCCACCCTCGTTGTTGAGGACGAAGCCGTTGTCCACCTCCGCCGGGAACGGCGCGCCGCCGAGCAGGTGCCCGGCGGCACTGCCATAATCGCCGCGACCGATCTCCTCTTCGACATGGCCGGCACGCCGCCTGGCCCTCGCCCACATCTCGCGCATCTCTTTCAGAGTTTGGGTGATCTCGTCCTTCGAGTGCGGCAGCGTGATTGGGGCAGGGAGCGGGAAAGGCAGCGCGAGTTGGGCCGGGGTGTAGTGTGGACGGCCGACGCCACGTTGCCGGGCGAACCAAGTCGGGTCCTTGAAGCTCGGATGGTAGCTCGGGCCTAGGCCGAACCGGCCGCTATGCCGGCGAGGGAACGGGGTGGGGATGGTGATCGTGATCGGGATGACGATCGGGTTGGAGAACTCGTTTGGGTCCACGTGGGCGTCTCTTGGATGGATGTCAGCCTCACTAACACAAACTGCCGGTGGTTTAGGCGCCGTTCCGCCGCGCATGGCGGACCCGACTGGCATTGCCGCGCCATTCGCCTTAGATGCGGCGTATGCCCTTTCCCCCAGTCCACCCCGTGCTCGACGCAGCACTGGCCGCGCGCGGCTATGACGAACCCACCGCCGTGCAATCCGCCGTGCTGCAGCCCGGCACCGAGGGGCGGGACCTGCTGGTTTCCGCGCGCACCGGCTCGGGCAAGACGGTGGCGTTCGGGCTGGCCGCCGCTGCCACGCTGATGCCGGACGGGCAGCTGCCGGCACCCGGCCTGCCGATCGCGCTGGCCATCGCGCCCACCCGTGAGCTTGCGTTGCAGGTGCAGGCGGAACTGGCCTGGCTGTATGCCGGCGCGCGCATCACCTCCTGCGTCGGTGGCATGGACATACGGCGGGAGGCGCGGGCGATGGCACAGGGCTGCCACATCGTGGTGGGCACGCCGGGCCGGCTGGGCGACCATCTGCGCCGCGGCAACCTGGACCTGAGCGCCCTGCGCGTCGTGGTGCTGGACGAGGCGGACGAGATGCTGGATCTGGGCTTCGCCGAGGAGCTGCAGTTCATCCTGGACGCCGCCCCCGCCGAGCGCCGCACGCTGCTGTTCTCCGCCACCATCCCGCACGACATCGCGAACCTGGCCCGGCGCTACCAGAAGGACGCGCTGCGGATCGACACCGTCGACCGCACCCAGGCGCATGCCGACATTGAATACCGCGCCATCGCCGTGCCCTCGCACGAAGCGCAGGCGGCGTTGGTAAACATCCTGCGCTGGTACGAGGCGCCCGGCGCGCTGGTGTTCTGCGCCACGCGGGAAGGTACCAAGCGGCTGCACATGGCGCTGGTGGAGCGTGGCTTCGCCGCCGTGATGCTGTCCGGCGAGTTGAGCCAGCACGACCGGACGGCGGCGCTGGATTCGATGCGCTCCGGCCGGGCGCGCGTGGGCGTGTGCACGGATGTGGCGGCGCGTGGGCTGGACCTGCCGGAGCTGGACCTGGTGGTGCACGCCGACCTGCCAACCAATCCGGAGACGCTGCTGCACCGCAGCGGGCGCACCGGCCGGGCCGGGCGCAAGGGCGTGTGCGTGCTGATCGTGCCCCACCCCAAGCGCCGCCGGGCAGAGCAGGTGGCCAACGCGGCGCGGGTGAAGGTCGCCTGGTCCAGTGCCCCCGGCCCGGACGAGATCCGCGCGCGGGACCGCGAGCGGCTGCTGGAGGACGCGATGTTCGCCGCACCCGGCGAGGCGGAGCGGGTGGAGGCGGAGGCGCTGCTCGCCGGGCACGAGCCGGTGGTGGTCGCGGCGGCGCTGCTGCGGCTGTATCAGCAACGCCTGCCGCCGCCCGAGGCGGTGTCGGCCGCCCCGGCGCCGGCCGCGCCACGTCCGGTGACGGGTTCGACGACAGCGGAGCCGGGCGACTTCGTGCAGTTCCGCGTGGCGGTTGGGCGGCGGGACAATGCGGACCCGAAATGGCTAGTGCCGTTGATCTGCCGCGCCGGCGGGGTAACCAAGCGGGATATCGGCGCGATCCGGGTGTTCGACACGGACACCCGCTTCGAGATTTCACGGCAGGCGAGTGCCGCGTTTGCGGCGGCCACCGCGGAGATGCCGGCGGGCGAGCCGCGGATCACGCCTGCAGGGGATGGGCCGATGCCTGCCCGCGCCCCGTTCCGTCCCCGGCCGGCGGGAACGCGCGCGAAGCTGCGGCGGTCGGCCTAGCTGGCGCCTGCCTGCGCCGCCTATGACTCCTTCCGGCTAGCGTTGGGTCATGCTGCTCAGGGCAAGGTCGCCCACGGTCGCGGGCGCTACCCGGCGTGCAGCTTTGACCGCCGCTCTTGGCTTGAGGGCCAAAGGCGCAGCGACGGCGCTGGTTTCCGTCAAGCGGAACCGGCCCACCATTGCGGAGAGTTGTGTGGCCTCCGCCGTAAGCGAGTGGCTTGCTGCCGTGGCCTGCTCCACCATCGCCGCGTTCTGCTGCGTTACCTGGTCCATTTGGTTGACCGCGGTGTTCACCTCGGCGAGCCCCGTCGCCTGCTCCGCGGCCGAGGCCGCGATCTCCGTGATGATCCCGGTGATTTCCCCCACCTGGACGACGATGCGGGCCAGCGCCTCACCAGTGTCGCCGACCAGCCGCACACCCGAGGTCACATGCCCGTTGGAGGTCGAGATCAGCGCTTTGATCTCCTTCGCAGCCTCGGCGGAGCGCTGCGCCAGGGCCCGGACCTCGGAGGCGACGACGGCGAACCCGCGGCCGGCATCGCCGGCCCGGGCGGCCTCCACGCCGGCGTTCAGGGCCAGAAGGTTGGTCTGGAATGCGATCTCGTCGATGACGCCGATGATCTGGCTGATCTGGCGCGAGGATTGCTCGATCGCTTCCATCGCCCTGACCGCGTCCTGCACGATCAAGCCTGAGCCCTCGGCATCGCTTTTCGCCGTCGCCACGACTTGGCGGGCGTGGATGGCGCCGTCCGCGGTCTTGCGCACGGTGCAGGTGATCTCATCCAGCGCGGCGGCCGTCTGCTCCAAGGAGGCGGCTTGCTGCTCAGTCCGGCGCGACAGATCGTCGGATGCACTGCTGATCTCGCCAGACCCGGAGTGGATGTTGCGCGTGGTCGTGGCAACCACCTGCAGCGTGTCCTGCAGCTTGGCGATGGCGTTATTGAAGTCCGCACGCAGCTTTTCAGAGCTGGACGGGAACGGGTCCACCAGGCGAAAGCCCAGATCGCCCTCCGACAGCCGCTCCAGCCCGGTCGCCAAGCCCTGCACCACAAGTGTCTGCTGCTGCGCCGCCGCCGCTCGCTCGGACTCGCGCGCCGTGCGCTCCTGCTCCGCGCGGCAGCCCGCCTCCGCAGCCTCGACCTGCAGCTGTGCCTTTTCGATCGCACCTTGGCGGAACGTCACGAGGGCCTGTGCCATCTGGCCAATCTCGTCGCGCCGGTCTTGGCCTTGGATCAGGGTCTCGTGGTTGCCCTGCGCCAGTTGCCGCATGGCGCCGCAGAGCGAGCCGAGTAGCTTCGCAAGCGAACGGCGCATGAGGTAGACGATAACCAGGTAGCCAACGAACAGCGGAACGAAGATCAGCGCGAGCCGGACGATGCTTGCGACGAGCATGGCGTCGATGTCATCGGCGAAGTCTCCGGTCGTGACATCCATCTGCCATTCCGGAATGCCGATATTGTAGGACATCTTGAGTTTGGGCACCGTCTCGCCGAGCTTCCTCCAGTAGAATTCGGCGAAGCCGGGCTTGCCGGAGGTCGCGATGGCGATCTGCGCGCGGGTGACCGGCGTGCCCATCGGGTCTTTCAGTTCGATGATGTTCTTGCCGATGATGTCCTTGTTGGCGTTGACCAGAGACGTTCCGTCGAAGCCGAGCAATGCGACGTAGTTGACGCCCTGGAACCGGATCGCTCCCACGGCCTCCATCGCTTGCTTCTGTGCGACGCTCCGGGTCATGGCGCCGCTCTGCTCACGCTGGACGAAATAGCGGACGATCGAGGCACCCTCCTCCGCCTCGTTGCGGATCTCGGTGCGCTTGGCTTCGTAGGCCAGATCGTGGCTGCGCTTAAGGGTCAGCCCAACCCCAGCGACGGTCAGCACAACGCCGAGCGCCGCCAGAAGTGAAAACTGCCTTGCTACCGACATTTTGGACACCATGCCACCGCTCCCCGCGCATCGCGGTAGGGTGGCACCACCGAATTAACATCGGGTGAATCGCTAAAGCGCCGCGTGCTCCACCCAGGCCGCGATATCCAGCAGCCGCCGGTCTGCACCACGCTTGCCCACCAACTGCACGCCGATCGGCATCCCGCTCGGCCCGGTATGGCCCGGCAGCGACACGCAGGGCGTGTGCATCGCGGTGAATGTGCCGTTGAAGACCGCGCTGCCCGTGTAGGCCAGGCCGAGCGGCGCCTCCCCCGGCGAGGCCAGGGTGAGCAGCACGTCAATCTCGTCGAACATCGCTTCGAACTCCAGCCGGCAGCGCTCCGCCAGCCGCGCGCTCGCGGTATACAGCTCCAGGCTGCACGCCTCCCCGTCGGCGATCCGCCCATACCGCAGGTCATCGCTGATCCGGTCCCGATGAAAACTCTTCTCCCAGGCCAGGCTGCGCGACCCTTCCCAGGCCGAGATCCACCGCACGGCGTCGTTCAGCCCGCCAAAATGCGTTGGTAGGTCCCGCTCCGTCACCACCGCGCCCGCCTTGCCACAGGCGGCGGCCACCGCCTCCAGCGCCTCGACGCTGCCCGGACCGGCCTGCGACGCGAAGGGCGTGCGCCAGATGCCGATCCGCGGCGCCGGCACGTTGCCCCGTTGCAGCGGAATCGGCCGCGTGTCGGTCAGCACCGCGCGATACAGGGCGATGTCCTCCAGGCAGCGCG
>CAXSEG010000145.1:7651-11529 GCA_964235545.1 uncultured Acetobacteraceae bacterium
GGATCCCAATCGTGTCCAGCGTGCCGGAGGTGAGCTTGGTGCCGGCGTAGCTGATCTCCCCCCAGCTGCCCTTGAACCCGTGCACGCCGCAGAACGAGGCGGGGCGGATCACCGAGCCCGAGGTCTGCGTGCCGAGCGCCAGCGGCACCATCCCCGCCGCCACCGCCGCCGCCGAGCCGGAGGAGGAGCCGCCCGGGGTGCGCGCCGGGTCGTGCGGATTGGTGGTGGGGCCGGGGGCGCGGTTGGCGAACTCGCAGGTGACTGTCTTGCCGAGCACGATCCCGCCGGCAACCCGGGTGAGCGCCACCACGCTGGCATCCTGCGCCGGCACGTTGTCCGCGTAGATCGGCGAGTTGTGGCGCGTGGCCAATCCGGTGGTGGCGATGATGTCCTTGAACCCGACGGGGATGCCGTGCAGCGGGCCGGCCATCCCCGCCGCGTCCAGCCGCCGCGCCGCCGCCAGCGCACCCTCCGCGTCCAGCGCGGCGAAGGCATGCACCACCGGCTCGCGCTCCGCGACCCGCGCCAGGCACGCCTCCACCAAACCCAGTCGCCGTCAGCGTGCCTCGGGTGATGGCAGCCAGCGCCTGGGTGGCGGTCAACGGCTGGGTCGGGTCGGTCATCGGGGTCGGCTCCGGAGATGGTCCGGCGCTTGCACGCAATCGGCGGACCAGCCAGGACGGATGATCGCATGAAAGGAACGCTCGGCAGCATGGCCCGGCCGAACGAACTGACGGCGTGCGGCATGGCGGCCGGGATTGCGGCCGGGGAGTTCGGCGTCGAGGACCTGGTGCGCGCCTGTCTGGAGCGCATCGCGGCGCGGGACCCGGCGGTGCGGGCCTGGACGTTCGTGGACTCGGATGCCGTGCTGCGCCAGGCGCGGGAGCTGGACAAGCATCCCGTGCGCGGTCCGCTGCACGGCCTGCCAATCGGCGTGAAGGACATGATCGACACCGCGGACATGCCGACGCAGCACAACTCGCCGCTCTTCCGCCATCACCGCCCGGCGCTGGACGCCGCCGCCGTGGCCACGCTGCGCAGCGCCGGGGCGATCATCCTCGGCAAGACCGACACCACCGAGTTCGCCGCGGCCGGACGGCGCGCCGCGACCCGCCACCCGAATGACCCGGCGCGCTCGCCCGGCGGCTCCTCGGCCGGCTCGGCGGCCGCGGTGGCGGATTGGCAGGTGCCGCTGGCCCTCGGCACGCAGACCGCCGGTTCCACCATGCGCCCGGCCTCCTTCTGCGGCGTGTTCGCGCTGAAGCCCACCTGGGGCGCGGTGAGCCGGGAGGGCGTGAAGCTGTATTCGGCGACGCTCGACACCCTCACCTGGTTCGCCCGCGGCGTCCCGGACCTTGGCCTGCTGTGCGACGTGTTCGCCATCCACGACGACGCCCCGCCCCGCACGGTGAGCCTGCCACAGGCGCACTTCGCCGTCTGCCGGACGCCCATGTGGGAGGCTGCCAGCCCCGCCACCCGTGTGGCGCTGGCCGCGGCGGGCGAGGGCCTGCGCGCGGCGGGCGCCCGTGTCACCGAGTTGGACTTGCCGGCGCATTTCGCCGCCCTGCCGGACATGCAGGCCACCATCATGCTGGCGGAGGGGCGTGCCGCCTTTCTCCACCTGGCGCGCAGCCACGGCCCGGCGCTGCACGACGAGTTCCACGCCCGGGTGGAAAACCGCACGGGCATCACGCGCGCCGCCCTGCTAGAGGCCTACGACACCGCCGCGCGCGGCCGGGCGGAGTTCGACGCCATCGCCGCCGGGTTTGACGCCGTGATCGTGCCGAGCGCGCGCGGGGAGGCCACCCGGTTCGAGGAGGGGCCCGGCGATGCGATCTTCAACCGCATGTGGACGCTGCTGCACGGGCCCAGCGTGACAATTCCGGCCTTTACCGGCGAGACGGGGATGCCGGTCGGCGTCACGCTGCTCGCCCCGCGCTTCCATGACCGGCAATTGCTCGCCACAGCCCAGGCGGTGGCCGGCGTGCTGATAAAATAATCAGGTGCAATCGAAGACGGATCAAGAACGAGGCGTTGTCGCGTGCTGGTGCCCGATTGAGTGGCCGGCCGGCTTGACAGGGGGTGCGCCGTTGCGGCTCATTGATGCGAGTCGGGACCGCGGCAAGGCCTATCGTATGCGGGGCGATCACCGTCCGCGCACCCCCGCCCGCGCAGCCGGCTAAGGAGCAGCCTCATGCAACTCGGCGTCTTCATCCCGATCGGCAACAACGGCTGGCTGATCTCAACCACCTCGCCGCAATACATGCCCTCCTTCGAGCTCAACCGAACCGTGGTGGAGAAGGCGGAGCGGTTCGGGTTCGACTTCGCGCTGTCCATGATCAAGCTGCGCGGCTTCGGCGGGCCGTCGGAGTTCTGGGACCACAACCTCGAATCCTTCACGCTGATGGCGGGGCTGGCAGCCGTCACCAGCCGCATCCAGCTCTTTGCCACCATCGGCGTGCTGACCATGCCGGCGCCGCTGGTGGCGCGGATGGCAGTCACCATCGACAGCATATCCCGTGGCCGCTTTGGCGTGAACGTCATCACTGGCTGGCAGATGAAGGAATACGCGCAGATGGGCCTGTGGCCCGGTGACGCGCATTACCAGCACCGCTACGAATACTGCGAAGAATACGTGACGATCATGAAGGAGCTGTGGGCCACCGGCCGCTCGGACTTCAAGGGTGAGTTCTTCACCATGGACGATTGCCGGTGCAGCCCGCTGCCGTCCCGCCTGATCCCGATCGTGTGCGCCGGGCAGAGCGACCGCGGCACCCGCTTCGCCGCCGAGTATGCCGACTTCAACTTCGTCTCCCGCCAGGGCATCAACGAGCCGACCAAGATCGCACCCTCCGTCGCCCGCCTGGTGGAGGCGACGCAGAAGACCGGCCGCGCCTGCGGTGCGCTGGTGCTGACCATGATCATCGCCGACGAGACGGACGAGGCCGCCTTCGCCAAGTGGGAGCACTACAAGACCGGCACCGATTTCGAGGCGATGTATTACCGCGACGCGCAGGCGAACAACGACGTGCTGGCCGACAAGGAGGCCACGATCGCCAACTTCGCGGCCGCCAGCAAGCAGAAGCTGCCCTCCGCACAGAACGTGCTGATCGGCTCCTACGCCACGATCGCCGGGCTGCTGGACGAGCTGGCCGCGGTGCCGGGCGTGGCCGGCGCGATGCTGACCTTCGACGATTTCGTGGTCGGCATGGAGGATTTCGGCACCCGGATCCAACCCCTGATGCAGAGCCGCCGCTCCCTGCAACGCGCCGCATGACCCCTCCCGAGGAGACCGCCATGACAGACGAGACGCCGGCACCAGACAAGACACCGGGCCTTTCCCGCCGCCGCCTGCTCACCGCCGCGTCGGCCACGATCGGTGCCGCCGCCGGGTCGGGAGCCATCACCGGATTCCCGATGATCTGGGCGCAGACGATCAAGGACATCGAGCTGAAGCATGCCGGGATGCCGGTGACCGCGATCCAGGCGATCGGCGACCAGGCGACCAAGGACCTTGGCTTCAAGGTCACCATGCAGGCGGCCGAGAGCTCGGACCTGCTGAACCGGTTCCTCACGCAGTCCGCCAATATCGACGTGGCCGACATCAGCCTGCCGTATCTGAAATACCTGGTCGGCCGGAACGTTTTGCAGACCATCCCGGTGGAGAAGTTCAAGAACTGGGACGAGACCTACTCCCTGTTCACTAAGAGTGTGTATCCGGACGGGCGCAAGGCCTCCACCCAGGGGATCGCGCCCTACACGGTGCTGTATGCGACGGACGCGTCCGGCTCGAAGTTCGCCACTGGGCCGACCGCATTCCTGACCAGCGTGCCCACCATCACCAACGCCGACACGCTCGGCATCCGGCCGGACCTGGT
>CAXSEG010000146.1:0-11436 GCA_964235545.1 uncultured Acetobacteraceae bacterium
GAGCTTAAGATGGCGCAAATTCATCCTGCCTCACCCGACGTTAACTGGCGCCCGCCTCATCCTCCAGAAACTCCGCCTCTCCGCGCCCCCCTTCGGCCCGCCTAGCCGCCTCGAGCCGCCGCAGTTCCACCCGGCGGATCTTGCCGCTGATCGTCTTTGGCAAGTCCGCGAACTCCAGCCGCCGCACCCGCTTATACGGTGCCAGTCGGGCCCGGAGATGGGCGAAGATGCTGGCGGCGGTCGAAGCATCCGGCTCGCATCCGGGTGCGAGCAGCACGAAGGCTTTGGGCAAGGCAGTCCGCGTCGGGTCGGGCGAGGGCACGATTGCGGCCTCGGCGACCGCCGGATGCTCGATCAGCACGCTCTCCAGCTCGAACGGGCTGATACGGTAGCCGCTGGATTTGAACACGTCGTCCGAGCGGCCGACATAGGTCAGTGAGCCGTCCGGGTTGCGCAGCGCCGTATCCCCGGTCCGGTACCAGCGCCCCTCCACCCCGCGCAGGGATCCATCCTCCGCCTGGTAGCCGTCCATCAGCGCCAGCGGGCGAGGCTCCAGCGAGATCGCGATCTCGCCTTCCCCCGACTCCTCCCCATCCGGGTCCAGCAGCGCGATGTCATAACCGGGCAGGGGCCAGCCCATCGACCCGGCCCGTGCCACTTGCCCCGGTGTGTTGGCAATTTGCAACGTGGTCTCGGTCTGGCCATACCCATCCCTGATCGTCAGGCCCCCGGCCCGCTGCACCTGCTCGATCACCTCGGGGTTGAGCGGCTCGCCCGCGGCCAACGCCTCGCGCAGATGGACGCGGTTGGCCGCCAGATCCTCCTGGATCAGCATGCGCCAGACCGTCGGCGGGGCGCAAAACGTCGTCACCCGCGCACGGTCCAGCACCGCCAACACACCACGCGCGTCGAACCGTGCCTGGTTCAGGATCACGATCGTCGCCCCGGCGATCCAGGGTGCGAAGAAGCTGCTCCATGCATGCTTCGCCCAACCCGGCGACGAGATGTTCAAGTGCACGTCCCCCGGCTGCAATCCGATCCAATACATCGTCGAGAGATGCCCGACCGGGTAGCTCTGGTGCGAGTGCAGCACCAGCTTGGGCTTTGCCGTTGTGCCGGAAGTGAAATACAGCAGCAGCGGATCGGTCGCCCGCGTCTCCCCTTCGGATTGGAATGTCGTATCGGCGTCGTAGCCATCCTCGAAACACTGCCAGCCGGGCGCACCCCCGACCGCGATCTTGGTGAAACCGTCGCCGAGGGACGCGAACCGGGTGGCATGGTCTCCGGCGACGATCGCGTGCCGGATGCGTCCGCGCGCGAACCGGTCGAGCAGATCGTCCTCCGTCAGCATCGTAGTCGCTGGCACGACCACCGCCCCCAGCTTGCAGCAAGCCAGCATCGCCTCCCACAGCGCCGGCACGTTCCCGAGCAGCAGCAACACCCGGTCCCCCCGGCTGACGCCGAGGCTGCGGAGGTGGTTCGCGACTTGGTTCGAGCGCGCCGACAAGGCTGCGAAACTGACTTGATGATCTGTGTCGCCCGGGCCGATGAAGCGCACCGCCGCTTGCTTGTTGCCGACCGCCATCCGGTCGAAATGGTCCAGCGCGAAGTTGAAGCATTTCAGGAGCGGCCAGCGAAACGCCGCACGTGCGGCTGCGATGTCGGTGCGGTTCGCTAGCAGCTTGTCGCGGGCGGCCAGGAAAGCGTCGGCGTCGGCCATGGTCGTTCCCCAGGAGTATCGTTTTGGCAACGATAGCAGCATGGCCTTTACGCCTCAAATTCCGTGGTGACGGCTGGCGGTCACAATTCAGCGCGCTATGCTCCACCCAGGGTAGGGGGACAAAGCATGGCCGTCGTACGGCAATCCAAGCTTATGGGCGTGATCCGCGTCTCGAGCGGCAATTTCCTCGAGCAATACGACTTCTTCGTCTTCGGCTACTTCGCCGCCGCCATCGGTCGCACCTTCTTCCCGCAGGATCACTCGGCCGAAGGGGATTTCATCTCCTTGATGGCGTCACTGATGACGTTCGGGGCCGGCTTCCTGATGCGCCCGCTCGGCGCCCTGGTGCTCGGTGCCTACATCGACAAGCACGGCCGGCGCAAAGGCCTGATCCTGACCCTTGCCCTCATGGCCGTCGGTACAATCGCCATCGCCGTAGTGCCCGGCTACGCGAGCATCGGGCTGGCCGCACCGCTCCTCGTGGTGTTCAGCCGGCTCATCCAGGGGTTCTCCGCCGGCGTCGAGCTTGGCGGCGTTTCGGTCTACTTGTCGGAGATCGCGACGCCGGGCCACAAGGGCTTCTATGTATCGTGGCAATCCGGCAGCCAGCAGATCGCCGTGATCGTCGCGGCGCTGCTCGGTGTCTTGCTGAACCAGACGCTTGGCAATGCCACGATGCAGGATTGGGGCTGGCGCATCCCGCTGCTGATCGGCTGCGCGATTATCCCGTTCCTGTTCCTCATCCGGCGCTCGCTGGAAGAGACCGAGGCCTTCCTGACCCGCGCGCAGCATCTCAACACACGCCAGATCATCACCTCCATGCTGGCAAACTGGCGCGTCGTCTTGCTGGGCATGGCCATGGTCGTCATGACAACCGTGTCGTTCTACCTGATCACTGCCTACACCCCCACCTTCGGCAAGCAAGTGCTCAAGCTCGGTGACCTCGATGTGCTGATCGTGACCGTGTGCATCGGGCTGTCCAACCTGTTCTGGCTGCCGGTCAGCGGCGCCTTGTCGGACCGGATCGGGCGCCGCCCCATCATGATCGCCATGACGATCCTCGCGATTCTGACCGCCTATCCGGTGATGGCATGGCTGACCGGCAGTCCATCGTTCGGACACCTGCTGATCGTCGAGCTTTGGCTCAGCTTCATCTACGGCGGCTACAACGGTGCCATGGTGGTCTACCTGACGGAAGTGATGCCCGTAAGCGTCCGCACGTCCGGCTTCTCCCTGGCCTACAGCCTGGCAACCGTCATCGGCGGCATGACCCCGGCGATCGCGACCGCGCTGATCAAGTGGTCCGGCGACAGCGCGATCCCGGGCGCATGGATGTCGGCGGCCGGTATCGTCGGCCTGGTCGCCGTCCTGCTCATCGAGCGGCAGGCGCAGGCCGTGAGGGTTGCCGAGGTCCATGCCTGAGGCAGTCTCGGCCGCTTCGTCACTAAAGGCCGCCGATCCAACATAAGTGCGTTGTCCAGCGGGTTCCGCAGTATCGGCATCATGGCTTTTGGCGGCGTGCTGCCCTGGACACGCTGCATGATGGTCGAACAGCGCCGATGACTCACGCCGGCCGATTTCAACGATCTTTAGCGCTCTGCCAATTCTCTCCCGGGCCGAACATCGTGAACATGGCTGTGGCCCTCGGTGATCGTTTCCGCGGCGTCGCCGGAGTGCCGCCTGCGTCACGGGCCTGCTCACCGCCTGCATCACCGGCACTAGCGCCGTCATCCTCTTAACGACCCGGTGGCCCCCTCTTGGGCTGCTTGCCACAGGGACTGTGTTGGGAGGAGCCGGCGGCTCCTGACCCGGCTCATGCGGCCTCCGTAAGCGGGAGCACGCTGGCTGCGAACGGACTTTCCACAGGCGCCATCAACGGCGCCGCTCCGGAGTCCCGCATCATGTAGCCCCGCCCCCAGACCGTGCCGATCAGCTCGGCCGCACCAGCCGAAGCGAGCTTCTTGCGCAGCTTGCAGATGAACACGTCGATGATCTTCACCTCCGGCTCATCCATGCCGCCATACAGGTGGTTCAGGAACGCCTCCTTGGTCAGGACCATGCCTTTGCGAAGCACCAGCAGTTCGAGAATCGAATACTCTTTTCCGGTCAAATGCACCGGCTTTCCGCCAACTAGAACCTCCCGACTGTCCAGGTTGAGGTGAAGGTTGCCGACCTGGAGCGTCGGCTGACTATAGCCCTTGCTCCGGCGCACGACCGCTTGCATACGAGCGACCAGCTCGCCCTTATCGAAGGGCTTGGAGATGAAATCGTCGGCGCCCATGCCGAACCCCTTCACCTTCGCGGCAGGCCGTGACAGGCCCGAGAGGATCAGCACGGGCGTTTCCAACCGCGCCGCGCGCATCCGCCGAACGACCTCATACCCTTCCATGTCGGGCAGCATGAGATCGAGTACCATGATGTCGTAATCATAGTGACGGACTAATTCGAGCGCTTCCTCCCCCGTGTCGGTCGTGTCCACGATCAGTCCACTGGATTTCAGCATCAGCGTGATGCCACGGGCCGCAGTCACATCATCCTCGACGAGCAAGACACGCATGGGTTGCACTCCGCCTTTCCACTGCTGCAACGTTACCACCCATACGTGTGTATGGCTACGCTTTTTTCATCTTTGGCGTGTAAATTCGGCAAAGTGCTAGATGAATGCCTGATGAGCCCCAACCACCGGTTGCATGCGCATCGGAAGCGTCGATGTGGAGCTGGCTATGAAACAAACCTCACTGAGCGAGCGATTGGCGCAGGCAAATACCTTGCTCGAACGCGTCAGCCCGACATCGGCACAAGGGCGCGTGACAGCCGTATCGGGCTTATCCGCCGACATCGCCGGCATCAGCGGATTGCTCAGCGTCGGTGACCGCCTCGCGCTCCACCGCAGGGACGGTGGCGAATTCATCGCCGAAGTCGTCGGTTTCCGCGGAGCGCAAGCGCGGGTCATGGCCTTCGAACCCATGGACGGTATCGGCCCTGGCAGCCCGGCCCGGATGGCGATGATTGCGCGCCATGCTGGAGCGCGGGCGACCTTGGCTCCCTGTGCCGGCTGGCTGGGCCGCGTCGTCGACCCGCTTGGCTGTCCGCTGGACGGTAAGGGGGCGCTGCCCCGAGGAGACCTGCCGCGCACTATACGGGCGTCCCCCCCGGCAGCGTCGACCCGGGCTCGCCTTGGTGACCGCCTCGATCTCGGCGTGACGGCGCTGAACCTGTTCGCAACCTGCCGCGCCGGGCAACGGCTCGGCCTTTTTGCCGGGTCGGGCGTCGGAAAATCGACGCTGCTCGCGATGCTCGCACGCAACACCGCCTGTGACGTCGCCGTGCTGGCCCTGGTGGGCGAGCGCGGGCGGGAGGTCCGCGAGTTCCTGGAAGACGATCTCGGCACCGAAGGCCTGGCCCGGTCGGTGGTCATCACCGCCACCTCGGACACCTCGCCCCTGATGCGGCGGGAGGCAGCCTATGCGGCGATGACCGTGGCCGAGCATTTCCGGGACGAAGGCAAGTCCGTCCTGCTGCTGATGGACAGCGTCACCCGGTTCTGCCTCGCCCTTCGCGAGATCGGCCTCTCCGCCGGTGAGCCGCCCGCCACCCGGGGTTACCCGCCAAGCGTCTTCGCCGAGCTGCCACGCCTGCTAGAGCGGGCCGGGCCGGGCCCCGAGGTGGACGGCCGCGCCGGGCAGATCACCGCCTTGTTCACCGTCCTGGTCGAAGGTGACGACCACAACGAGCCGGTTGCGGACGCCGTGCGCGGTATCCTGGACGGCCACGTGATCCTGGATCGCCGGATCGGCGAGACAGGCCGCTATCCCGCCGTTGACGTGCTGCGCTCCCTGTCCCGCACCGTGCCGGGCTGCCTGCTTCCGGCGGAGCGCGACTTGGTGCGCCGTGGGCGGTCGTTGCTCGCCACCTATGCCGAGATGGCGGACTTGGTTCGGCTCGGCGCCTACAAGACAGGTGCCGACCCGGCCGTCGATGAGGCCGTCGTCCTGGCTCCCCGGATCGAACGCGCGCTGCACCAGGACCGGGCCGGGCGCTGCAGCCTGGAAGCGAGCTTTGCCGCGCTCGCTACAGCCATGGAGATGTCTGCCAATGCCTGATCCTCTTGCGACTGTCCTGCGTATCCGCCGTGTCACGGTCGATGAGGCCAGGCGGCTCCTGTCCGCGGCGCTTTCCGCCGAAGAACAGGCTGACCGGACCGCGGCCGCTGCCGATGCGGCCATTGGTGTGGAGGGCGAGATCGCAGCGGACCTCATGGCGGGTGACAGCGCCGTCGAAGCATACGCAGCATGGTTGCCAGTCGGGCGCGCACAGGCGGCGCATGCATGGGCCGCGAGCGACCACGCACGGTCGGACGTCGCCAGAGCCCGCGCAGCGCTCACGGTGGCGCGCGCTGCAGCCGAGTCGGCCGACACAATGCTTCGTGACCGGCAAAAGGCCGTGGCGGTCGAGGTCGCTCGGCGTGCTCAGGCCGAGATGGACGAGATCGCAGGCCGGGTCAAGGAACCGGTAGATCCGTAACCTCACACAGATTGATCCGGCGCTTCTCCAGGGTTCGGCCGCCCTCGAACACGAAACGCACATCCCACAGGCACTGTCCCGGTGGCAAGCGGATGACCTTCGTCGCGTCGGCATCGACCGTATCGTCACCCAACCGGTCCTGCCCCCAGTTTGTCGTGCCAACCTGGCGGACGTACACCTCGTTGATCTCCCGCCTGCCATTGTTGACGATCCGAAAGGACGGATCGCGTGCCGACTGGGACGGGTTCGGATCCCCGGCTGCGGGCGGAGCCGACGGCGTGCCGCCCCCTCGCGTCTCGCCGAAACTGATGTTGTCGACGCTGCAGGTATTGACGCCGCGGCGTTCCTCGCTGCGCCCGTCCTCGTAGACGATCCGAAGGTCAAAGAGGCACGTGCCATCGGCATGCAGCCGTATCGGCGCGTTGGCGCCCGGATCGATCGTGTCGTCGCCCAGCTGATCCCGGCCCCAACCGGAGGCGGCGGCCGGGCTGACATAAACCTGGTTGATCGCCTGGCTCGAGCGGTTCACCAGGTAGAAAGACGGGTTCGGCGCATCGGCGAGGGCTGTCACCGGCAGCAGGGCGAAGCAGGCAATCAGCAGACGCTTGGCCATGCGCTCGTTCTCGTCATTGCTTGCCCGAGGCTAGGCCGTCCGCCGCCGCCAGTGAAGCGACGGCCGCGTGATCCCCGCGGTTTTCGTCAGCCGGCTGACCGCGGCGAGCCAGAGCAGTTGCGGCGGCAGCACCAGAACCACCCAGAGCGGCTTCCACGCCGGCGCTGCGATGAGGAAGGCGACGCAGCAGACTGCCCCCCAGGCAACGAACCCCCAATGGATCAGCGTCACGCGCAGCGCTGGGACCCCGCTGCGATGAGCCAGTTGATAGAGGTGTGAGCGGTGTGCCTCCGCCAGCCGTTCCCCGGCAAGGCGTCGCCGCAGCAAGGTGAAAGCCACGTCGAACAGCACACCGAACAGCAGCATCGGCACCAGCGCGATGGAAAGCTCGACCGCTTCGAACCGGCCCGCGGCCACCGCCAGAACCGCCAGCAGGAAGCCACAGAACTGGCTGCCGACATCGCCCATGAAGATGCGCGCGCTGGGGAAGTTGAACGGGATGAAGCCCAGATTGCCCGCGAGCAGGATCAGTGCGGCGAAATAGACGAACGGTGCACCCAGCCACGCTCCGATCCCTGCCAGGACGGCGCAGGTCAGGCCCGTGACACCCGAGGCGAGGCCGTTCAGCCCATCAATGAAGTTCATCGCATTCGTTGCGGCCACGATCCAGACCACCGTCAACAAGGGGCCGAACCAGCCGAGTTGCACCGTGCCCAAGCCCGGCACCCGGAGGAAAGTGAGCGTCAGCCCGCCAGCGACCGCCAGCAGCGCCGCACCGACCTGGGCCAGCAATTTGACGGAAGCCGGCCAGTAGAACAGGTCATCGAGGAAGGCGACTGCCGCGATACCGGAGGCGGCAACCATCACCGCCCGGAAATACGGGTCGGCGATGCGGCTCGATGCGGCATAGTCGTACAGCACGCCCATCCCGAGGAGGAAGGCCAGTACGATTCCCACCCCGCCCCCCTTCGGGGTCGGGCGCGTGTGGCTGCTGCGGGCGCTGGGTGTATCGATCGCACCCACCCGGGTCATGCCCCACACGGCCGCCGCCGAGATCAGCGCGAGACAGGCGCAAAACCCGATATGGGTGGCGAACGCAGCAGCGGTCACGGCAGCTCCGGTATGGCAGGATTGGCTTGGAGGCGACGCAGTGCGCTATAGGGGGGGCGGCATGCCCTCGCAACGCTCCGCCTTCCGCATCCTGACGAACGTGGCGCTGGATGGCGCGCTGGCCGCCGTGGCTGCGGTGGTGGCGCGGTGGGTCGCCGACCCCGGCGGCGGCCTGCTCCACCCGCTCTGGTTCCTCGGTGGCGGCGCTATAACATTGCTGCTGGGCGGGCTCCCCTTTCGCCTGTCCCAGCAATTTTGGCGCTTCTCCGGCATCGAGGATCTGGTTGGCGTCGCCGGGGGCAGCGTGCTGAGCGCCCTGCTGTTCGCCCTGATTTGGACCGTCACCGGCTACGGGCTGCCAACGCCGACATTCCCGATCGTACATGCGATGACGTTGATGGTGTTCCTTGGGGCGCCTCGCGTCTCCTACCGGCTGTCCCGCGCCCGGTTCCGTGCGGGGCCCAAGGCGGTCCAATCCGTGCTGCTGGTGGGCGCGGGGGAGGGCGCGGACAGCTTCATCCGCGCCGTCGCCAGCGAGCGTCAGCCGCAACTGCGTGTCGCCGGCCTGCTATCGCTTGGCAGCAACCAGACGGGGCGGCGGATGCAGGGCCGCCCCATCCTGGGCGGTGTCTCCGAAGTGCGGCGCGTGCTGGAGCGGCTTGCCGCCTCCGGACGGCTGCCCGACGCACTGGTGGTGACGGAGCCCAAGCTGGCCGGCTCGCGCATGGGCTACCTGCTCGAGGAGGCGCAACGCCAAGGCATTCCCGTCCGCCAGGCGCCCCGCCCGACGGAGCTGAGGGAAGCTGGCGGGATCGAGCTGAAGCCGGTAGCGCTCGAGGATCTGCTCAATCGCCCCCAGGTCCGCCTGGACCGGGACGGCATGGCTCGCCTGGTCCGTGGCCGCCGCGTCCTCGTCACCGGCGCCGGCGGGACAATCGGTGCTGAACTGGCGCGTCAGGTGGCAGCGCTGGATCCAGCCGCGCTGACCCTGCTCGATAGCGGCGAGTATGCCCTCTGGCAGATCGACCTTGAACTCGGTGAGACCTTCCCGGCCCTCCCGCGCCACCCGGTGATCGCCGACGTGCGTGACGAGGACCGCTTGCACGCCGCCTTCGCGATCGCCCGGCCGGAACTGGTGTTCCATGCGGCGGCGCTGAAACATGTCCCAATGGTCGAGGCCAACCCGGGCGAAGGGCTGCTTACCAATGCCGTCGGCACCCGCGCCGTGGTGGATGCGGCGGCAGCCTGTGGTGCCGCGGCCACGGTGCTGATCTCCACCGACAAGGCGGTCAACCCGAGCAGCCTGATGGGCGCCAGCAAGCGGCTGGCGGAGATGTATTGCCAGGCGATGGACTATCAGGCCCGGGAGCACGGCGGGATGCGCTGCGTCACCGTCCGCTTCGGCAACGTGCTGGGTTCGACGGGCAGCGTCGTGCCGTTGTTCCGCCGCCAGCTGGCCCGAGGCGGGCCGCTGACCGTGACGCATCCGGATATGCAGCGTTACTTCATGACAGTGCGGGAGGCGGTTAGCCTGGTACTGCAGGCGACGGTCGTCGGCATGCAGGAGGGGGCACCGGATGGCGGCATCTTCGTTCTCGACATGGGCAAGCCGGTGAAGATCGTCGATCTCGCACGCCAGATGATCCGCCTCGCCGGCCTCCGCCCGGACCTGGACGTGCAGGTGCAGTTCACCGGTTTGCGGCCCGGTGAGAAACTGTTTGAGGAGCTGTTCCATGGCGAGGAACCCCCGGTGCCGACCGGGCATCCCGGCCTGCTGATGGCAACGCCCCGCAGCGTCGATGCGGCGGCTGTCCGCCGTGCCATCACGGACATGGCCGCGGCCTGCCGCTCCGGCCACTTGGACACGGCGCTGTCCCTGCTCAGCCGCATGGTCCCTGAATTCCAGCACGACACCGCCCGCCAACATGCCGCCGAACCCGCCAGGAGCCCCGCGTGATCCCCTTCCTCGACCTCAAGGCACAGCAATCCCGCATTGAACCGGAGCTGCGGCGCCGGCTGGAGGCGGTGTTGGGCCACTGCCAGTTCATCCTCGGCCCCGAAGTGGCGGAACTGGAAGACAGGTTGGCAAAGTATTGCGGCGCCGGCCACTGCGTCAGCGTGAGCTCCGGCACGGACGCATTGCAAATCGCGATGATGGCCGAGGGCATCGGCCAAGGTGATGTCGTGTTCCTGCCAGCCTTCACCTACACCGCGACGGCCGAAGTACCCCTCGTGCTCGGTGCCACGCCCGTTTTTGTCGACGTTGACCCAGCGACGTTTCAGATCGACCCGTCGCACCTGGCCGATCGGGTCGCCGCCATACGGGCCGCCGGCAAGCTCCGTCCACGCGCATTGGTGGGCGTGGACCTGTTCGGCCAGCCGGCAGACTGGCCTGCGTTGCGCACGGTGGCGGAGCGGGAGGGGTTGTTCACGATCGACGACTGCGCACAGAGCTTTGGTGCCAGCTTGGCCGGCCACAAGCTGGGCCGTGAGGCGGCTGTGACCACGGTCAGCTTCTTTCCGTCCAAGCCGCTGGGCGGCTACGGCGACGGTGGCGCCATGTTAACCGATTCCGCTGAGCGCGCCGCGCTCTACCGGTCGCTTCGGACGCATGGCGAGGGGACCACCCGGTATGAGGTGCTGCGCACGGGCATGAACGGCCGCCTTGACACGCTCCAGGCGGCCGTTCTGCTGGCCAAGCTGGACGTGTTCGATGCCGAGCTTGCCGCGCGCGAGCGGATCGCCGCCCTCTATGACCGCCGGCTCGGCAACCTCCTCGGTATCCCAGCCCGGGTTCCTAACTCGGTGAGTGCCTGGGCCATCTACGCCGTCCTGCTCGAGGATGGTGCGACGCGCGACAGGGTTCAGGCGGCCCTTCGGGCAGAGGGCGTGCCGACCGCCATCTACTATCCGCGCGCCTTGCATCAGCAGCCGGCCTATGCTGGCAGCCACGATGGAACCGCCATGCCCATCGCCGAGGATCTAGCGACCCGGATCATGGCGTTGCCCATCCACCCTGATCTGCGCGACGAGGATGCCGAGCGCGTGTGCGACGCGTTGGTGGCAGCCCTGGGCTAGATGGGAACCACGGCCGGCAACCGCCGTTCGTGGCCTCATGCAAAACCAAGCGAAGCAACCCGCCGAATTGCCCCCCGAGGGCAGTATCGACCCTGAGACGGTCAGCCATACCGAGCACGGCATTCCGCCCTCCACCCATGAAGACGAGCCCACCGGCTTGCCGACCAGCGATCGCCACCACAGCGAGGTCACCCCCACTAAACCGTGACAGGGGTTGGCGCTGGATCAGTCGGCGCCTTCCAACTGCCGGACCACACTGTGATCGAGGCTTGCCGGACGGGGTTGCGTCTCTTAGGCGACCTCGGTAGGGAGTGGCGGCGTTGTGCCCGGCGCTGTTGTAGCTCAGTGGTAGAGCACTCCCTTGGTAAGGGAGAGGTCGAGAGTTCAATCC
>CAXSEG010000147.1:0-11431 GCA_964235545.1 uncultured Acetobacteraceae bacterium
AACTACTCCTCCTGGCTGGACCAGAAGCGCAAGCGGCTGAAACAGGAGGAGAAGGAGGAAAGTTCCCGTCAGCGCGCGCTGGCGGCGGAGCAGGAATGGATCCAGTCCTCCCCGCGGGCCCGACAGACCAAGTCCCGCGCGCGGATCGACAAATACGAGCAGATGCTAGCCAAGTCCGCGGAGATGGCCGGCGCCACGGCCGAGATCGTCATTCCGCCTGGCCCGCGCCTGGGCGGCACCGTCATCACGGCGGAGAACCTGCGCAAGGGCTATGGCAACCACGTCCTGATCAACGACCTGAACTTCAAGCTGCCGCCCGGCGGTATCGTCGGCGTGATCGGGCCGAACGGCGCCGGCAAGACCACCATGTTCCGCATGATCACGGAACAGGAGAGGCCGGATGCCGGCGAGCTGGTGGTGGGTGAGACGGTCAAGCTCGGCTACGTGGACCAGTCGCGTGACAGCCTGGACGGCAGCAAGACCGTCTGGGAGGAGATCAGCGGCGGGACGGACGTGATCTATCTCGGCAAGCGCGCGGTGCAGTCCCGCGCCTACGTGGGGGCGTTCAACTTCAAGGGCGCGGACCAGCAGAAGCGGGTGGGCGTGCTGTCGGGCGGCGAGCGCAACCGGGTGCACCTGGCCAAGATGCTGAAAAGCGAGAGCAACGTCATCCTGCTGGACGAGCCGACCAACGACCTGGACGTGGACACGCTGCGGGCGCTGGAGGAGGCGCTGGCCGAGTTCCCGGGCTGCGCCGTGATCATCAGCCATGACCGCTGGTTCCTGGACCGGCTGGCGACGCACATCCTGGCGTTCGAAGGCGATAGCCACGTCGAGTGGTTCGAGGGCAACTTCCAGGCCTATGAGGAAGACAAGCGTCGCCGGCTCGGCGACCACAGCACCGATCCCCACCGGATCAAATACCGGCCGCTCGCGCGGTAGAGCAGCGGTCAACGGGACCGCCGGGTGCACCCGATTCGCACGGGGCGGCTGTGGCTGGCCCCGTTCTGCCCGGCAGACCTGCCGGACCTGGTGCGGTTCAAAGCCAACCCGCTGACCTGGGCCACGATGCTGGGCGGCGTGCGCCGTCCGGAGCAGACGGCGGCGGATCTGGCCGAGGAGATCGCCTTCTGGGGCCGCCACGATGTCGGCATGTGGACCGCGCGCGACGCGCAGGGCGCGCTAGTCGGCGTGACAGGGCTGCACGAACGCTACGATTCCCGCGGCATCGCATTACGCGTAGCGTTCGACCCGGCGGTGCGCGGCAACGGCCTGGCGCGGGAGGCGGCGGGGGCGGTGCTGCAAGACGCGCATAATCGTGCGGGGCTGACCCGGGTGGTAGCGGTGGCGCGCAACACCAACCTGTCCTCCCGCACGCTATTGGGGGCGATCGGGATGCGGGAGGAGAGCACGTTCGAGCAGAGCGGCTACCTGATGCACCTGTTCGCCAGCGAGCGGGTCGTGCGGTAGGGCAGGGGTAGATGCTCCCTCTCCCGTTCTTCACGGGAGAGGGCTGGGGTGAGGGTGCTTAGGATCCCTGCGATGCTGCGCCATGTGTGCGCGTTCGGCCCTCACCCCGACCCTCTCCCGTGTAGGACGGGAGAGGGAGTCGTCAGGCCGCCTCGGTGAATTGCAACGCCGCCAGCCTTGCGTACAGGCCGCCGCCCCGCACCAGGCTTTCATGCGTGCCGCTGGCGACGATCTGCCCGGCATCGACCACCACGATGCGGTCGGCCCGGCGGACGGTGGCCAGGCGGTGGGCGATCACCAGGGTCGTGCGGCCCCGGGTCAGCGCCGCCAACGCTTGCTGCACCGCATGCTCGCTCTCCGCGTCGAGTGCGCTGGTGGCTTCGTCCAGCAGCAGCACAGCCGGGTCCCGCAGCACGGCGCGGGCGATGGCGATGCGTTGGCGCTGACCGCCCGACAGGCGCACGCCCTTCTCGCCCATGAACGTGTCCCATCCGTCCGGCAGCGCCTCGATGAACCCGCAATGCGCGGCGCGGGCGGCAGCGCGCACCTCGGCATCCGTGGCATCGGGGCGACCGAAGCGGATGTTGGTCCAGGCGTCGGCGCCGAACACCACGGGGTCCTGCGGGACCAGGCCGAGCCGAGACCGTACAGCCGCCGGGTCCGCCTCGCGCAGATCCACGCCGTCCAGCCGGATCGCGCCGGCCTGCGGGTCGTAGAAGCGGAGCAGCAATTGCAGCACCGTGGTCTTGCCCGCGCCGGAGGGGCCGACCAGCGCCACCGTCTCGCCGGGCTCCACCGCCAGGCTGAAGCGGTCGAGCGCCGGCATGCCCGGGCGGGCCGGGTAGTAGAACGTCACGTCCTCGAACGCGACCCGGCCGCGCGGCGGGACGGGCAGGGCGCGCGGGCTCGCCGGCGCTGCTATGGTCGGCCGCTCGGCCAGGATCTCGGCGATGCGGTCGGCGGCTCCGGCGGCGCGCTGCAGCTCGCCCCACAGCTCGCTCAGCCCGGCGCCCGAGGTGGCCACGATCACGGCGTAGAACACGAACGCGGACAACGCGCCGCCGGACAACTCGCCCGCCAGCACCTGCCGCCCGCCCACCCACAAGGCCAGCGTGATCGCGCCGAAGCCGAGCAGGATCACGCCCAGGATCACCCCGGCGCGCGACGCGATGCGGGCGCGCGCCGCGGCGACCGCGCCCTCCGTGGCAGTGGCGAAGCGGGCGCGGGCGAACGGCTCCTGCGTGAACGCCTGCACGGTGCGCAGGGCGCCCAGCGTCTCCTCCGCCAGCGCACCCAGATCGGCGATGCGCTCCTGCGCCACGCGGGACAGCCGGCGCTCTCGCCGGGCGAACACCACCAGCGGCACCACGACGAACGGCACCACTGCCGCCACCACGCCGGCCAGCAGCGGAGACGTGACCACCAGCATGGCGAACGCCCCCACCAGCAGCAGCGCCGAACGCAGCCATTGCGACAGTGCCGACCCGGCCAGCGCCTGCAGCACCGCCGTGTCCGCCTGCAGGCGGGAGAGCACGTCGCCCGTGCGCGCCGTCTCGAACCAGGCCGGCGACAGCGCGATCACGTGGTCGAACACCGCCCGCCGCAGGTCGGCGCCGATGCGTTCGCCCAGCCAGGTCACCAGCGCGAAGCGGGAGCCCGTAGCCAGGGCCAGCAGCACGATGATGCTCGACATGCCGAGCGCGGTCGCGTTCAGCTGCGCCTGGCTGCCGCTGGCAAACCCGCCATCGATCAGCCGCCGCAACCCCTGGCCCAACGCCAGCACCAGCCCGGCGGAGGCCAGCAGCGCCACGGTGGCCCCCACAGCCGCCCAGACATAGCGCGCGAGGAACGGCCACAGCAGCCGCAGCGCGCCGGTGCGTGTCATCTAGCTCGCCATGTAGGTCTTGAAGTCCTCGGCATGGTCCGGATGCCAGCGCGACAGGGCAGGGCGGCCCAGGATAATGTCCTCCATCGCCCAGCGCATGCGCTTCTCGTCCTGCGCCCGGGTGGTGTCGTTGTCGGGGCACAGGATGTAGAAGTCTCCGGCGGCCAGCCCGTCCAGCATGAACTCCACCACCTGCTCCGGCGACCAGGCGCCCGGCGGCTGGGTGGCCACGCGCTTCCGTGTGAACCCGGTGAAGGTGAAGCCGGGGATGAGCAGATGCGCCGTCACCGCCGTGCCCAGCAGGTCGTGCGCCAGCCCTTCGGTCAGCACCTTGATGCCGGCCTTGCTGACGTTGTAGGCGGTGTTGCCCGGCGGCGTGGTGATGCCCTGCTTGGACCCCGTGTTGATGATCGCCGCCGACTGCCCCGCTTCGGTCATCGCCGGCATGAACGCCTGCACGCCGTTGATCACGCCCCACAGATTGGTCTCCAGGATCTCCCGCCACGCCACCGTGCCGTCGGCGATCTTGCCCGCGCTCTCCCGCCCGGCATTGTTCATCAGCACGGCGACGCTGCCCCACCGCGCCAACGCCGCATCGCGTAGGGCAGCGACCTGCGCTGGGTCACTGACGTCGGTCGGCATGGCGAGCACGTCGGCCCCCGTAGCGGCCAGGGCCGCGGCCTCGCGCTCCAGCGCATCGGTGGCGACGTCCGCCATACCGACGGCCATGCCGAGCGTGGCAAAGCGCCGGGCGGCGGCGAGGCCGATCCCGCTGGCAGCCCCCGTGACGATGGCAGCACGGCCTGGGGCAAAGGCAGGATGCATGGAGGTTTCCTTGATGGTCGCCATGCTATCTGGTCCGGCCGCGCCCGATTGCGATCACGGCCACCGCGGCGGTGAAAGCCGGGGCGGCCAACATCCAGGGCCGGGCGTAACTCCAACGCAGGTTGGCCCGGTAGGCGCGTTTTTATCAAGGGTGAGGCATCAGATTCGATGCGGATTGATCTCCGCTACCGCACCCCATAGCCACCGGACCAGCGTCACCGAGTCGAACACCGCCAGCTTGGTGGCCGCGCGGACCGCTGCGGCGTAGGGCGGCATGTTCGTACACTCCAGCACGATCGCCCCGACTTCCGGATACGCCGCCACCAGCGCCCGCGCTGCCGCCACCACGTCCCGCTCCGCCGCTTCGGTGTCCAGGTCGTCCCGTTCGGCGCGAATCAGCACGGGGAACAACTCGCCGCCGTCCTCGCACCCCGCCACTGGCGTGTCGGCCGGCGCGCCCGCCGCGGCCAGGTGCGCCGCCGACAGGCTGGCGGCCGAGATCGTCACCACGCCGACCCGCTGGCCCGGCGGCAATGTCGCCTGCACCCAGGGCACCTGCATCAGAGCGCTGGTCGCGACAAGCACGCCGACATGGGCGGCCAGCTCCCGCTGGAACAGCGACAGGAAGCCGCAATTCGTGGTGATCGCCCGGCAGCCATGCGCGACCAAATCGGCGGCCGCGTCCAGGAAGGGCTGCAGCAGCCCCTCCGCCCGGTGCAGCACCACGCGCTCGGGGCTGGCGCCGCGCACCACACGGTATTGCACGGGGAACGGCCAGGTCAGCGCGTTGCCCATGTCACCGGGCACGCGGGCGAAGCGCGCCTCCAGCATCAGGATGCCGATTGCCGCGCCATACACCGCCTGTCCGCCCCGCGCGATCGCCATCGCTTGTCACCCCGCATGTCCCGGGGGATGCTGCCCCGAACCGGACGGAGGGGGAAGCGATGGCCTATCCATTCACCGCGGAGGACCTGGAGGCGCTGGCCGTCTGGGACACGCCGACGATCTGCAACGGGCTGGAACTGATCGTGCCGGAGCGCCGGGCGATCGGCTTCACCACGGCCGGCATGGTGGCCGCCGTGCCGGAGGGCAAACCGCTGGTGGGGCTTGCCCGGGTCGGCTTCATCCGCGCCAAGGAGGCGCCGCGTGCCCGCGTGGCAGACCGGCTGGACTGGTACGACTACGTGGCCGAGGCCGCCATGCCGACCGTCATCGTGCTGCAGGACCTGGACGACGAGCCCGGCTATGGCGCTTGGTGGGGGGAGGTCCACTCCACCGTGCACAAGGCACTCGGCGCCCTGGGATGCGTGACCAACGGATCGTTTCGCGACACGGCGATGCTGGCGCCGGGGTTCCAGATCGTCGCCGGCAAGGTCGGGCCCAGCCACGCCCACGTCCATCTGGTGGGCTACGGGACACCGGTGAACGTGTTCGGCATGAACTGCGCGCATGACGACGTGATCCATGCCGACTCGCACGGCGCCGTGGTGATACCGGCCGACGCCGTGCGCCGGCTGCCGGACGCGATCGACCTGGTCGCCCGGCGCGAGAAGGTGATCCTCGACATCTGCGCCGACCCGGGCTTCACGCCGGCCAAGTTGCGCGAGGCAGTGCGCCGGTCGGGAGAGATCCACTGAGCATCCTGCTGATCAAGTCCGGCGGCCTGGCAGCCTTCGCGGAATGGCAGGGCCATTTCGCCGAGGCCGCCCCCGGGCTGACCGTGCATGGGTGGGACGACCCGGCAGTCGATCCGGCCCAGGTGCACTACGCCTTCCCGTGGGAGCCGGAGCCGGGCCGCCTCGCCGCGCTGCCCAATCTGCGCCTGGTGCTCTCGCCGGGGGCGGGGGTGGACCACATCACGCGGGACCCATCCTGGCCCGCCCACCTGCCGCTGGTCCGGATGGGCGGCGAAGACCCGGCGCAGCGCATGGGTGAGTACGTCTGCCTCGCCTGCCTTTCGCTGCTGCGCGGCTGGCGCCGGGCGGCATCGGCGCAGGCGGAGCGGCGCTGGGAGCAGTTCGAGAGCGGACGCAGCGCGCCGGAGGTGACGGTGGGTGTCATGGGCTTAGGCAATCTCGGCACCCGCGCCGCCGCGATGCTGCTGGCCCTGGGCTTCCCCGTCATTGGCTGGACCCGCTCGGCGAAGTCGGTGCCCGGCGTGCAGAGCTACACGGGCGATGCGGAGCGGGACGCGTTCCTGCGCCGGGCGGACATCCTGGTGTGCCTGCTGCCCGATACGCCGGAGACGCGCGGTGCGATCCGGGCCGAGACGCTGGCGCTGCTGCCGGCAGGTGCGGCCGTGGTGAACGCGGCGCGGGGTGGCCATATGATATGGGAGGATCTCGCGGCGGCGCTGGACGGGGACCGGCTGAGCGGCGCCGTGCTGGACGTGTTCACCGAGGAGCCCCTGCCGCCGGGTCACCCGGCCTGGGTGCATCCGCGCGTGACAGTGACGCCGCATATCGCCAGCCTGGCGAGCCGCCGCGCCCGGGCCCATTACGTCGCCGACGTGATCCGGCGGTTCGAGGCTGGCGAGGCAATGCCGAACGTGTTCGATCCGGCGCGGGGCTACTGAACCGGCTTGACCGGCCAATGGCTGCGGGCGGACACTGCCGCATTCGTTTGAGGAGTGTAGGCCATGAACGTCCAGACCGCCCCGTTGGCACTCGGCTCGATCTCTGCCGAGGAATGGCAGGTCCGTTGCGACCTGGCGGCACTCTACCGCCTGGTGGCGCATCACCGCATGACGGACTGGGTCTACACCCACATCTCCGCCCGTCTGCCGGGGCCGGAGCACCACTTCCTGATCAACCAGTATGGCGTGCTGTTCGACGAGATGCGCGCCTCCGATCTGGTGAAGATCGACCTGGACGGCAACATCATCGAGGAGGCGCACCAGGCGGGCATGTCGCCCCGTAAGGTGAACGCCGCCGGGTTCTGCATCCACTCGGCGATCCACATGGCCCGGCCGGACATCATGTGCGTGGTGCACACCCATACCGCGGCCGGCATCGCCGTCTCCGCCCAGAAGCGCGGGCTGTTGCCGATGAGCCAGCACGCGCTGCGGTTCTACGGCCGCATGTCCTACCCCGGCTACGAAGGCATTGCGCTGGACCTCGATGAGCGGGACCGGCTGGTGCACGATCTGGGGGCGAACCGCGCGATGATCCTGCGCAACCACGGCCTGCTGGTTGGCGGCCGGACGGTGCCGGAGGCGTGGAGCGACCTGTATTACCTCGAGCGGGCGTGCCAGGCACAGGTCGCGGCCGGCGATGGCGAGTTGATCCTGCCGCCGGCCGAGGTGTGCCAGCACACGGCGGACCAGTTTCTGCACGACGGCACGCTCGCGCATTGCGAATGGGCCTGGGAGTCGGCGATGCGGCAGATCGAGGGCGGCAAGACGGACTATCGCAGCTGAGTTCTGAGACCGCCGCGCGTCCCTCCGCCGTAAGTTTCGCGAACCCCCCAACCCGCGACGCGGGTTGGGGGGTCGTCATGCGCGTGGGCCCTCCCGCTGCCCGTGTGCGGCCGGTTGAATGGCTGCTCGCCTGCGCCGTTGCCCTTGGCTGCATCCTGTTCGGCATCGCGACCCTGAAGCCCGAGAACCTGGCCGCGTACGACCAGCCGCTCTATCTCGGCATCGCCAGTGATCTGCTGCAGACCGGCACCTACACCAACGGGCGGTGGGGCGAGGCCGGCAAGCCCGGCGCCTACACCGCGCCGCTGTACCCCGCGTTCGTCGCGGCCGTTGCTGCGTTGGATCCGCGCCTGGCCCGCGCGTCGGCTTGCGTGCGGGTGGCACCGTGGGCGGCGATCCCGTCCTGCCCGGGTTCGCTCGGCCTGCTGGTGCCGGTGCAGGTCCTGCTGTTGGCGGGCACGCTGCTGCTGGTGTGGCGCTCGACGCTGGCGATCGGCGGACCACGTTCGGCTGCTTGGGTGGCGCTGCTGGCTGCGGGGCTGGGGACCACGGAGTACGCCGTCTATGCCCGCACGGCGATGACGGAGGCGCTCAGCCTGCCGCTTGCGGCGTTGAGCGGGTTGCTGCTGATCCTGCTGGTCCGTCGCCCCCGGTGGCAGGTCGCCGTGCCGTTGGGCGTGGTGCTGGGCCTGCTGGTGCTCACCCGTCCCGAATACCTCTATTCCACGGCCGCCATCGGGCTGGCCGGGCTGCTGATCGCGGCCTGGCAACGCCGGTTGGGCCTGGCGATGGCCGGGGCCTGCGTGCTCGCCGCGGCCACGATCGCACCGTGGTCCCTCCGTAACGAAGCGGCCTTCGGCACGCCAGCGCCAACCTCGGGCTATGCCGGGTTCATCCTGGCTCAGCGTATGGCCTACGAGGCGATGACGCCGGGCGAGTGGGCGGCGCAGTGGCTCTACGCCTTGCCCGGCTTCGGCCCGGCGACCGCGCGCATAGTGGCGCTGCAGGACGTCGTTCGCCTTGGCTGGATGGAGCGCCCGGACACGTTCTACATGGTCGGCAACACCACGATGGTGCAGGAGCTGGCGGCCAACGCACCGAACCCGGCGGATCAGGTCGGCTACCTGCTGCGCACCTACGTCGCACCCCACCCGCTCCGCTTCGCCGCCGTGACGCTGGTGATGGCGTGGAAATCCCTCTGGGTGCGCAAGTATTTCAGCCTGGTGGCGGTACCGTTCTTCGCCGTGATGGTGTGGCAGGCTTTCCGCCGGCGGGATGCGCTGCGCCTGGCCTTCGTCCTGCCGCCGCTGTTCGTGCTGGCCTTGCACGCGGCGACCACGGTTGCCACGCCGCGCTACAGCCTGATGCTGGTGCCCGGCTATGCCGCCGCGTTCGGCCTGGTTGCCGGACCCTGGCTCGGACGCCTGGCACGCCGCCGGTTCGCCCGGCGATGACGGCGCTGCTGCAGGTCGAGGGGCTGCGCACCGAGTTCCCTGGCGAGCGCACCCCGTTCGCCGCCGTGGATGGGGTGAGCCTGGGGGTGGATCGCGGCCGCACGCTCGGCATCGTGGGGGAGAGCGGGTGCGGCAAATCCATGCTGTCGCTCTCGGTGATGCGCCTGGTGCCGCCACCGGGCCGCACCGCCGCCGGGCGGGTGGTGTTCGACGGCCAGGATCTGTTGTCTCTGCCGCCGGGCGCCATGCGGGCGCTGCGGGGCAAGCGGATCGCGATGATCTTCCAGGAGCCGATGACCAGCCTCAACCCCGCCTACACCGTCGGCAGCCAGATCGAGGAGGCTATGCGCGCCCACGAACGCGGCGCCCGCAACCTGCGGAGACGCGCCACCGACGCGTTGGACCGGGTGCGCATCCCCGCGCCGGACCGGCGGTTGGACGAGTACCCGCACCAGATGTCCGGCGGCATGCGCCAGCGGGTGATGATCGCCATGGCCCTGTCCTGCGCCCCCGACCTGCTGATCGCCGACGAGCCCACCACGGCGCTGGACGTGACGGTGCAGGCGCAGATCCTGGACCTGCTGCGCGACCTGCAACGCGAGACAGGAATGGCGATCGTGCTGATCACCCACGATCTGGGCGTGGTGGCGGAGATGGCGGACGAAGTGGCCGTAATGTACGCCGGCCGCGTTGTGGAGCGCGCCACCGCCGCCGCCCTGTTCGACGACCCGCAGCATCCCTACACGCTGGGCCTGCTCGGCAGCATGCCCCGGCTGGAGCAGGCACAGGACCGCTTGCTCGCGATCGAAGGCACCGTGCCATCCGCTGGCCACCTGCCGCCAGGATGCCGGTTCCACCCACGCTGCGTCTTTGGCGCCGCCGCATGCATGGAGGCGCAGCCGCCATTGCTGCCGATGGGCCCGGCGCACGAGGCGGCGTGCATCTGCGCGCCGGTCGAAGCGACCGCGGCGTGAACGAGCTTCCTTCTCCCTCTCCCCTTGTGGGAGAGGGCCGGGGAGAGGGAGCCGCACCACCCCTCATGGCCGCCGCAGACCTGAAAAAACACTTCCGCACACGTTCCGGCCTGGTCCGCGCCGTGGACGGCGTCTCCTTCTCCCTCGCCCGCGGCGAAACCCTTGCTTTGGTTGGCGAGAGCGGCTGCGGCAAGTCCACCACCGCCCGGCTCGTGCTGCGCCTGATCGAGCCCACCGCCGGCACCGTGCAGTTCGAGGGGCGGGAGATCACCACCCTCCCCGGCGGCGAACTACGCCGCCTGCGCCGCCGGATGCAGATCGTGTTCCAGGACCCGTTCGCCTCACTGAACCCGCGCATGACTGTGGGCGACACGCTGGACGAGCCGCTCGGCCTGCACGGCTACGGCAACGCCGCCCGCCGGCGGGACCGGGTGGCGGAGCTGCTGGGCCTGGTGGGCCTCACCCCCGAGCACGCCGCCCGCTACCCGCACGAGTTCTCCGGCGGCCAGCGCCAGCGCGTCGGCATCGCGCGTGCCCTGGCGCTCGAGCCGGCCTTAGTGGTGTGCGACGAGCCGGTCTCCGCGCTGGACGTCTCGGTCCAGGCGCAGGTGGTGAACCTGCTGGGCGACCTGCAGGCCCGGCTCGGCCTGTCCTACCTGTTCATCGCCCACGACCTGGCGGTGGTGAAGCACGTGGCCACCCGCGTCGCCGTCATGTATCTCGGCCGCATCGTGGAGACCGCCGGGCGGGACGAGCTGTTCGCCAACCCGCGCCATCCCTACACGCGCGCTCTGCTCGCCGCGATCCCGCGGCCGGACCCGGCGCAGAAGCTGGCGCGGCAGGCGCCCGGCGGGGACGTGCCAAGCCCGCTCGACCCGCCCCCCGGCTGCCACTTCCACACGCGCTGCCCGTTCGTGGCGGACCGGTGCCGGGTGGAGGTGCCGGCGTTGCGGGACGTAACGGAGAGCCATGCGGCGGCGTGCCATTTTGCCGAGGCGCTGCCGGCATTCGAGATGGGGCAGGCCCGGCCCATCGCGCCGAATGCGGCGAAGCGGCTGGCTTTGTACGCGGACCGGCGAGGGGCATCCACGTACGGCGTATAACGCCATGCGCCATCAGTCTGGCGAGACCGGCCGGTTGGAAGGTCCTGGGCGCCGCGGATGGAGCGAGGCGATCTGGCGCATGGCGCTTTGCTCATGCGCCCTACTTCGCAGCTTGATGGCACCTGTCCGGCATATTATTCCGATGGCTCGACCGTCTCGCCTGGCGGGAGCGGCTTCTGACGGCGGTGGATAGCCTGTTGACCGCGGAGCCCTAGGTTGCCGCGCGATCGAACCGAGCTTGACCCGGCTGCTCGTGCAGGTGAGGTTTGTGCGCTGCAACATAGACAGGAGTGGGTGCCATG
>CAXSEG010000148.1:0-11427 GCA_964235545.1 uncultured Acetobacteraceae bacterium
GGGCGGAGGGGAGACAAAATGTTGGGAGCCGATGAGCCGGGGCAGATTGCAATGCAGGGCTCCATTTTGCACGGCGACGCCCCCGAGGAGGTGCTGGCGATGGCGAACAGCGGATCGCGACTGGACAGGTTGCCGATGTCGCCCTGGCATTACTGGATCACGGCGCTCATCACGGCTGGGCTTTTCCTCGACACGTTCGAACTTTACTCTGGCGGTTCGGTGCTGGCGAACCTCGTGCAGACCGGGTGGTCAAGCAACGCGATCAACGCGACCTTCCTGTCCGTCACCTTCTTCGGGCTCGTGTTCGGCTCCGGGTTCGCCGGGATCCTCGGCGACAGATATGGCCGGCGCTTCTGCTACCAGGCAAACCTTGCTTTATTTGGCTTCGCCTCGATTGCCGGGGCATTCGCCCCCAACATGACGGCGCTCATCGTCCTACGGTTCTTCATGGGCTTGGGGCTCGGGGCAGAAGTCGTCATTGGCTACGCCACCTTGGCCGAGTTCCTGCCCAAGGCCAATCGAGGCCGGGTGATGGCTACGGCGGGCATGATCGTGAACATGTCTTTCTTCACGTCGCTGGCGATTGCCTACTTCGTCATACCCGCCTTTGGCTGGCGCGCGATGTTCCTGATCCCTGGGCTTGCTGCCATTGGCATTTGGCTGGTGCGCAAGTCGATGCCGGAATCACCTCGCTGGCTGGAATCGACGGGACGTTTCCGGGATGCGGACACCTTGCTTCAGCAGATCGAGGCCAAGGTCGGCAGACGTCACGCGATCCCGCCTTTCGAGCCCGCGCCACCGGCGCCAACGGAGCAGGTTTCGTTAGCTGTATTGTTCTCCCGCCACGTCTGGCGCAACACGCTTGTCGGCATCACGATCAATATCGCAACCAACTTTACGCTTTATGGCTTTCTGCAATGGCTACCTACGGTGTTCGTACAGCGGGGGCTTACGCTCGGCTCCTCGTTGCAAATCTCGATGATCATGGCGCTTGGAATGACGTGCGGCGCATTCGTGAGTACGTTCCTGAGTGACCGGTTCGGTCGCAAGCCGACCATCATCGCCTTCTCGGTCGCCGCCGCTGTGATAGGGGCCGGCACGATCTTGACCACTGGTGCGACGTTCCTCGTGGCCGCGTTTGGGTTGACGGTGATGCTGGGTTGCGCGATCGCCGTGGCGTTCACCGTTTACGTGCCCGAGTTGTTCGAGACGCGATTCCGCCTCCGTGGCGCCGGTCTGTGCAACACGGTCGGACGGCTTGCTTCATCCGGCGTGCAGTACCTGATCGTATTGCTGTTGGCTTGGGGTGGCCTGGGTGCCATCACTGGCGCCTTGTCAGGCGTCCTACTGCTGCAAGCCGTCGTTGTCTGGTGGATCGGGATCGAGACGAAGAAGAGGCCGCTCGATAACGAGCAGGTCGTGGCGCGCCTGCCCAGCATTGGCCACCCGGCCGAAATGCAGATCGTGAGATAAAGGAGAGAACACGATGCCCATGATGGAGGAACCGGAGCAGATCGCCATCCGCTGCACCATCCTGCGCGGCGGGACCAGCAAAGGCGTCTACCTGCTGGAACATGACATCCCATCGCCCGGCCCGGCACGCGACCGGCTGTTGAAGCGGATCATGGGGACGCCGGACATCCTGCAGATTGACGGCCTGGGCGGATCGCGGCTGATCACGTCCAAGATGGCCATCGTGCAACGCTCCGCCCGCCCGGATGCCGATGTCGACTATACCTACGCCCAAGTGGTCCTGGACCGCGATCTGGTGATGTACAGCTCGAACTGCGGCAACATCTCGGCAGGGGTGGGGCCGTTCGCAATCGATGCCGGGCTGGTCGGGGTGACGGCACCGATCACGCAGGTGCGTATCCACAACACGAACACGGGCAAGATCCTAATCGCTTACGTGCCCGTGTCGGGTGGGCGCGCAAAGGTCACCGGTGATTTCGCGATCGATGGCGTACCCGGCACGGGCGCGGAAATCCGCATGGACTACGCGAACACCATCGGTGCGAAAACGGGGCGCATCCTGCCCACCGGGCAGGTGACGGACACGATCGGGCTTGAGAACGGGCAGAGCGTCGCGGTGACGATCTGCGACGTCGCCAACCCATGCGTATTCGTCCACGCCCAGGATGTGGGCCTAGAGGGCAGCGAACTCCCCGAAGCCTTCGCAGGCGACCCCGGCCTGATCGAGCGGCTGCGCGAGGTGCGTGGCAAGGCCGCCCAACTCATCGGTTTCTGCGACGACTGGCACGATGTGGACCGGCAATCGCCAGGCCTGCCGCTGCTCGTCGCCGTGTCCGAGCCGAAGACTTACCGCACGATGCGCGGCCAAACCGTCGAGTCGGGTGCGGCAGACATGCGGGCGCGGCTGGTATGGTACAACAAGTGTCACGAGAGCATGGCCGGTACGGGGTCGATGTGCACCGCCGCGGCGTCCCGACTACCCGGCTCGGTCGCCAACCAGGTCATCGGTACGCGGGCCGCCGCCAGGGACAAGCTGCGGATCGGGCATCCGATGGGCGTGATGACGGTCAATGTGCAGGCGGAGCCCGCGAACGAGCTTGGAGGCATGTCGTTTTCCACGCTGAGCTTCAGCCGGACGGCGCGGCGGATCATGGACGGCTTCGTGTACGTGCCGCGCGACACGTTGGACCACGTCCAAGCCAATGCATGAGGCTCTTCGTCCACGCCGCAGACGAGGCTGGACCGCTCCTGCTCGAACATGTCCCAGACCGGGCAGTCGCGCCGCTCGAGATGCGGATGGACGCGCGCATACTGCACGCATTGCTCCAGCAGCCAGCTGTTCATGTCGACGAAGCTTGCGAACTTCAATCGAGGCTTGAAGAACCGGCCTCGCACGACGCCGACCTGACCCTTCTCCCAGCCCGAGGCCGGAGTGCAGGCCGTGGGCTCAACCAGATAGTGGCTGCACATCTGGGCAAAGCGCCGGTTGAACTGCCGCTCGCGGCCGATCAGCAGCGCATCCACCGTCGTGCGCATGTTGTCGTAGATGCCGCGCTGACAGGCGCCTCGGTAAAACGCGAACGCCTTGTCGTGGGCGTCGAACACCATCTCCTGCGCCTGCCGCGGATACGCGCGCACGAACGGCATCCGGCTATGGCAGAGCCTAACTTGCGCTACCTGCACGATGGTGGTGGTGCCGTGCAGGACCACGACCTCGGTCGACCAGTCGAACTGGTAGGCCTCGCCAGGCGCAAAGCTCAACGGGATGTAGGCATCCGACGAACCAGTGCCCCGCTTGCGCTGCCGGGTCTGGGCGTAGCGGCGCACAGTGTCGTAGCCGCCCTCGAAGCCCTCGGCCCGGAGATCCTCGTAGATCCGCACCAGGTCCAGCCGCTCGCGGCTGGACAGCCGATCGTTGGCGGCAAGCCGCCGGTCCAGCGTCTCGGTCCAGGCGCCAAGCTTGGGCCGCGGCTGCACCGCTCGCTCATACGAGAACGCGGTCTCGCCCGAGCGCAGCACCCGCCGCACCGTGTTGCGCGCCAGGTCGAGCTCCCGAGTGATCTGCTTGATCGACTTGCCGTCGACGAAGTGCGCCCGCCTGATCCGGGCAATCGTATCCACAACCAGCATCTCCCCCACCACCCATCCGCATGGGCGGCATCATCACAGATCAAAGGGGTCAGTTTTGGACGCCGATCACCCTACTCAGGGGGGTCAATTTCCACGCTGTTTCACATGCCTGGACCGGGTCTGGAAAGTGACCTGGTTCTCCTGGTGGATGACCTCCATGCTGCACCGCTTTCCTGGCGCCGACGCGTTCGATACCCGCCTGCAACTGGCCCAGCTGCGCCATGTGGTGGCGTCGCGAGATGCGGCGGCCGACCTGGCCGGCAATTACGTCGGCCTGCCGCTTTCGGCTTAGCCCGCCCGCGGGTCACGCCGGCTAGCCTATCCCGCCCTCTCCGGCTAACGCTAGCATACCCGGATAACGAGGAGACGTGCCATGCCCTTCGCGACCCGCAACGGTGTTCGACTGTATTGGCGCGCCGATGGCCACCCGGCCCGCCCGGCGCTACTGCTGCTGAACTCGCTCGGGTGCGACCACGCGATGTGGGACGGCGTGGTGCGGGTGCTCGCCGGCCGGTTTCGGCTGTTGCGGATGGACACCCGCGGCCATGGTGCGTCCGACGCTCCATCCGGCGACTACACGATCGCCGACCTGGCGGACGACGCGGTCGCGGTGCTGGACGCGGCCGGGGCGAAGCAGGCGGCGGTGGCCGGCGTGTCCATGGGCGGCATGACCGCGATGCATATGGCGATCACGGTCCCCGGGCGGCTGACCGCGATCGCGATCTGCAACAGCACGGCGCAGGTGGACCCGAAGCCCTGGACGGAGCGGGCCACCACGATCCGCGCAGACGGCATGGCGGCGATGACAGACGCCATCATGCAACGCTGGTTCCCGGAGGCGGTGATCGCCGTCAATCCGGCCTGGCTTGACACGGCCCGTGCCACGTTCGAGGCGCTCGACCCGAACGGTTATGCCGGCTGCTGCATGGCCATCGCCGGGTTGTCGGTGCAAGACGGCCTGCCGGGGATCGCCACGCCCACGCTGGTGGTCGCCGGGTCGCTCGACCGCGCGACGCCCCCGGCCACCGGGGCCGAACCGATCGCCGCTGTCATCCCAGGTGCCCGGCTGGTCAGTCTGCCCACGGGGCACATCTCGCCGCTGGAGCGGCCCGACGCGCTTTCGGCGTTGCTCGCAGAGTTTTTCCAGCCGCCCAGCACCGGAACCACGCTGGAAGCAGGCCGGGCCGCCCTGTTCGACGCCGGGATCGCCAACCGCCGGGCCGTGCTGGGCGATGCCTGGGTGGACCGGGCGCTTGCCAAGCAAGGGGGCTTCGCGTGGGAGTTTCAGCAGTTCATCACCCGCTTCGCCTGGAGTGAGGTTTGGGGCCGCCCCGGGCTGGACCACCGCACACGGCGCATCATCGTGCTGGCGATCACGTCCGCCCTCGGCCGCTGGGAGGAGTTCCGCCTGCACACCCGTGCCGCGCTGGAGCAGCAAGGGCTGACGGAGGAGGAGGTGCGCGAGGTGCTGATCCAGGCCGCCATCTACGCCGGCGTGCCTGCCGCCAACACCGCCTTTGCCATTACGGAGGAGATCCTGTCCGCCATGCCGGCGGCACAGCGGCCGGGGTAAGGCGGGGTTCGTCCGGACGGCGAGCAGCTTGCAGGCAGGCCGCTATACGGCCGGTGGTATGGGCGGCCGGGCGCAGGGGGTGAGCGGCAGCGGTTCGTAGTCGGGTGGAGCGGCGGGCGGGCGACGGATGCGCGTCGTGATCAAGCGTCCGCCGGCGGCAAGACCACATCGATCGTTTATGCCTACGCGGCGCATCGTCCCGGGATGTTCACGCGCACCCAGACACCTCCCGCTGCCTTCCCGGAGCTTGGCTTGCCCGGCGGGAGCATCGCCACGACGGCCTTGCTCGACCTGATGGGCCCCGTCGAGGGCCAGCACGTCCTCGTCGTCGGCCCGGGCGCGCTCGAAGTCATGTGCGCGCTCAACGCCCGCGGCGCCGTCTCCGTGATGAGCCTGCCGGCCAAGTGCCGGGCGCGGGTCGAGGCGGTGGACGTGACCGTCGCACCCAACGTGTTCTGTGCCGACACGGCCGAGATCGCCATCCTGCGTGCCCGCGCGACCCGCGGGCCGCGGCAGTGCCTCTATCTCCGCTTCGCCCCCAGCGAGGGCATGGCGCTGATCCGGCAAGCCCGCGACTGCCTCGTGCGCCACGGGTTCGACGCGGGGCGTGCGCACTGGCTAGGGGACCGTGCCGTTCTCGTGGCCGGCCGGGCGCTGCCCGGCGCGGTCCCGCCCTGTGTGAGGTGAATGATGAGACCCCGAAAATCCGCTGGCCTGTCCCATTGCCTGACCCGGCTCACCGGCTCCGTCACAGCGCTCGCCACCCCCTTTCTCAACGGTGACGTGGATCTCGAGGCCGTGTCGCTGCTGTGCGAGCGGCAGGCCCGCGCCGGGACGGCCGGCTTGGTCGTCTGCGGAAGCACGGGCGAGGGTGCCAGCCTGACGGAGGCGGAGCAGGGTGCGGTGATCGCGGCCAGCGTCGAGGCTGCCGGCCCGGCCATGCCGGTGATCGCCGGCTGCAACGCGGCCTCGACCGCCGGCGCGTGCGCCTTGGCGGCGATGGCCGCGCGCAACGGGGCTGCGGCCCTGCTGTGCTCGGCGCCACCCTACGTCAAGCCGACGCAGGACGGCATCATGGCGCATATCCGCGCCGTCAGCCTCGCCGCCGATCTGCCGATCATGCTGTACGACATCCCGGGCCGGGTCGGCGTCGCGGTCGAGGACGACACGATCGCCCGCTTGTTCGAGGCGGGGTTCATCGCCGCGGTGAAGGACGCGACCGTCAACCTGGCCCGCCCGCCCCGGCTGCGCGCGATGTGCGGCCTGGCCCTGGTGCAGATGACGGGCGATGACGGCACCGCCGCCGCGTATCGCGCGATGGGCGGCCATGGTTGTGTCTCCGTCACGTCCAACATCGTGCCCGGCCTGTGCGCCCGGCTGCACGAGGCGTGGGACGGGGGAGACCTGGAGGCCATGGCGCGCATCCGCGATCTGCTCGCCCCGCTGCACGACGCGCTGTTCGCCGAATCCAACCCGATCCCGCTCAAGGCGGCGCTGTTCGCGATGCGGCTTTGTGCGGGTGAGCTGCGCCTGCCGCTGACCCGCGCCACGGCCGCCACGCGGGACCGGCTCGCCACCGTCCTGTCCGGCGTGCTCACGGCGGAACGGGCCGCTTGCGACGCCGGGCACCGCCGCCCGGTTGGTATCCGGCCCAGCTTGACAGTGGTCCATTAGTCGATTGACGGCCTGAGAAGAGGCTATCGCCGGTTGATGTCGAAATGCTTCTTCAAGTCCTGCCCATAGAAGCCGTAATCCGCCTGCAGCTGTGCACAGCCGGCTGCGTAGGCGGTGACCATCTGGGGAAAGCGGGTCTCGAACATGAAGGCCATCGTGCCTTCCAGCTTGTGCGGCGCCAGGTCGGCATGGCTCGCCTTCTCGAACGCGTCGATATCCGGACCGTGCGGCAGCATGCAGTTGTGCAACGAGATGCCGCCGGGCACGAAGCCGCCGCCGGTCTTCGCGTCATACGTGCCGTAGATCAGGCCCATGAACTCGCTCATGACGTTCATGTGGTACCAGGGCGGCCGGAACGTCTCCTCCGCCACCAGCCAGCGGTCCGAGAACAGCACGAAGTCGATGTTGGCGGTGCCCGGCGTTTCCGACGGCGAAGTGAGCACGGTAAAGATCGACGGATCCGCGTGGTCGAACAGCACCGGGCCGACCGGTGAATATCGCCGCAGGTCGTATTTGTATGGCGCGTAATTGCCGTGCCAGGCGACCACGTCCAGCGGCGAGTGCCCGATATCCGCCATCCACAGCGTGCCGCCCCACTTCACGATCATCCGGCCCGGCGCGTCCCTGTCTTCGAACGCCGCGGCCGGGGTGAGGAAGTCTCGCGGGTTGGCCATGCAGTTGGCGCCGATCGGCCCGCGTTCCGGCAGGGCGAGCGCACCGCCATAGTTCTCGCACACATAGCCGCGCGCCGAGCTGCCGGTCAGCACGACGCTGATCTTCACACCCCGCGGGATCACCACGACCTCGCCGGGCTCGGCATCGATCACGCCGAGCTCGGTGCGGAAACGCAGCCCACCCTGCTGCGGCACGACCAGCATCTCGCCGTCCGCATTGTAGAAATACTCGTCCGTCATGGAGCGGGTGGCGAGGTAGACATGCCCACCCATGCCGGACTGGCTGCGCGCATCGCCGGCCGTCGTGATGGTGTGCATGCCCTCGATGAAGCTGAGCGAGGCTTGCGGCACTGGGATCGGGTCCCACCGCAGCGGCCCGATCGGCAGCTCAGCCTCCACCGCCGGGGCGGTGCGCCACATCCGGCTGTCCACCCGGCGGAACCGGCCCCAATGCGCAACCGTCGGGCGGATGCGATACAGCCATGACCGCTCGTTGCTGGTGCGCGGCGCGGTGAAGGGTGAGCCGGAGAGCTGCTCGGCATACAGCCCGTAGGGGCATCGCTGCGGCGAATTCCGGCCCATCGGCAGGGCGCCGGGCAGCGCTTCCGTCTCGAAGCCGTTGCCGAAACCGGAGAGGTAGCCGGGATGCAGCGCACGCTCCGCCGGCAGCGAAAAGGAGAGCTTGTCGGGATGGTTCACGGTGCGACCTCCATCAGCCTTGGCGGCGAAGTTGGGTCGGTTTGCCGGAGCGCGCAAGCAGCGGGCGCAAGCATGGGTCCGTGGGCGACGGCTTGGCGCATCGCCGCGTCCAGCACCGCCTCCGAGAAGGCGTGCCCGGCGAAGGCGGAACATTGCTTGGCTAGCCGGGCGTTGTAGGCGGCGTCGTTATGGAGCCGCAGGATCGTCCGCACCATGGCGTCCGTGTCCGCAGCGACCAGCTCCTGCAGCGGGGGTGGCAGGTCCATGCCCTCCGCGGCCATCGGGAAGCACACGCAGGGCACGCCGGCTGCCAGGCTCGCCATCACCTTGCCTTTCAACCCGGCGCCGAACTGCAACGGCGCCAGCGTCAGCCGCACCGTGTCGAATACGCTGTCCAAGCTTGGCACGTGGCCGACATAGTCGATCCCCGGCCGCGCCGCTTGCAACGGGAGCGGCAGGCCGTCGCCCACCAGGCGGCACAGGATCGCGGGATCCTCGCGCCGCAGCCGCGGCATGATCTCGTCGCGCAGGTGGCGGACTGCGTCCGCATTGGGGGCATGTGCGAAATTGCCGATCATAGCCATGCCCGCGCGCTTGGCGAACGCCACCGCGGGCACCCGGATGGGAACCGACCACGCGGCGACATGCACCTTGTCGGCGCGCAGGCTGCGGCGGAGCACAGCCGCCTCCGCCGAGGAGTGGGTGATCACGGCGTCCGCCGTGTGGGCCGCCCAGAGCTCCAGCGTGCGCGTGTGCTCCGCCTCTACCAGCAACTCCGGCCGGTCCTCGAATTGGGCCTGCCGGGCAAGGCGGAGGTGATGCAGGTCGGCGACGCTGTAGATCAGCCGTGCCCGGCGCTGGGTCTGCCGCACCAGGGTCGCGTAGGCAGAGGCGACCGCGATCCGGTGGAGGTAGACGATGTCGTAGGTGTCGGCATCCCGGCGCAGCACGTCCTCGACCGAGCCGAACCAGGGGGCGTGGCAGCACTGTATCCCGTCCCGTTCCAGCGCTGCCGCAGCGTCCCCGCCCAGCATGGATTGCGCGGCGAACACCACCTCGTAGCCTAGCCGCTGAAGCGAGCGCATATGCGAAACGAGCGCGTTGGAGCCGCCGTCGCGGTCCGGTTCCGGCATGCGTTGATCCACCACCAGGGCGCGGGGTGGTGCTCCAGCCGGCCCGGTGGACCGCCTGCCGCGCTCCGGCCGGCGATTGCACAGATCGGCACGCCGCTGTAGCAGGCGGTCCCGTTCGCTGGCGAGGAAAGCGATCCGGCTGTCCAGTTCCGCCTTGGACCCGAAGCCATCGAGTGCCGCCGAGAAAGCGAGGCGCGCTGCCTCGTCGAACTCGTTGGCGGCCTGCAGCCGGATCGGCGAGCCTGGCAGGTCCTCACCGGTCGCTTCGGAGCGGACATGGATCAGCCAGGAGCGCGCCGGGGAGAGCGGTGGATTGACCGTGACGTCAAACCCGAACTTGCCCTGGCCGACGCCCGCCCCCACCAGATCGGCGCGGTAGACGTTGGCGACCGTGCGGTCGAGTAGGCGGTCGTTCGCCGTAATCAGGATGCTGACGGACGCGTCCGGGTGCGCCACGTCGCGCACCCAGCCGTGGAGCCGTGAGCGGCTGACGCTGTCGAGGAAGCCCTGCAGCATCGACCGGCAACCGCCGCGCCGTCAGGCCGCCGAGCGCCTCCGCAAGTCGAGTGCGCCCACTGCCTGTCCATCGGACACCCGGCGGACCTCGATGCGGGCCTGTTTGGCCGCCTTTGGCAGGCGGATGCGGAACGCATGGCAGCCGCTGCCTAATCCCGCCGCGAGCAGGTCGGGACGAAAGACATTGGCCACCGTCCGCGCCACGCCCACGCCGCCTACGAGGATCTCGATGCAGATGGGTGCCTCGGGCTTGTCCGGGTTCTGCGCCCAGCCGTTGAGCATCAGGCCATCCAACGCATCGACCCGGCCTCGGAGCCGGTCGTCGGCGCCCGGCACGGCCAAACCGGCCCGGTGGTCGATCTCACGCTTGATCGCCGCCAGCGCCTCACCGGCTTCCACGCGGGGTGCGCAGTAGATCGCGGGCACGGGTGCCGCGTCCGGATACAGCGCGGCGAACTCGTGCGCATTGTGGAACATGGCACGGCTGTAATCGTCGACGAACGATTCGGAGGCTGCGTCCTCCGCCCAGATTACCTGGTGCCGCTCCAGTTCGACGTGGATATAATCCACCCGCTCGACCGCCTGCACCTGGGTGATGGAGGCGCCGTTGACCAATTCGGCCGCGGGCACCAGGGCGCCGTCAAGATACATCGCATGCAGCGGCGAGATCCACAGGTCCCGGCGCGGAAGCCCCGTGCCGAGGGCGCCGGCGCGGACGCACACTGGCAGGATGTCGCGGCGGCCTTGCACGAAGCGCCCGGCGAAGGCGCGGCGGCCGATCCACTTGATCGGCTCGGCGGCACCGTTCAGGGTGATCACCCGGTCACCAATCGCAAGCCGCTCGACCGCCACGTCACCGCGGTCCGTACGGATTAGCGTACCAGGGCAGTAGCAGGGGGCCGCCAGGTTGGTTTCGAGATAGACCTGGTTGCGGGTCGAATTCATCGTCGGCAGGTTGTTGCCCTGGCCATCGGGCGGCACGGCGGACACCGGCACGATCGAGTAGGTGTCCGTCGCCAAGTTCTGGCTGCCGCTGGCGACCAGGGTGATTGCGCTCACCATCGTGGCGCCGTTGAACAGATCGATCTTGCCCGTCGTCGCATCGTAGCCGGCGCTGGTGATCGCCGTGGTGCCGAGACCGATTGCGTCACCGGCGATGAAGCCGGTGATGGTCAGGCTCTCGGCCACATTGGTGATGTTGGCCAGGTCGAGGATGCTGGACGCATCACCGAAGTTGACCGACCCGCTGCTTGCGGCGTCGAACTGGATCTCGCCATCGTTCAGGTTGTAGGTGCCGCTACCGGTCACGCCCTGCTCGAATTCGACCACCGACTCGGTAGCACCGGATACATTGAAACCGTTCGAGTCGGGCACGGCCCCGGTGACGTTCACGGATCCGCTCGATGTCTCGTTGAACACACCCGCAACGGCCAGGTAGGTCACCTGCATCAGTGCCACACCCTGGTTGACACCAGCGTTGGACGTGACGTTGAAGGCGCCGCTGTTGGTCAGCTCGGCAATGTTGCCCGAGTTAAATCCGTTGATGGTGTAGTTC
>CAXSEG010000149.1:0-11411 GCA_964235545.1 uncultured Acetobacteraceae bacterium
CCCATCTGCATGGGCAGCATCATCACAGATCGAAGGGGGTCACTTTTGGACGCCGGTGGGGGTCAGATTTCGGTGCTGTTTGACATCCAGGTGGATGCCGACACCTTCCGCAACGTCGCTCGGATGCAGCCGATCTTCACCACGCCCGGGACGAAGATCGGCGGACTGGAAGGTGAGCATGCGACGTTCACCGGCACGCTGTTCCAGAAGGTGTCGGGGGAGAACTACACCGACGTGTTGATGAGCGTGCAGGGCGTCGGGTTGGGGTCTGGCCCGGCTCGTTAGGCCCGCTTTCTTGCTTGCGTCTTTTCGTTCTTTCGCGTCGTGAGCCATGCGCGCCGGATGGGCTGGTTTGCGGCTGATGCGGGCTTCTTGGGGCCTGCAGCAGAAGCGGGCCAGCCCATCCTGGGCGGGCGTGGCCGTGCTGGATGGTCGCCGGGAGTTGGGGGAAGGAGGGGTCCAGGGGAACCATGGGGGCGATGCGTCCGGGGAGGCGGCAAGGTGCGACGGGGCAGGCTCGGGCGGGAAGCTTGCGGCTCCCGCCCTGGGCTTGGGTTACTCGAAGGCGGAGGCGCGGGCCTTGACGGCCTGGGCGGAGACGGTTGCGCTGGGTGCGCTGCTTCCGGCGTAGGGCTTCCACTCGCTGCCGGTGATGTGGCTGTAAGCGGAGACGGCCCCTTCTGCGGCGGCGAGGGTTGCGAGGGACTGCCAAGCCATCTCGGCTGCGAATGCCTGTGCGCGCTCTAGCTTGCCCTCGAAGCCGGAAGCGCCGTCGCGGTCCTCATCGCGAAACTCGTTGAACTGGGAAGCCATCTCGCGGGCGGCCTGGCGCTTGGTGTCGTAGAAGCGGGCGGCACTGACGGCGGACCCGACATACTGCCCGACCACGCGCTGGAAGTGCATTTCCATGTTCTTCTCGGTCAGCGGCATGATCTTGGACTGTGCGACCAGATGCTCCTCGACCGTCTCGCGGATTTCGGCCATCGGCACGGGGTCCATGGCGAACACCTTGCAAATCTTGCTGCTCACGTCGTCGGTCGGGGCGAAGCGGAGTGCGGTTTCCAGGGTGACAACCTCGCGGCTGGCGTCACGGGTGCGGGCGGGCAGGACGGTGGCGGCGACGGCGGTCTTGACGGTGCGGGCTGCGGAGGTCTTGGCCATGATGAAGCTCTTTCGGGATGGGTCTAAGTACAGGGTCGCTCTGTTCTTCGCCGGGCGAGGTTTCTAACTCCCTCTCGACAAAGACATATTGCCTGATCCCCGCCGGATACTCAAGAGGAAAGCGCCATAACCCATTGTTATTATTTGCAATTATGCCGATATTTGCAGTTGACTCCCAGCCCTCTCCAGTACTTCCTTTCGTAAGCCCTCTTACTTACTTCCCCACGCGCAAGTTATTCGCAAGTATAGTCAGATGATCACCCTGCCCTCTTGCGTCAGGGATTGAAGCCCGCAGGGCCGAGACACCGCTTGGTGGCTCGGGGCGAAGCCCGAGCCCGGCCCATAGGGGAGACGCCCGGTCTCTTCCAACGGTCCATGCTTCTGGCACGAAGGCCCTTTAATTTCAATGGTTTAATGTTGCTATTCCGTTCTCACCCGGATAGAATCGGGCCAGAAGTGAGGAGTGTGAGGCCGTGAACATCGAGATGTTGCCGGGTCTGACCAACGTGATCCGTTTTCCGGTCGAGCAGCGGGTGCGTCCGTCCTACGCGTTGTTGACGGAGATCGAGCCTGACATCCGCGAGGTCATGAACGTGTCCGAGGCATTCGGGCTTGAGGGTGTCGATACCGCTCTGAAGGATGCGACGGATCAGGAGACGGCCCGGTATCTGGCCGAGCAGGTCCTCCCGGGTGCCGGCCCTGGCCTGGACGCCGTCCTGGACGAGTTGCTGGCTCCGGCTGTGGAGCGAGCGATCGAGGCGTGCCGGGCGGCCCATGCGTCGTCGGTGAGGACGGTCGCGGCGCAACAGAGGCTGCACGGCGCCAAGCTGGGTGGGTCTTCCTGGCTGGAGCCGCTGGAGGAACGCGCTGACACGTCCACCCGCGAGACGGCCGAGCTGCTGGTGGTGGCGTCGGCGCAGTGCCAAGAGGTGCGGGGCATGAAGCGGGCCATCGATTTGGTTCGAAAGGGCGAGCCGTGGACGCCCTATAACGCCCACACGGACGCCCTGGACTGGCTGGACGAGGTTGCTCGTACCCGATCCGTGGCTGGGTAGCAGAAGGGCCGTCATCGTAGAATCGGCTTCCACTCTCACGCCTGGACTCCATAGATTGCGGCGCACTCGCGCTTACGTCACAAGATAGGGCATCCGAAAGCTAGTGAATCTCGTAAGCGTGACAGGTTGCACATGAGGATTCGGTGAAGAAGCCCGATTACATACCCCAGACTCCGCGCGAAACCCTCGAGGCGCACCGGCGCCTGTTGAAGGACAAGGCGGGCGAGCCTGACATGAAGAAGGCTCTGCTTGAGCCGACCTGGGCGGTTGGCGAGGCGCCGGGCACGGAGGTGTTGCAGCTCGCCCATCTCGGCGCTCTGACCCTGTATGCGGCCAAGACGACCGACGAGCAGCACAAGCAGGCGCCGAAGGGTGCGGCCCGAATTAGCTGGAGCTTGGTGTCCGAGGAGCCCGATGAACTCATGGCGGCGGGCGGTGCTTCCTCGATCGAGGAAGCCAAATATGAGGCGTACCTGGCGTATCAGGCGGCGCATGGCTTCATTCGGGGTGGTGACGCCTAGCCTGGTGTGACGCCCGCTGCTGGAGGGCGTTCGGGTGCTTGCTCGAAGCCTGAAGGTCTCAGGCCGGTCGCAAGACCGGCCAGTGCGGTTGCCGCGAGCAGCTCCTGGCCTCCGCCTTCACGAGCGGCGTGATCCATAAGCCTCAACCAAATCGTCCGGCGTCCGGTTCCTTGCCCTCGCTGCGGATAGCGGCGGCCTCCTGGTTGAGGATGGCGCGTGCTTGGAAGTCCATCCCTTCCCCCAGGATGTAACGGGCACGCCAGGCTGCGACGACGAAATCAGGTAGCCCGCTGACTTGGCCGCGAAAGGTCGTGGCAGGACGGCTCGTATTGGACATTGATAGGTTCCCTGCTCTGTACGTTAGGGTTGCTGGCACCACGATCCTGGCTGCCGCGAAAGAGTGTTCATGCAGGCCGCCATTCCCGACAGCGACCGTCTTCTTCTGGCGGCTGTGACAGAGGCGTTGCAACTGGCCGGACAGTAATCGCGGACGCTTAAACCGGCGCGTTGATCTCGACTCATCGCTGAGGGCTAAAGCTCACTCCCGTGTCGCGTCAATGCCGGTCGGCCGCGGTCGTTGCGGAAAACCGGCCACATTCGCCGTATCGGCCACTTCGCCCGATGACCCCGGAGCCCGCGCATCCGCAACAATAAACGCGCTTAGGGCAAAGTATATCGATATTAGCTGACCGCAGTTGCATTCGTGCCGCCAAGATAGTGTCTTACCACGTCACCGCTGGCGCGCAACTCGTCCCGCGTGCCCTGTAGCACGACGCGTCCGCCCACAAGTACGGCGGTGCGGTCGGCGAAGTCGATCGCGGTGGTGGCGGCCTGCTCGATCAGCAGGATGGTCAATCCTTCGGCCCGCAATACGCCGAGCGTGCGGTAAATCTCCGCGATGATGATCCGCGCCAAGCCGAGCGAGGGTTCGTCCAGCACCAGCACGCGCGGGCGGCCCAGCAAAGCGCGGGCGATCGCCAGCATTTGCTGCTGCCCGCCGGACAGGTTGCCGGCGAGCTGGCCGGCGCGGTCCGACAGGACGGGGAACAGGCCGTAGATCCGCCGAAACGCGGTATCGCGGTCATCACCCTTGGACAGGTTGTCAAAGGCGACGCGCAAATTCTCCCACACCGTCATGTCGCCGAAGATGTCGCGCGTCTCGGCCACGTGCAGCACGCCGCCGCGCGCGATGGCAGCTGGGCTGCGGCCGAGCAGGGAGGCCCCGTCCAGCCGGATCTGCCCGGCGCTGGGGCGCAGCAGGCCGGAGATGGCGCGGGCCAGCGTGCTCTTGCCCGCGCCGTTCGGGCCAACCAGGGCCAGCGCCTGGCCGCGCGGCACGTGCAGCGACAGGCCCTCCAGCACCGCGGCATGGCCGTAGCCGACCGTCAGCCCGGCGATGTCGAGTGCGGCACTCATGAGCCGAGATAGCTCTCGATCACCGCCGGGTGCAGCTGCATCTCGGCGGGCGTGCCCTCGGCGAGCTTCTGGCCGAAATTGAACACGACGACATGGTCGGAGACGGACATAACCAGCGCCATGTCGTGCTCCACCAGGAACACCGTGACGCCCTGGTCCCGGATGACCCGCACGTCGCGGGACAAATGCTCGGTCTCGGCGTCGTTCATGCCGGCTGCAGGCTCGTCCAGCAGCAGCATGCGCGGCTGCCCGACCAGGGCGCGGGCGATCTCCACCCTGCGCTGCGTGCCGTAGGCCAGGTCGGTCGCCAGCGTGTCGGCATGTGCGCCGAGGCCCAGCAGGTCCAATGCGTCGTCGATCAGCCGCTGCCCGGCGCGGTCGCCCCAGGCGGGCGGCAGCAGGGCTTGCGGCCATCGCCGGCTGGCCACGTGGTGGAAACGGCCGACCACCAGGTTCTCCCGCACCGTTAGCCCGGGGAACAGGTGCACGGTCTGGAAGGTGCGGCGGATGCCGGCGGCCGCGCGGCGGCGGGGCGAGTGCCGGGTGATCGGCGCGCCTGCGAACAGCACGGCGCCGGAGGTCGGGCGGACCACGCCGGACAGCACGTTGATCATCGTGGTCTTGCCGGCGCCGTTCGGCCCGATCAGCGCGGTGATGGAGCCGTCCCGCACGGTGAAGCTCACGTCGTTCAACGCCTTCACCCCGGCGAAGCTGACGCCGACGGAGCGGACCTCAAGCATGGCTGCGCACCCGCGGCCGCAGCCGGCGCCAAAGCGAGCGGAGCCGGTTCTTGGGCAGCAATCCGTCCGGCACCAGCGCCATGGTGGCGATGACGATCACGCCGTAGATCGCGGGCGACCAGCTCTCCAGCCCCGCGGAGACCTGCGGGAGCAGCGTCAGCACGACGGAGCCCAGCACGGCGCCGAGCGGCGTCAGCCCGCCGACCACGAGGAACATCAGGTCGTCCACCACGCGGGTGGCGGCGAAATTGGCCGGGCTGATGAACGAGTAGAAATGGGCATAGAACCCGCCCGCCAGCCCGGCCAAGGCACCGCCGATCGCCAGCGCCCCAAGGCGGACCGCCGGCACGTTCACCCCGTTGCAGCTGGCGATCACCGGGTCCGACCCGGCGGCGATCAGCGCCTTGCCCAACCGGGCGCCGAACAGCGCCAGCGACACGAGCAGGGCTGCCACCGCCGCGGCCACGATCGGGCCGGCGCCGACATAGGGCATGCCGGTCATCCCCATCACGTCGCCGGTCGGCTCGAAATGCGAGAAGAACAGGATGATCAGCTCTGCTTCGGCCAGGGTGGCGATGGAGAGATAGACGCCCCGGGTCCGGGTGGCGAGCAGGCCGACCGGCAGGGTGCTGACCATGCCTGCGACCGCGCCCAACGCCAGCGCAGGCGCCGGACTCCAGCCGAGTTCGGTCGTGGCGTAACCGGCGGCGTAGGCCCCGCACGCCATGAAGCCTGACATCCCCAGCGACCAAACCCCGGCGGCAAACGGGAACAGCAGGCTGAGCGTCAGCAGCACGTTGATGGCCACTAGCGCCTGCACCGGTTCGGACAGCAGCGATCCCATCAGATGGTCCGCCGCCGAGTGCGCATGCCGAACAGCCCCTCGGGCAGGAAGACCAGTGTCGCGATCATGGCCAGCCAGACGAATGCCTCGGACCAGCCAGACGGGGCATAGGCCTGGAACAGCACGTCCGCGATGCCGAGCGCGATCCCTACCAGCAAGGCGCCGCGCATGTCGCCCACGCCGCCGATGATGATGACGGCCAGCGCCTTGAAGGCGAAGCGGTCGCCCATGAAGGCGTCGATGGTCTCGAACCGCAGCGCCACCATCAGCCCGGCCAGCCCGGCGAGCAGCGCCGAGATGACGAACACCAGCAGCACGGAGCGCCTTACCCGGATGCCGAGCAGCGCCGCCGCCCGCTCGTTCTCTGCGATCGCGCGGATGTTGCGGCCGAGCGCCGTGCGGCGGATCAGCAGCCACAACCCCGCCATCAGTGCCGCGGACACGGCGAGGCTGCCGAGCTGGATGCCGGAGAGGATCACCGGCCCGATCTGCAGGTCCGAGCTCGGGATGTTCGTGACGAACGGCTTCGGCAGCGTGCCATAGATGTTGGTGACACAGACCTGCAGGATGACGCCGAAGGACAGGCTGCTGACGAACCCCGCGAGGTGCCGGTCGGGCGGGATGGGGCGAAACACGACGAAATACAGCGCGACTCCGAACGCCGCCGCCGCCACCAAGGCGAGCAGCGCCGCCGCCACGGGTGGAACACCCACCCCCATCAGCAGCAAGGCCGCGAACGGGCACAGCATGAAGAAATACGGGTGCGCCAGGTTCAGCATGCGCAGCACGCCGAACACAAGCGTGTAGCCGATGCCGATCAGCGCATAGACGCTGCCGAGCATCAGCCCGTTGGCGAGTTGCTGGCTCAGCATCGGTTCAGGCCGGCCGCGTCATTGGCGAACCCACTTGCCGTCCTGGGTCGCGAACACGATCGTCTTCTTGATCGCGTCGCCGTCTTTGTTGATGGCGATGGCGTTGCCCAGGCCCGGGAAGTCGGTAAGCGAGGTGAGATAGTCGCGGATGCGGGTGCGCGCCTCCTTCACCGGCGTGCCGCCATCGATCTTGCCGGCCTTGATGGCGGCGGCGAACATGTAGACGCCCTCGTAGGCGCCGGCATCGGCGTAGATCGGGTTGGAATACTGGCCCGGCAGTGCCTTCTCCGACGCGGCGGCGAACTCCTTCACGTAGGTCATCACGTGCGGATCGTCCGAGGACGGGTCGAACGGTTGGCCGGCGAACACCGGGATCGCCTTGGCCGCGTCGGCGACGGCGTCGGTGATGGAGCCGAGCCCGGCGAACATCGGCACGTCGAGCTTCTGCCGGTTCGCCTCCTTGAGGAAGCCGGCCAGCGCCTCGTGCGCGAGCCCGGCCAGCACGACATCCGGCCCCAGCGCCTTGATGCGGGTGACGAAGACGCTGAAATCGGTCACGTCGACCGGGATCTCGATCGGGGAGTCCTTGTTGGCTATCGCCATGCCGTTCGCGGCCAGCGCGGCCGGCGCCACCGAGCGGTTCAGGAACACCTCATACGGGTCCTTCGGGTCCAGCGCCGCGATCACCTTCTTCGCGGCGGGATGCAGTTGGTGGATGCGTGCTACTACGTCGCCGATGATGATCTGGTCGATCGCGGCGTCGCGGAAGCCCCAGGGCCGGTTCTGCGCGCCGAGGCCGGGTGCGCCGGAGCCGGGGGAGATGGCCGGCATCTCGGCCCGGTTGGTCGCCGGGAAGCCGGTGCGCACCACCGTCGTGGTGACGGGGCCGAGCATGGCGATGACGCCCCGGTCAGCCAGGTTGCGGGTGGCGATCACCGCCTGCTCGGGGCTCGATTTGTTGTCCTCGAGCACCAGTTCGATCGGCGCGCCGTTGACGCCGCCAGCCTTGTTGATCTCGTCCACCGCGATCCGCGCCGAGACCAGCGCATGCTGTCCGTAGCTGGAGATCGACCCCGTCAGCTCGAAGTTCACGCCGATGCGCAGCGGCGCGGTGTCGGCGCGGGCGGCGACGGCGTGGAAAGCGGGCCAGGCCGCCGCAGCGAGCAGGAGGGTGCGTCGGTTCATCGTCTCGCTCTTTCAGAGGTGCAGCCAGGAGGGGGTCAGCAAGCCGCGTGCCGCAGTTCGGCGCGGATCGCCACCCCGTCCGCGCCGGGCAGCGGGGCAGGGCGGCCGGCCCGGAGCGGGGTGCGGCTGAGGGTCGGCACCGGGCCGATGGTGCGGACCGTGCCGACGCCTTCGTGGTCCCGCGTCAGGCTGAGCCCGCGCGCGACGGATCGCGGATCGCGCATCAGCTCGTCCACCGGGCGCAGGCGGTGCGCCCCCAGCCCGGCGGCAGCCAGGTCGCGAACCCAGGTCCCGGCCGGCGCGGTGGCGAAGCGGGCTTCCAGCGCGGCGGCCAGGTCGCCGGTATCGGCCAATCCGGCAAGGCCGGGGACGGTGTCGAGCGCCGCACGCTGATCGTCCCGCGCGCCGAGGAAGAACCAGGCATCCTGCGCGCGGTACAGCCGGTGCAGCGCACGGGTCCCGGTGGCGAGCGGCCCGCCGGGTTCGTCCCAGACCTTGCCGGGGTAGGCGTGCAGATAGAGCGATTGGTGCAGCGTCGCGGTATAGGCCAGCGCGGCTTCAGTGGCCTGCCCCTCGCCGGTGCGGGCCCGGTGGAATATCGCGAGGGCGGTGGCGAAGGCGGCCAGCAGGCCGGTGCCGTAATCGTTGATCTCGTAGGGCAGCCGCCGCGCGTCGCCCGGGCCGCCGAACTGCGCCTGCGCGCCGGCCGCCGCCTGCCCCTGCACCTCGTAGCCGCGGCGGGCGCCCCAGGGGCCGTCATAGCCGTAACAGCTGACCGAGCTGTAGACGATGTCCGGCCGCCGCCGACGGACGGCCGCTTCGCCAATACCGATCCGCTCGGCGACGCCCTGCGAGAAATTCTGCAAGACCACGTCGGCGGTCTCGACTAGGCGCCAGAACACCGCCTGGCCGTCCTGCGCCGCCAGGTCCAGCAGGATGGTCCGCTTGCCGCGGTTAACGTCTACATGGGACAGGATCGGCTCATGCGGCGAGTTGATTTTGATGACGTCCGCACCGTATTCGGCCAGCAGGCGCGCCGCCGTCGGCCCGGCCCAGACCTGCGTCAGGTCGAGCACGCGCAGCCCGGCCAGCGCGGGCCGTCCGTCCACAGGGCAAGCCGGCGACGCGGCGCGTGGCGCCCAAACAGCATCGCTGGGCGCGCCGATCTGGCCCGGGGTGCGGGACAGGCGCACAGGGATGCCGGGTTGCAGCATCGCGCCGTGGACGGGGTCGTCCACTGCCGCCACTGCGCCGGACTGGCGCGCATGCGGCGTTTCGGTCCACTCCGCCATGGTCCGGCACACGGCCATCGGCGTCCCGGCGGCGGCGGCCAGGTCCTCCCAGGCTACTGCGTCCCGGGTGAGGAACAGGGCGGCCAGGCGTTCGCGCAACCGGGCCAGCTGCGCCGGCTCGCTCGCCAGGCGGGCGCGGTCGAACAGGCCGTCGCCACGCCAGTCCTGGATGCCCGCGGCGACGGCGAACCAATCCATGAACCGCGGCATCACCGGCGCGAAATGCACGCAGCGCCCGTCGCGGCAGGCATAGTTGCCGAAACCCGTCGTCTCTAGCGGCGCCTGCTCCGGCTGCGGCAGCACCATGCCGCGTGCCCCGATGGCGGAGAACATGGCGTCGTGCAGCGCCACCTCGATCCGCTGGCCCAGCCCGTCCCGCGCGCGGGCGATCAGCGCCATGGTGCAGGCGGCAGCGGCGTGGACCGCGGCAAAGTTGGAGGCGACGGGGATGCCGATATAAACCGGCCGGTCCGGATCGCCGCCGGGTAGCGGACGGTAGGTATCGGTGGCGGCGCCGACAACGCCCTCCCAGCCCGGCAGCGCCGCCCGGTCGTCGCCGGTGCCGAAGCCGGGCAGGGAGCAATACACCAGCCGGGGATCACGCGCCGTCATCGCCATGGCACCAAGCCCGAGTGCGGCCATACGACCCGGACGGAAGTTCTCGATGACGATGTCGGCCGCGGCGACCCGGTCCAACGCCTCCGCCCGGCCAGCTTCGGTCTTCAGGTCCAGGACGATGCACCGCTTGCTGCGGTTCCAGGTGGCGTTGGCGGGGCTGCGCAGGCGCGGGCCACCGGGCGGATCGATACGGACCACGTCGGCGCCCTGCTCCGCCAACAGCATCGCCGCCAGCGGCCCGGCGACATATTGCCCGAAATCGACGACCCGGATGCCCGCCAGCGCGCCGGTCACGACGCCGCCGCGACCCGCTTGATCGGGCCGAAGCCACCGCAGTTTACCTCGTCCCGGCTGCGTTCCAGCGCGTGCTTGTACTGCTTCGGCATCACCTCGTACGGCGCGTTGCGGCCCAGCGACAGGGCAGCGAACAGCGGCCAGTGCGGGTTGGCGATGGCCGGGCGGCCGACCATCATGAGATCGACCTTCTCCTCGCGGATGATACGGTCGGCGAATTCGGGGTCGCCCAGGTTCCAGCTGACGGCGGTGGGAATGCCGCTCTCCCGCCGGATGCGCTCGGCAGTAGGAACCATGAAACCGCGGTCGGTCCAGGGCACGGCGGCCCCGGCATCGGTGTTCATCGCCATGCTGATGTCCACCAGGTCCAGCCCGTGCTCCGCCATGGTCCGCACCAGCCAGATCGTATCCTCCAGCGTGTGGCTCTCCATGCCGTAATCTACCGCCCCCACCCGCATCGTCAGCGGCAGCCGCTCGGGCCACACGGCGCGTACGGCGTCGAACGCCTCCACCAGGAAGCGGGCGCGGTTCTCCAGGCTGCCGCCATACTCGTCGTCGCGGGTGTTGGCGACGGGCGAGAGGAAGCTGGCCCCCAGGAAGCCGTGGGCGTAGTGCATCTCCACCCACTCGAACCCGGCTTCCAGCGCCCGTTCGGCGCCGCGCGCAAAATCGCCCACCAGCCGGGCGATATCCTCCTTGCTCGCGTATTTCGCGCCGCGCTTGAATCGTGCGCCGCCATACGGCGCGTCGGTCGGCCCGATCGCTTCCCAACCCAGTGGGTGATCGTGCGGCAGCTGGTGGTAGCCCTCCCAGGGCGTGGTCATGCCGCCCTTGCGCCCCGTGTGGCCGAGCTGCACGCCGGGCACGGCACCCATCTCCTTGATCAGGTTGGTGACGCGCTTCAGCGCCGGGATTTGCTCGTCCGACCAGATGCCGGCGCAGGTCGGCGTCATGCGTCCCTCGGGCGAGACGGCAAGCTGTTCCATCACCACCAGCCCGGCGCCCCCGGCCGCGCGGGCGCCCAGGTGCATCACGTGGAAATCGGTGGCGATACCATCCTGGCCGTCGCAGGAATACTGCGTCATCGGCGAGATCGCGATGCGGTTGCGCAGGGTCACGTCCTTCAGCCGGAACTCGCTGAACAGGTCTGGCATGTCAGGCTACCTTCTCGGGTATGGTCGCGGGTCGCGGGAGGGAAGTGTCCTCGGGGTGGTGGCAAGCGGCCAGGTGCCCGGCGGCGTGCCGGCGCATCGGCGGTAACACCTCGGCACAAACCCCGGTCGCACGCGGGCAGCGGGTGCGGAAACGGCAGCCGGAGGGCGGGTCGAGCGGCGAGGGCAGGTCGCTCGGCAGCGCGTGCCGGGTACGCCGGCGGTCGGCATGGCTGCTGGGCACGGCGGAGAGCAGCGCCAC
>CAXSEG010000150.1:0-11390 GCA_964235545.1 uncultured Acetobacteraceae bacterium
GATGTCACGGGGCAGGACGAGGCACCGGCCAAGCCGGCACGTCGTGGCCGCAAGCCTGCGCCGGTGGTCGCCGAGGGCGCGGAGTAGCGCTGCCGCTCCGCGCCGTGTCTGCCCCTGCCCCACCCGCCTCCCGCCGCCTGCCCTGGGAGATCCACCCGGCCCTGAGCGAGGACCGGCTGCGCGTCTGCGCTCGCCTGCTGGCCCACGCCCGCCGCGATGCGATCCGCATGGCCAGCTACGAGATGGGCGACACCACCTGGTCCGTCGGCTGCCGCGCCTACGCCTTCGGCCAGCAGCGCATGCGCAGGGTGGCGGAGAACAAGACCTACAACTGGCTCAGCGTGCTGGACCAGAGCAACCACTTCGTCTTCCTGATCCAGGACGTGCCGGTGCGCTTCTTCCGCGGCTCTGCCGACGAGCCCACGGCGCGCACCCTGCGCCGGCAGCAGAACGAGGCGCAGCAGCTCGACCTGGCACTCGGCGAGAACCTGGCCAAGGACCTCGTGTTCCGCCTCGCCCTGGAAGCGGGAGCAGCCGAGGGCGTGGACCGGGTGGTGTTCCTCGCCCTGCGCGGCGACGAGGGCCACGTCGAGTGCTTCTGGCCCGTGCCGATCGACGAGGAGCCGGAACAGACACGCCCGACGAGCGCGCGGTCAGGGCAACTCCAATTCCTGTCTGAGGACGGCGTGCCCTCGGGAACGAATGCCGCCGCCAGGACGCATCGGCCGCGCGGCAGGGTAGCAGGCTGAACCGGGACCCGGTCCCGAACCAAAGGCAGGAACCGCATGCGTGCCATGGTCATCACCGAGAATAGCCTCCAGCTCCGGGAAGTCCCGACCCCTGTTCCAGGCGCGGACGAGGTTCTCGTTCGCGTGCATGCCGCCGGGCTGAACCGTGCCGAACTCGCCATGACGTCCGGCCACGCGCATGGCGCTCTGGGCGGCATCGGGTCCACGATCGGCCTGGAGTGGGCGGGTGAGGTGGCCGCGGTGGGCGCCAACGTCACCCATGTGAAGCCCGGTGACAGGGTCATGGCGTCTGGCAACGGCGGGTATGCCGAATATGCAGTGACGGACCATGGCCGGGTCAGCCCCATCCCGGCCAGCAACATGGGCTGGGAGCAGGCGGCGACCCTGCCGATCGCGCTGCAGACCATGCACGACGCGCTCGCGACCAATGGTGACCTGCGCCCCGGCGGCAGCGTCCTGATCCAGGGCGCAAGCTCCGGCGTGGGGCTGATGGGGCTCCAGATCGCGCGTGAACTCGGCGCCGCGGTCATCCTCGGCGGGTCCCGCAATCCGGCGCACCGCGCCCGTCTTCCCGAGTTCGGCGCCACCGCGGCCATCGACACTGGCGACGAGGCCTGGCCTGACCATGTCCTGGCCGCCACCCAGGGGCAGGGCGTCGACCTCGTCGTCGACATGGTCAGCGCCCCGGTGTCCCGCGGCAACCTGCTTGCCACCCGCGTGAAGGGCCGCATTGTCAACGTGGGACGCCTCGGCGGCAGCACCGGGAGCTTCGACTTCGACCTTCACGCCGCTCGCCGCATCCACTACGTCGGCGTCACCTTCCGCACGCGCAGCCTGGACGAGGTGCGCACGATCAACCGCCTCATGCAGGAGGCGCTCTGGCCCGCGCTGGAGGCAGGCCGCCTTGCCCTGCCCATCGACCGGGTGTTCCCGCTGGAGCAAGCCAACGAGGCTCAGGCACACATGCGAGCCAACCGGCATCTCGGAAAAATCGTGCTCACTGTGGCCTAATCTGGCTAGGTCACAGTAACAACCTTACTGGAGCAGGATTGTGATGATGGCGAACTATGGCCTACCCTCCTTTCCTTACCCCACGCTGATCGGCGTAAGGTCCTGGAACCAGGATTGCGCCTGCACGAAGCCGTGCAGCTTCGGGCTCAGCGCGCGCGGGTTGAGGTCGTGCGCCACAAACAGGAACATCGCGTCGTCGACAATGCGCTCGTGCAGCTTGCACAGCAGCACGGCCTGCGCCGCCGGATCAAAGGTAGAATACACCTGCGAGAACATCGCGTCGTAGTCGGGGTCACTGAAATACCCCCAGTTCGCTCCCTTCGGCGCCGCCAAGTCGGTCTTGAGCAGCCGGATGAACGCGTTGTACGGATCGCCCGCGAAATAGCTAAAGTTAATCCCCGAACATCCCCGCGCCAGCGGCGACTTCGCCCCCGCGTGCCACACGTCGATCAGCGCGTTCCAGTCGAACACCTCGAAGGAGACGTCAATGCCGACCTCCTTTAGGTTCTGCTGCAGGAACTCGTTCATCGACAACGGCTGCATCTGGCCCGAGCCGCTGGTAGAGATGCCAATCTTGAACGCAAGTGTCTTGCCCCCCGGCTCGTAGCCGGCGTCCGCGAGCAGCTTCTTCGCCGCGTCCGGATCATAGCGCAGCTTGAACGACGGCTCGCCGTGCCACGGGTTGCCCGGTGGCACCAGACCCGCGCCTTCCACCATAAGCCCACCGAGCAGCTCCTTCATGCCACCGCGGTCGATCGCAAGGTTAATCGCTTGGCGGAGCCGCTTGTCGCGCCACGGCGAGCTCTCAAGCATCGACAGGTGCCAAGTCCAGTTGTGCGGATATGGCGCGGTAAGAATCGGGAACCCCGCGCCCTTGAGCGACTCTACCGCGTCTGGCGGCGGTGCCTCGATGAAGTTCACGGTGCCAGAACGCAACGACGCCACGCGGGTGTTGGCTTCCGGCAACGGCAGCAGCGTCAGGCTGGCGCACTTCGGCACCCGTGCGGGGTTCCAGTACTCGGTATGGCGCAGCATCTCGCAGCGCTCGCGTACCACGAAGCTCTTGAGCTTCCACGGCCCGGTGCCAACAGCCTTGAGCATGTATTGGTCCCACGAGCCGCCCGCGGCCTCCCACGCGCCCTTGTGTGTGATGCCGAGCCAAGTGACGCCGTAAGGCACGGTGCTATCCGGCACCGACGTCTCCAGCCAGAACGTGGCGTCGCCATCCGCACCCCAGGACACCACGGTAGAAACGCGCAACGAAACCTGTCCGGACGCACGCGGGTCGTACCACGGCGCGTCCTTTTTCAGGGCGCGGTCGAAGCTGAACACGATGTCTTCGGCAACCAGGGTCCTGCCGTCGTGGAATTTTACCCCGGGGCGCAGGGCGAAAGTCCAGCGCTTCGGGTTGGCGGGATCGACCGCCCAGTGCGTCGCCAGCCCGGGGGTGAGCACCGCCGGCTTGTCGTGCTGCGACAGGTCCCAGCCGACAAGCTGGTCGTACAGCGTGAACCCCATGAAACGCTGCCCTTCCGCGCCCTGGTCCGGGCAGCCGTTGGACATTGGTACTGCCGACGCGGTCATGCCCACCAGCAGGGCGCCGCCCGGCGCCTCGGCCGCCGCCAAGTCCCAGGGCAGCGCCGTGGCCGCGAGCATGACGGGCGCGCCACCGGCAAGGCGCAGCAGGTCGCGGCGCGAGGGTTCGTGCGTCATCGGGCAGTTCTCCAAGAAGGATCGGTGTTCAGGCCAGGCGGCAGGCGCAGGTGCCACTCGGTCGCCCCCTGCGCGGCGTGGCCGATGCGCAGCGCGAGCGCCTCGTCCCAGCCGCGGCAGGCGATCTGCAGCGAGCACGGCAGCCCCGCAGCGGTGAAGCCGTTGGGCAGGGACAGCGCACACATTTCCAGCAGGTTGACGAAGCGGGTGAACCGTGAAGGCAGGCTGTCCTCGTCCACCGCGTCCAGCGGGATTGCCACAGTCAGCGTGGACGGCGTCAGCACCGCGTCGACGCCCTCCATCGCGCGCGCCATCTCCGCCTTCATCTCGACGACCAGGGCGCGCTCCGTCAGGTAGCCGCGCGCGCTGACCGCAGCCCCCGCAAGCATCCTGCGCCGCGTGGCCTTGCCCATCGGCGTCGCCGGATCCTCGGCAAGGCGTCCGTACAGCGCATAAGCCTCGGCCAGCATGATTGAGGACTGCGCCACGTAGTCGGCGAATCGCCGCGGCATCGCCAGCGTCACGATCCGTGCGCCCAACCCGCCCAGCAGTTCGACCGAGCGGTCGTAGGCGGCCAGCACCTCGCCATTGACCTCGGCACGTTCCTCGTCCGGCATCCGCGCCAGGCACAGCCCACGCACCCCGCGCTCCAGCGCCGGGGTCGCGTCGTAGCCCGGTGTGCCGCGCGTCAGCGGGTCGAGCGGATCCGCGCCTTGCAGCACCCCAAATAGCAGCGCCGCGTCGCGCACCGTGCGCGCCATCGGCCCCGGCGTATCCAGCGTGCCGCTGAGCGGCAGCACGCCGTGGGTGCTGATGCGCCCTATCGTGGCCTTGAGCCCGGTGACGCCGCAGAACGACGCCGGCAGCCGCACCGAGCCGCCGGTATCGGTGCCGATCGCCCACGGCGCCATGCGCGCCGCAACCGCCACCCCGGAGCCGCTGCTCGACCCGCCCGGTGTCCGCGCGACCGCCGGGTCCCATGGGTTCCACGGCGTGCCCATGTGCTGGTTGGTGCCCCAGCCGCCAAGCGCGAACTCGACGGTGTGCGTCTTGCCCAGCACGATCATGCCCTGCGCCACCATGCGCCGCACGATTGTCGCGGTGCGGGTGGCAACGCGGCCGCGGAAGATTGCCGAGCCGCCTGCAACCACGCGCCCTTCGATCTCGACCAGATCCTTCAGCGCCACCGGGATGCCGTGCAGCGGCCCCACGGCATGGCCTGAGCGGATCGCCCTGTCGGCTCCTTCCGCCGCCAGCAGGGCGTCCGCGGCATACACCTCGGTGAACGCCCGCAGCCTCGGTTCCTGCGCCTCGATCCGCGCGAGCAGCGCCTCGACCAGCGTCACCGGCGAAAGCCTACGCGCCCCGATCGCCTCCGACAGCGCCGCCGCCGTCAGAAGCGAGGGATCGTCGCCGGGCGCCCAGGACGCATCGCGGACAGCGCTCACTGCATGCTCACCGTGGCAAGGTCGACGAACCAGGACTGCGCCGGCACGAAACCGTGCACCTTCGCGCTCATTGCCCGCGGGTTGCGGTCGTGCACCACGTAGAGCCACGGCGGATCGTCCACCAGCCGCGCCTGCGCCGCCCCGAACGCGGTCGTGATCGTCGCCGGGTCCGTCGCCTCCGCCAGGGTATGCAGCGCCGCCTCGAACTGCGGGTCGTTCCAGTGCTCGAAGTTAAACCCCTTGGGCGAGAAGTTCGCGGCGGCGAAATAGCGCGACATGATACCGGCGTCCGAGGTCGGCGAGCTGATGTTGAGCGCCATGTCGCCGTGCAGCCCGGGGTTATCCGGCGCCAGCCGCGCGGCGCCCAACAGTACCGTCCAATCCACCACGTCGAACGCCACGTCCACGCCGCAAGCCTGCTTGAGGTTCTCCTGCAGGAATTCGTTCATCGGCATCGGCACCATCTGACCCGACCCCGACGGCGACACCATCACCTTGAACGACAGTGGGTGTGCGTCGGTGAACCCCGCCTGCGCCAGGAGAGCGCGGCCACGCTGCGCGTCGAACGCGTAGTGGTTCTCCGGGGTGCCGAAGCGCGGATCGCCCGCCTTGAGCCATCCCGCCGCCGGCTCCCCAGTGCCCCCCAGCAACTCCACCAGCCCCGCGCGGTCAACGCAGTAGTTCAGCGCTTGGCGCACCCGCACGTCGGCGAACGGGCTGCCCGTCGCGCCGACGTTGAAGAACCACGGCCAGACATGCGGGTACGAGTTCATGGTGATGGAAAAGCCCGCCGCCTTGAGCGACTCGATTCCGTCCGGCGGCGGCACCTCGATCCAGTCCACCTGTCCCGAGCGCAGCGCCGCCAGCCGCGTGTTCGCTTCCGGCATCGGCAACAGCAACACCCCGTCGACCTTTGCCAGACGCTGCGGGTCCCAGTACCCGTCCCAGCGTGACAGCCGCAGTGACTGTCGCGGCGTGAACGCGGCGATGCGGAACGGCCCGGTCCCGGCCGCCGGCAGCATCGCTACGCGGCCCCAGTCGTGCCCCGCCTTCTCCCAGGACGCCGGCGAGGTGAACAGCAGGTAGACGAGCTGGTCCGCGACGAACGACGCCGGCTGCGTAGTGGTGATGGACACCGTTGCGTCGTCGATCCTGCGGTAGCTCGCAACCAGCGGCGCGCGCGCGTGCGCCATGCCCGCGCCGCTCGCCTCGAACTGCGGGCTGTCCGCCTTGTAGTAGCGGTCGAGGTTCCAGATCACCGCATCTGCGTCGAACGCCGTGCCGTCGTGGAACCGCACTCCCTGGCGCAAGTGGAACACCCACGTCGCCTTGTCGTCCGCCGACTGCTCCCACGTTGTCGCAAGCCCCGGCCGCAGCGTCGCCAGTCGGTCGGGGCGGCTGAGGTCCCACGACACTAGCCCCTCGAAGATCGGATAGCCGGCAAAGCGCATACCCTCGAAGCCGTTGTTCGGCATTCCCGTCGGCGTCGGCACGTCCGACGCGGTCATCGCGATGCGCAGCACCTGCTCCGCCCGGGCCGCCCTCCCACCGGCCAGCAGCAGCGCGGCGGACAGCGCCACGCGGAACGACAGGCCAGGGGGGCGCGGGCACGCGGGATCGGAATGGGTCATTCGGCCTCCGGGCTTGGCAGGGGTCGCGGGGTGGGACGGCCAGGCAAAGGCAAACGGCAGGCACAGCCAGGGCTCTGCCACATGGCCTTGAAGCGGGGACCCGCCTGGGGCAGGCGTCCCCGGACCCGCATCCGTCCCAGGCCGGCGGTACATCGGGCGGCGCCAGTCTCCGGTCGAGAATACGGCACGGCCAGACATGTTGTGCCGCCGGCGCAAAGCGACGGCCTCCCAAGGGCTTTCTCCTTGGCGGAGCCTCCGGCCTTCCTGGCCTCCGCCTCCCTCAGGATCGCACGTCCATGGCCGAGCGCAGCCCGTCGCTGACCAAGTTGAAGCACAGGCTGGTGACGAAGATGCACAGCCCCGGCAGCATCGCGACGAACGGCCGCGTGTAGATCGCGGTGCGCAGCGTGTTGAGCATCAGCCCCCATTCCGCGTGCGGGGGCGTGGTGCCCAATCCGAGGAACGACAGCCCGGCGGCGAGGATCATCGACACGCTGATCAGGCTGGTGGCGTAGACGAAGATCTGCCCAAGCACGTTGGGCAGCACGTGGACGCGCACGATGGTAGCCACGCCCGCGCCGGTGGCCCGGGCGGACTCCACGTAGTCGAGGTTGCGCACCCCGGTGGTCACGCTCTCCGCCACGCGAATTACCGGCGGGATGAACACCAGCGTGAGCGACAGGATCGCGTTGGTCACTCCCGCGCCCAGTGCTCCGCTGATCGCCACTGCGAGCAGCACCGACGGAAACGCGTAGAACACGTCGGTGACCCGCATGATCAGCATATTAATCCAGCCGCCCGCGAAGCCCGCGACGATACCGAGTACCGAGCCCACAAGGAACGCTACCACCACTGGTGTAATGCCCAGGAACCACGACAGCCGCCCGCCGTACAGCAGCCGCGTGATCATGTCGCGGCCCAGCTCGTCCGTGCCTAGCAGGTGCCCCGGCGTGCCAAGCGGGCGCAGCCGGCGCAGCATGGTGCCGTGGTAAGGGTCATCCGGCGCGATCGCGCCCGCGAACACGATGGCCAGCAGCATCAGCGTCAGCACTCCGAGGCACACCAGTGTCGCGGGGTCGCGCATCAGCCGGCGCCGCACGCCTGCCCAGTAGCCCGGGCTGGCCTGCACGGGTATCGGCGCGGCTGCCGGCACTGCCTCGTTGATGGCGATACCGCTCATGCGCGCCTGATCCTCGGGTCGAGAGCGGTTTGCACCAGATCGACCAGCAGGTTGAGTGCGACGAAGAACAGCGCCAGCACCAGGATGGTGCCCTGGAGCACCGGGATGTCGCGCTGGAAGATCGCGTTGTTCAGCAGCAGCCCGGTGCCTGGCCAGTTGAACACCGTCTCTACCAGGATCGAGCCGCCCATCAGGTAGCCGAGCTGCAGCCCGATCACCGCCAGCGCGTTCGGCGCCGCGTTTCGCGCCACGTGTCCCAGGATGCCGAGCGAACGCAGCCCCTTGCCGCGCAACGTGGTGACGAAGTCCTGCGCCAGGATGTCGCTGACAAGGCCGCGCACGGTGCGGGTGATGATGCCCATCGGGATCACCGCCAGCGTGACCGCCGGCAGCACTAGGTGCGACAGGTGCTCCCAGTCCCAGCCCCAGTCGCTGGTGCCGCCCGGCCCCGCGCCCATCGCCGGCAGCCAGTTCAGCTCCACGCTGAAGATGATCACCAGAACCATGCCGAGCCAGTAGTGCGGCACCGAAACCCCGGCCACGGCCGCGCCCACCGAGACCCGGTCGATCCAGGTGCCCCGATACGCGCCGGACAGGCCGCCAAGCAGGCAGCCCAGAACGAAGCCGAGCGCAGACGCCGCCCCCGCCAGCACCAGCGTGTTCTTCACCGCCCCCGCAAGATCGGCCAGCACCGGCCGCCCATTGGCCAGCGAATGCCCGAGATCGCCCTGCACCACATGGCCTAGCCACACCGCGAACTGTACCGGCAGCGGCCGGTCCAGGCCGTAAGCCTTGCGCACCTGGGCGACCACCTCCTGCGGCGCGTCCGAGGGCACGATGGCGTTGACCGGGTCGCCCGGCGCAATGTGGACCAGCATGAAGCACACCAAGCTGACCGAAAGCGCGATCGGCACGGCGTAGAGGACGCGGCGCAGCAGATAAAGGATCACGTTGATATCCCCCTGCCCGCTGCCGTGCCGGCAGAGCCCAATCCTGCGGGAATAGCGCCGGACGGCAACACGTCCGCGGCGGCTGGTACCTCCGCCACCCGCACGCAGCGCGCCGCGCGGCCGGGCCCGACCCGCCACAGCGCCGGCACCTCCTGCAGGCACTTCGCCTGCACGAACGCGCAGCGCGGCGCGAACGCGCAGCCCATTGCCGGCGCGCGCAAGTCCGGTGGTGCGCCGGGAATGACGGTCAACCGTTGGCCGCGGAGCCCGGCATGCACTGTCGCACCCAACAGGCCCTGCGCATACGGATGCCGCGGATCGCCCATTAGAGCCGCGACCGGCCCCTCCTCGACGAAGCGGCCCGCATACATCACCGCTACCCGGTCGGCGATCTCGCCGGCGACGCCGAGATCGTGGGTCACCAGGATCACGCCCATACCCAGCTCCTGCTGCAAGCGACGCAGCAGCAGCAGCACCTGGATCTGTACAGTGGCGTCCAGCGCCGTAGTCGGCTCGTCGGCGAGCAGCAGCCTCGGGCGGCAGGACAGCGCCATGGCAATCATCGCGCGCTGGCGCAGTCCCCCGGACAGCTCATGCGGAAACGAATCCAGCCGCCTCTGCGCCGACGGCACCTGCACCAGGTCAAGCAGCTCCAGCGCCCGGCGCCGGGCATCGGCGCGCGACACCCGGTCGTGGCGGCGCACGGTCTCGGCGATCTGCTGGCCGATCGTGAACACCGGGTCGAGCGCGGTCATCGGTTCCTGGAAGATCATCGAAACCACCGAGCCGCGCAGGTCGGACATCGTCCGCTCCGGCACGGCGAGGATGTCGTGGCCGCCGACATGGACCGAGCCGCCAAGCACCGTCCGCTTCGGCGGGTTGAGGCGCATCAGCGCGCGCAATGTCACGGACTTGCCCGAGCCGCTTTCGCCCAGGATGCACAGCACCTCGCGTGCGGCGAGGTCGAAGCTGACCCCTGCGACCGCCTGTACGTCGCCCTCGCGCGAGGTAAAGCGCACCGACAGGTCGCGCACGCGAACCAACGGGTCGAAGATGCCCGGACCGCCCACAGACCCGGCAACCCCGCCTCTCGCCTCGTCGGACGCGCTCATGCCGCAAGCGCCCCGGCGCGGCTGTGCCCGCTGCCCGGCTCTGCTATCAAACACGCCGCGAGATGCCCGGGCGATGCCTCGCAGAGGACGGGCTCGCGCCGGGCGCACACCGGCTCGGCAAAGGCGCAGCGCGGATGGAAGCGGCAACCCGCGGGTGGGTTGACCGGGCTTGGCGGGTCGCCGGTGATCGGCGCGTGGTTGCGCCGCTGTCCCGGCTGTATCGACGGCCGGCTGGCGAGCAGTGCCGCGGTGTAGGGATGGGCGGGCGCGTCGTAGATGCGCCCCACCGGGCCGATCTCGACCACGCGCCCCAGGTACATCACCAGCACGCGGTCCGACACGTGGTGCACCACGTTGAGGTCGTGGCTGACGAACAGGTACGTCAGGCCGAGCTGCGCCTTGAGGTCCACCAGCAGGTTCAGCACCTGCGCCTCCACCGACTTGTCGAGCGCCGAAACCGGCTCGTCCAGGATCACCAGGCGGGGCCGCAGCGCCAGGGAGCGGGCAATGTTGACCCGCTGACGCTGGCCGCCGGATAGCTCGTGCGGGTAGCGCCGCGCATATTGAACCGGGTTCAGCCCGACCGCGTCCAGCAACTCGCGCGCTCGTGCCGCCGCATCGCGCCGCCCCAGTCCGTGCACTACCGGCGCGAAGGCGATCGACTCCTCCACGGTCAGGCGCGGGTTGAGAGAGGCGTAGCTGTCCTGGAACACCATTTGTACCTGGCGGCGGTAGTCCTTCAGCCGGATGCCGCTCGCGCTGGTGTCGACCGCCAGCCCGTCGAACACGAACTCGCCCGAGGTCGGCGGCAGCAGCCCCATGACCAGGCGCAGCGTGGTGGACTTGCCGCAGCCGGACTCGCCCACGATGCCCAGCGTCTCGCCCTTGCGCACGTCGAAGCTGACGTCGTCCACCGCCTGCACCGAGCCGGCGGCGCGGCCCAGGAAGCCAGACCGCAGCGCGAAATGCTTCACCAGCCGGCGCACGGCGAGCAGCGGCTGCGCGGGGCCGCCAACGTCGGGCGCAGGATCGAGCAGGGATGGCAGCGCTGTCATGCGCGGTATACCTTACGGTGTCGCATCCCCGTCGAAGTGCAAGCGCGGGGCCAGTGCTCGTTCTCCCTTGGAAGACCGTCGCCTGGCCCGCCCGTCCATCCGTCAGGCTCTGCTTTCGCTTGTGGCATTCGTTGCTCAGGCTCCTTCATGGTGTCTCAGCAACGGAGAGGGCACAGCCCGCCGGCTGCCGCGGGGGCCTGACCAGCCTGCAGGATCGCGCATGAACTGCTCAATGATGTCGCGATCAGCCTGAAGTAGGAGCAAGCCGCCCGTCTTCAGTCGCTGCACGTCGTTCCAGCCCGCAAACGCATGCAGTGACAGGCCAAGCTACTTCAAACGTCGTGTTGACTCACGTTGATTGCTACCGGCGCGCGTTATTGCATCAGGTGGTTTGCTACCGGACGGCGACGGGGCGGGAAACACCAAAGTGGCAAGGCGGATCAGCATGACGACTCGGCTCGCAGCGCCTTGCCTGCAAGGTGCTGGACCAGCTCCGTTCTACGCAGCGCAAGACACGAAGGACGGCTGACGACGAAGCGGC
>CAXSEG010000151.1:0-11366 GCA_964235545.1 uncultured Acetobacteraceae bacterium
GCCGTGCCCTTGTCCATCGTCGGCACTTTTGGCGTCATGTACCTGCTCGGCTATAGCCTGGATAACCTCTCGCTGATGGCGCTCACCATCGCGGTCGGCTTCGTCGTGGACGATGCGATCGTCATGCTCGAGAACATCTACCGGTATGTCGAAGAGGGTATGAACCCGATGGACGCCGCCCTGCGTGGCGCCGGCGAGATCGGGTTCACCATCATATCCATCAGCATCTCGCTGATCGCGGTGTTCATTCCGTTGCTGCTCATGGGCGGCATCGTCGGCCGGCTGTTCCGCGAATTCGCCATGACCGTGAGCATCGCGGTCGTCGTGTCCGGTGTGATATCGCTCACGCTGACACCGATGATGTGCTCGCGGTTCCTCAAGCACCATCACGGCGAGCACGGACGGCTCTACAAGATCGTCGAAGCCATGTTCGACGGCATCATCGGCTTCTATCGCCGCACGCTCGACATCGCGCTCAAGTTCCGCTTCATCACGCTTTGCGTCTTCATCGGGACGCTGTGCGTGACCGGCTATCTCGCAGTGATCATCCCCAAGGGTTTCTTTCCGACCCAGGATACCGGAGTGATCGTCGGCATCACCCAGGGCTCGCAGGACATCTCCTTCGCGGAGATGGCGCAGCGCCAGATGGCCCTGGCGAAGATCGTTGGTGACGATCCGGACGTGGCGGGCTACTCGTCCTCGATGGGCGCCGGGCTTGGTGGACAGACTGGCAATAACGGTCGCGTCTACATCAGCCTGAAGCCATGGGACGAGCGCACGTCGAACGCCCAGCAGATCATTGCCCGCCTGGCTTCGAAGGCGAGGGTCGTACCGGGCGCTCAGCTGTTCATGCAAGCGGCGCAGGACATTAACATCGGCGGCCGGCTGTCCAAGACTCAGTACCAATTCACGTTGCAGGACGCCGACGTCCAGGAACTGTATCAGTGGGCACCGAAGGTGCTCGACAAGCTCGGCGGGCTGAAAGCCTTGCGTGACTTGGCCACCGACCAGCAAATGGCTGGCACCACGGCCACACTGACGATCGATCGGGATGCAGCGTCCCGGTTCGGCATCACGCCGCAGCAGATCGACGACACGCTGTATGATGCATTTGGCCAACGGCAGATCACGCAGTACTTCACCCAGCTCAACTCCTACCACCTGATCCTCGAGGTTCCCCCGGCCATGCAGGGGGAAGCGGAAACGCTGAACAAGCTGTATGTGAAGTCAAACACCGGTTCGGCCGTTCCGCTCGGCGCGTTCGTGAAGTTCGACACCAAGCCCGTCGTCCCGCTATCGGTGTCGCATCAGAGCCAGTTCCCATCCGTCACGCTGTCGTTCAACCTGTCCCAGGGTGCGGCACTCGGCGATGCGGTGGGTGCCGTCCAAGGCGCAATGGCGGAGCTCGGCACGCCTGCCTCGCTGACCGGGACATTCCAAGGCACGGCCCAGGCGTTCCAGTCGTCGCTGAGCTCGGAGCCATACCTGATCGCGGCCGCGGTCATCGCAGTCTACATCATCCTGGGTATCCTGTACGAGAGCTACATCCTGCCGCTGACTATCCTTTCCACCCTGCCATCGGCAGGTGTGGGGGCACTGCTGATGCTGATGATCGGCCAATATGACCTCTCGATCATCGCGATGATCGGGGTGATCCTGCTAATCGGCATCGTGAAGAAAAACGGTATCATGATGGTTGATTTCGCCATCTCGGCCGAACGTCGGGACGGCGAGACCCCGCTCAACGCCATCCGGCAGGCTTGCCTGCTCCGGTTCCGCCCGATCCTGATGACGACCATGGCGGCCCTGCTGAGCGGCTTGCCGCTCATGTTGGGCAGCGGTGCTGGCTCCGAACTACGCAAGCCGCTCGGCTACGCGATGGTCGGCGGGCTGTTGCTCAGCCAGGTGCTGACGCTCTACACGACGCCGGTCATCTACCTGTACTTGGACAAGCTGCAGCAATGGCTGGTTCCGCGCCGTCGCGCCCACCTGCCGACCTTGGCGGAGAAGATGGGCGCGACCGCGGATTGAGGCACCACCCCGGCCAGAAGAGAGCATTCGTTCTCTCGCGGTTTGGACCAGACGTGCTTTCAAGCGGCAATCACTCTCCGTATGATGGCCACCTGAAGCCGGGCTGAACCTGGCACAGGGAGGACCAATGTTCGGCCTGATGCAGACGCGTCCGCTGATGATCTCGTCCATCATCCAGCACGCAGCCCGGAACCACGCGGCAGTCGAGATCGTCTCCAAGACGATCGAGGGTGGCCTGCACCGCATCAGCTATGGTGAGATCGAGCGCCGAATGCGGCGCCTGGTTCGAGCCCTGCAAGGCCTGGGCGTGAAGGCGGGGGACCGCGTCGGAACGCTCGCCTGGAACGGCTATCGTCATGTTGAGGTCTATTACGCCGCACCGGGCATGGGTGCGATGTATCACACGATCAACCCGCGGCTCGGCATCGACGACATTGCATTCATCATCGCCGATGCGGGGGATGCCGTCCTGTTCGTGGACGTCAGCTTCGTGCCGCTAATCGAGGCGCTCGCCCCACGGATCGCCGTCCGCCACGTCGTCATGATGACGGACGCGGCCAACATGCCCGAGGTCAAGCTCGCCCCCGGCATGGCGCTACACTGTTACGAAACCCTCCTGGCCGAGATGGGCGAGGATTACGAGTGGCCGGACTTCGATGAGCTGACGGCAGCGGGGCTTTGCTACACCTCGGGCACGACGGGGCGGCCGAAGGGCGTGCTCTACAGCCATCGCTCGACCGTCCTGCACGCCTATGCCGTCAACATGGCCGACGTATTCGGCCTGCGTTCGACGGACCGGGTGATGCCGGTGGTGCCAATGTTCCACGTCAATGCCTGGGGAGCGCCGTTTGCGGCACCGCTCGTCGGCGCCAGCCTGATCCTGCCGGGCCGCCACCTTGATGGCGCGAGCCTGGCCGCGTTGATGAATGCGGAGCGGGTCACGACCTCGGCCGGAGTGCCCACGATCTGGCTCGGCTTGCTCGCCCACTTGCAGGCCTCTGGCTCGCGCCTGGAGACGGTGAGGTCGCTCGTGATCGGCGGGTCGGCCTGCCCGCCCATGCTGATCGAGGCGTTCGGCCGGGAGTATGGCGTCCGCGTCGACCATGCCTGGGGCATGACCGAGACGAGCCCGCTCGGCACCTACAACGCCCCGAAATCCGGCGAGGACACGATGCCCGCGGATGCGGTCAAGGCCCGGCGGCTGAACCAGGGCCGTGCGATCTACGGCGTGGAGTTGAAGATCACGGACGATGCCGGCAAGGCGCTGCCGTGGGACGGGGTGGCCTTCGGTAACCTCATGGTGCGCGGCCATTGGGTCTGCCGCGCTTATTTCGGCCCGGGTACGGCGGGAGGAGCCGATGCGGCGGGATGGTTCGCCACCGGCGACGTGGCGACCATCGACCCGGACGGCTACATGTCGATCACCGACCGCTCCAAGGACGTGATCAAGTCCGGGGGCGAGTGGATCAGTTCCATCACGCTCGAGAACATCGCAATCGGCCACCCGGATGTGGCCGAGGCGGCCATCATCGCTGCCCGCCATCCGAAGTGGGAAGAGCGTCCGCTGCTGCTGGTCGTGCCGAAGGAGGGTCGAACCATCGACCCGGCTGCGTTGCTCGCGACCTTCGAGGGGCATGTGCCGAAATGGTGGCTACCGGACGAAGTGTTGGTCGTGGCCGACCTGCCCCACACAGCCACGGGCAAGCTGAACAAGCTCGCGCTACGTACCCGGTATGGCCAATATTTCCTAGAAAGTACGGCAATCTAGCTGAACGAGTTCGGCCGGCCTGCGTTTTAGCGTGATAATTCTTGGAGTTTAGCCTGATGAAGTCACTTCTTGCTGCCGCGGTAATGACCGTGATCGCTATGACGGCCTTTTCCGGTGGCGCCCAAGCCACTGGATGCGTCTCCGGTGCAGCTGCCGGAGGCGTCGCAGGCCATGTCGCCGGACACCACGCACTGCTCGGCGCCGCTGCCGGATGCGCGGTTGGCCATCATGTCAACGCAAAGTCGAAGCAGAATGCCGCTGCCCCGGCTGCCAGCCAGCCGGCGACGCAGCCCCAATAACGCCCTCGCTAGATCCGGAGACTGCAGACATGAAGACACTACTTGGCTTGGCCGCCCTGGTTACGGTCGGTTCTTTCGCGATGCCGCGTGACGCAGCAGCCATCGGCTGTCTGTCCGGAGCCGCCGTCGGCGGTGTCGCCGGTCACTACGCCGGCCATCACGGCCTGCTTGGTGCCGCCGCTGGTTGCGCCGTGGGCCATCATGCCGCCGTCGTTCGCAACCGCCGCGCGTCCATTGCCGCCCAGGGCGGCGCGGTTGGCGGGACCACCCCGTATGGTGACCGTCCCTACCAGCAGTAGCCGACGGGGTACTGGGGGCGGTTCAGGCCGCCTCCAGCACGCCTCCAGCCTGGGCAAGTTGTGCCAGGTGCCAATCGGCGTCACCGAACAACAACTCGATCATTGACATCCGTTTGAAATAATGGCCGACCATGTATTCCATGGTCACGCCAATGCCGCCGTGAAGCTGCACTGCCTCCTGGCCTAGTTTCCGGCCCGAACGGCCAATCTGCACCTTCGCCGCCGCGACCGCCTTGTGCCGCTCGGCCCCGTCATCCTCACCCGCCATCATCGTTGCAAGCAATGCCATCGATCGCGCCTGTTCGAGCAGGACGTACATATCGACGGCACGGTGCTGCAGCGCCTGGAACTCGCCGATCGCGCGGCCGAATTGCTTACGCTGCTTCATGTAGTCGACCGTCGATTCGTGCATCGCCGTCATGACACCCACGGCCTCGGCGGCAAGGTAGGCGAGCGCCTCGTCCACGACACGCTCCAAATGCGGGAGGGCCGTCGCCGGGTCACCCAGCGGGGTGCCGGTGGCGCCGGCCAGTGAAATCTCGGCAGCCCGTAGGCCATCCTGTGTGGCGTAGCCGCGAACGGACACACCCTCGCTCGGCACGTCCACCAGAAACAGGCCGATGCCGGCCCGGTCCCGCGTACCGCCGGCGGTGCGGGCGGTGACGAGCAGATTGTTCGCCGTGTCGCCGTGGAGCACGACACCCTTCTCTCCCTCCAGGCGCCACCGGCCGCCCTCGTTGCGCGCGATGGTGGTCACGTTGTGCAGCTCGTAGCGGGATTGACGCTCAACATGGGCGAAGGCGAGGAGCAGCGCGCCGGACGCGATCTGGGGCAACAACTCGGCCTGCAACGCCGGGTCAGCGGCGCGGCGGATCAGCCCGCCGCCAAGCACGACCGTGGCGAAATAGGGCTCCAGCACGAGTCCGCGCCCGAAGGCTTCGGCCACGATCATGGTCTCCACCGGCCCACCGCCGAAGCCGCCATGCTCCTCGGCGAACGGCAAGCCGAGCAGGCCGAGATCGGCATATTGCGCCCACATGGCCCGGCTCCAGCCGCCCTCCTCCTTCGTGGCGGCGCGGCGCTGTTCGAAGCCGTACTTGTCGGCAATCAACCGGTCCACGGAAGCCTTCAGCAGGCGTTGGTCATCGTTCAGGTCGAAATCCATGGTGTCCTCAGAAACCCAAGATGGCTTTGGCGACGATGTTGCGCTGAATCTCATTGGAGCCGCCGTAGATCGAGACCTTGCGCCAGTTGAAGTAGGTGGGGGCAGCCTCGGCGGCATAGTGGGGGCCGATGGACATCGGATCGTTGTCGCCCTCGGCCTCGCTCTCCGGCACGTAGGGCATCGCGTAGGGGCCGACCAGCTCCAGCAGCAGTTCGGTCGTTGCCTGCTGGATCTCGGAACCCTTGATCTTGAGAATCGAGCTTGCCGGGTTCGGCTTGCCCCGGTCATGGGTGCGCTCGCTGGCCACCACGCGCAGCTGCGTCATCTCGAGCGCGCGCAGCTCAATCTCCACCGCGGTCAGCTTCTCGGCGAAGTGGCGGTCCTCGATCATCGGCTTGTCGCCCATGCGCTCGAGCTTCGCGAGTTCACGCAGCCGCAGCAGCCGAGCCTTGGACACGCCGACCCGGGCAATGCCGGTGCGCTCGTTGCCGAGCAGGAACTTGGCGTAGTCCCAGCCCTTGTTCTCCTCCCCGACCAGGTTCTCGGCCGGCACCCGCACCTCGTCGAACCACACCTCGTTCACCTCGTGCCCACCATCGATCGTCTGGATCGGCCGCACGGTAATACCCGGCGTCGTCATGTCGATCAGGATGAAGGAGATACCTTGCTGCTTCTTGGCCGCGTTCGGGTCGGTGCGGCACAGGCAGAAGATCCAGTCGGCGTACTGCGCGAGCGTGGTCCAGGTCTTCTGACCGTTGACCACCCATTCGTCGCCGTCGCGCCGCGCCGTGGTGCGCAGCCCGGCCAGGTCCGAGCCGGCGCCGGGCTCGGAGAAGCCTTGGCACCACCAGATATCCAGGTTGGCGGTGGGCGGCAGGAAGCGCTGCTTCTGGGCGTCGCTGCCGAACTGGGCAATCACCGGGCCGACCATGCTGGTGTTGAAGGCGAGCGGGGCGGGGACGGAGGCGGTCTGCATCTCGTCCAGCCAGATGTAGGACTGCACGGACGTCCAGTCCTTGCCGCCATAGGACACGGGCCAGTGCGGCACGGCGATGCCGGCGGCGTTCATGGCACGCTGGGTAGTCTGCAGGTCGGCCTTGGAGACGTGTTCGCCGCGGCCGGCCCTTGCACGGATGTCGGCGGGAATCTTGGTGCGGAAGAAGTCGCGCATCTCGGTGCGGAAGGCGCGTTCTTCGGCGTTGAAGCTGAGGTCCATCGGTCGGTTCCTTGGTTGCCTGGACCTGGTGGGCTGAAGCCCACCCTACGCCGTGATCACACCGCGATCGCGTAGGATCGGCTTAAGCCCACCAGACCAGGTTAGCTAACGATCTCGAACAGGCCGGCGGCGCCCTGGCCGCCACCGATGCACATGGTGACCACGGCGAGCTTGGCACCCCGGCGGCGGCCCTCGACCAGGGCGTGGCCGGCCATGCGGGCGCCGCTCATGCCATAGGGGTGGCCGATGGCGATGGAGCCGCCGTCCACGTTCAGGCGGTCGTCCGGGATGCCGAGCTTGTCGCGGCAATACAGCACCTGGCTGGCGAACGCCTCATTCAGCTCCCACAAATCGATGTCCTCGACCGTCAGGCCCTTGCGCTCCAGCAGGCGCGGGATCGCGTAGATTGGGCCGATACCCATTTCGTCGGGTTCGCAGCCGGCGGTCGCATAGCCGCGGAAGATGCCGAGCGGCGTCAGGCCCAGGCGCGCCGCCTCCTCGCCGGACATCATCACGCAGGCGGAGGCGCCGTCGCTCAGCTGGCTGGCGTTGCCGGCGGTGATGAAGTGGTCCTCGCCGCGCACCGGCTTCAACTTGGCCAGGCCCTCGATCGTCGTGTCCGGGCGGTTGCACTCGTCGCTGGTGAGGGTGACCTCCTCCTGGCTGACCGCCTTGGTCACCTTGTCCACGACCTCCTGCATCACGGTCATGGGCACGATCTCGGTGGCCAGGCGCCCGGCCTGCTGGGCGGCGGCGGTGCGGCGCTGGCTCTGCAGCGAGTATGCGTCCTGTGCCTCGCGGCTGATGCCGTAGCGCTTGGCCACGATGTCCGCCGTCTCGATCATCGGCATGTAGACGTCCGGCTTGTGCTCCTGCAGCCACTCGTCGCGGTAGTGGAACTGGTTCAGGTGGAACTGGACCAGGCTGATCGACTCGAGCCCACCCGCGACGGCGACCGGCGCGCCGTCGTTGATGATGCGGCCGGCGGCCACAGCCATGGCTTGCAGGCCGCTGGAGCAGAAGCGGTTGACCGTCATGGCGGAGGCCGTGCTGGGGATGCCGGCACGGATGGCCGCCTGGCGGGCGATATTGCCGCCGGTGGCCCCCTCGGGGTTTGCGCAGCCCATCACCACGTCCTCGACGCTGGCCGGGTCGATGCCGGCCCGGTCCATCGCGGCGCGGATGGCGTGCCCACCGAGGTCGGCGCCGTGGGTAAGGTTGAACGCCCCCCGCTGCGCCTTGCCGATCGGCGTGCGGGCGGTGGCGACGATCACGGCTTCGGTCATGCTTGCACCTTCATGCGTTCTTCAGCGTGGGCCCGTTCCTCGTCGGCGAGGTCCTTGCGGGACAATTTGCCCACTGCCGTGCGCGGCAAGGACTCGCGGAACTCGACGGCGGCCGGCATCTCGTGGCGGCCCAGCTTGTCGGCCAGGAACTCCCGCAATGCCTCGATGCTGAACGGCTCGGTGCCGTCACGCAACTTTACGAAGGCCTTTGCCGCCTGACCGCGGTAGCCGTCGGGGATGCCGACTACGGTGCACTGTTCAACGGCGGTGTGTTCGTAGATCGCGTCCTCGATCACCCGCGGATACACGTTGAAGCCGCCGGAGATGATCATGTCCTTCTTGCGGTCGACGATGGTGAAATTACCGGCCTCGTCCATGGTGCCGATGTCGCCGGTGAGGAACCAGCCATCGGCGTAAGCCGAGGCGGTCTCCTCCGGGCGGTTCCAATACCCCGCGGTGACGTTCGGACCGCGGATGCGGATTTCACCCGCCTCGCCCGGCGGCAGCACGCGATGCGGGTCGTGCAGGTCGGCGACGTCCATCTCGATCCCGGGCAGCGGCAGGCCGATCAGCCCGGAGCGCATCGCCGTGTCCGGCAGGATGTTGGTGCCCGCCGGCGAGGTCTCGGTCATGCCCCAGCCGACGCCGACCCGGCGCCCGGTCAGCTGCTCGAAGCGCTGCGCTACTTCCAGTGGGAGCGGAGCGCCGCCGCAACTGGCCACGCGCAGGGAGGACAGATCGCGTGTGCCGATACCGGGTTGGGCGGCCATGGCGATGAACATGGTCGGCACGCCGGGGAACACGGTGGCACGGCCGCGCTCGATGTCGTCCAGCGTCTGTGCCACGTCGAAACGCAGGCGGAGCATGATCTCCACCCCGGCGTTGAGGCAGCGCAGCAGCACTGTGGTCAGCATATAGATATGGAACAGCGGCAGCACGCCGACCACCCGGTCCTCGGGCCGCCATGCACGGTCGTTACCGTTATTCCAGTTCTCGAAGATCGAGACAGCGGCCGTCAGGTTCGCATGGGTAAGCATCGCGGCGCGCGGCAAGCCGGTGGTGCCGCCGGTGTATTGCAGCACGGCCACATCCGACGCATCGGTTTCCGGCCAGGCACGGATGGGGGTGGCCTCGCTCAGCCGGGCGAAGCGGATGACGCGTGCGTCGTCCGGGATCGCTTGAGTGGGCGGTCCGGGTCCGAACGCGGCATCCTCGCCGACGACGAGATGGTCGATCAGGCCGTCGCCGAGCAAGCCGAACGCCTGGGGGAGCATCGCCGGGTAGTCGGGTGCGACCAGGATGCGCGCGCCGCTATCCGCCAGCTTGCGGGCGAGGGCGCGCGGCGGGTCGAGTGGGCTGAGATGCACGACCCGGCCTCCGGCTAGCAGGACGGCGAAGAAGCTGACCGGGTGGTAGGGGACGTTTGGCAGATAGAGTGCCACGGCGACGCCGGGGCCCACGCCCAAAGCCTGGAACCCGGCGGCGGCACGCTCGACCTGGGCGCCGAAGCTGCGGAAGCTGGTGCGCTGGCCGCGGAATTCAATGAAGGGCTTGTCGCCATACGCGGTGACCGCGCGGCGCATCATCGCAGGCAGCGTGGAGACGGTAATCGGCACGTCCCATTTCAGGCGGGGCGGATAGGATGCTTCCCAGGCAAACGGGCGGTTCGTCACCTCCCCCTCGCCTTGTGGGAGGGGGCCGGGGGGAGGGGTCCGCGCGCACGTTCCCAGGGCAGAAGGCGCCGGATCGACCCTTCCCTTACCCTCTGCTGCCTTTCCATGAGCTGAAGAAGCCCGCGGAACCTTTGGCAGCTCCACCCCTCCCACAAGGGGAGGGGAATTTCCGTGCGCACGTCGCTCACGCAGCCGGCTTGGCTGGTTCGGCGAAACCTTGGCCCTTGGCGGCCAGCTGCCGCAGCAGCTTGGCGGGGCGGAGCGTCTCGTCGCCGGAGCTGTCGGCGTAGGCGGTCAGGCGGTCGGCGATGTGTTTCAGGCCCACCTTGTCGGCGTAGAACATCGGGCCACCAGTCCAACTCGGCCAGCCATAGCCATTCATCCAGATCACGTCGATATCCGAGGGACGGCTGGCGATGCCTTCCTCGAGGATGCGAGCGCCCTCGTTGATCATGGGGTAGATCATGCGCTCGAAGATCTCGTCATCGCCGATCGTGCGGGGGTTCACGCCGATCTTGCGCTGCTGCTCGGCGATTACCGCGTCCACCGCCGGGTCCGGCGTCGGTGTGCGGCCCTCGTATTTGTAGTAGCCGGCGCCAGTCTTCTGGCCGAAGCGGCCGGCCTCGCACAGCGCGTCGCTGATCGGGGCAGTGGCGCCGCGGCCCTGGCGGATGCGCCAGCCGACGTCCAGGCCGGCCAGGTCCCCCATCGCGTACGGGCCCATTGGGAAGCCGAACTTGGTCACCACGGCGTCCACCTGCTCCGGCCGCGCGCCCTCCAGCAGCAGCTTCTCCGCCTGCGCCGACCGTTTGTGCAGCATGCGGTTGCCGACGAAGCCGTCGCACACGCCGACCACGGCGGACACCTTGCCGATGGTGCGGCCGATCGCCAGCGCGCGGGCCACCGACTCGCAGCTGCTAGCCTTGCCGCGCACGATCTCCAGCAGCTTCATCACGTTGGCGGGTGAGAAGAAGTGCATGCCCACCACGTCCGCCGGGCGCTTGGTGAAGCCAGCAATCTGGTCAACGTCCAGCGTCGAGGTGTTGGAGGCGAGCAGCGCGCCGGGCTTGCAGATCGCGTCCAGCTTGGTGAACACCTCCCGCTTGACCTCCATGGTCTCGAACACCGCCTCGATCACCACGTCGGCGTCGGCGATAGCGCTCCAATCGGTAGTGGCGGTGAACAGGGCCATGCGCTTGGCCACGTCGCCCTCCGGCATGGAGCCGCGGCTGACGGCGGTGCGGTAGTTTTTCTCCACCACGCCCATGCCACGGTCGAGCGCGTCCTGCTTCACCTCCACCAGCGTCACCGGGATGCCGGCGTTGGCGAAGCACATGGCGATGCCGCCGCCCATGGTGCCGGCGCCGATTACGGCGGCGTGCTGTGCTGGCGGGGGTTTGAGGTTTGCGGGCATACCGGGAATATGCTGCGCCTCGCGCTCGGCGAAGAAGGCGTGGCGCAGGGCGCGGCTTTGCTCGCCGGCGACGAGGTTCACAAAGAGCTGGCGCTCGAGCGTCATGCCGGCGTCGAACGGCAGAGTGATCGCGGCGCGCACGGCCTCGATGCATGCGGCCGGGGCGGTCTGGCCGCGGGCTCGTTTCAGCGCCGCGGTGGCGGCTTCGTCGAGCG
>CAXSEG010000152.1:0-11309 GCA_964235545.1 uncultured Acetobacteraceae bacterium
CCACCGAGCGCCTCGGCTTCACCGGACGCGGCGAGGGCATAGCCGCGCAGGCGACCGCCACGGTCCTGCTGCCGGGCTGAGCGGGATGCGGGGAAGGCTGATCTACGCGGTGGCGGTGCTATTGTTCGTGCTCGCCTGGGCAAGCGGGTTTACGGTGGCCAAGCTGGCATTAACCACCTGCCCGCCCGCGCTCTTCGGCGGGGTGCGCTTCCTGATAACGGGGGTGCTGCTGCTCGGCTACGCAGCCTGGCGCGGAGAGCTGAAGGGCCCGGTGCCCTGGGCGGCCCTGGCGCTGCTTGGGCTGCTGAACCAGGCGGGCTACCAGGGGCTGGCATGGCAGGGGATGGGCACGGTATCCGCCGGGCTCGCCACCATCATCGCCAGCCTCAACCCCATCCTGATCGCCGCGGTCGCAGCCCCCTTGCTGGGCGAGCGGCTGCATTGGCGCAAGGTGCTCGGCCTGCTGCTCGGCTTTGCAGGGGCAGTGTTCGTCGTGCGCCACCGCATCGTTGCCGGGCACGAGAGCGCACAGGGCGTGCTGCTGGTCACGGGCGCCCTGCTCTCCCTGGTGGCGGGCACGGTCGCGTTCAAATGGTTGGCCCCCAAGGTCACGCTGCCGGTCGCGGTCGGCGTGCAGACCCTGGTGGCCGGCGCGTTCCTGCTGACGCTGGGCGGGGCGTTCGAGAATCCGGCGCTCGCCGTGATCGGCCCGCGCTTCTGGCTGACAATGGCCTGGTGTGTGTTCGTGATGTCGGTCGGCGCGCTGCTGCTGTGGTTCTGGCTGCTGAACCGCGGCAGCGCCTCCTCGGCCAGCGCGCTGCACTTCCTGATCCCGCCGATCGGGCTGGCAATGTCCTGGGCGGTGCTGGGCGAGCCGGTCAGCCCGTCGGACTTGCTTGGAATCGTGCCGGTGGCGCTGGGTATCTGGCTGGCGACCCGCCCCGCCCCGATCCGCCGGGCGGCGGTGGCGTAACTTCTGGAGGTCCGATGACACGACACGTCGCTTGGCTGGCCGCTGCCCTGGTCCTCGTGGGCTGCGGCTCGCAGATTGCGGAGTACCCCTCGGCACCCGCCTTACCCGCCGAGACGATCCCGAAGCCGCCGGTCAGCGAGGCTGAACTGGTGTGGCGGCCCGGCGATTGGCTGTATGTCGGCGGCTCCTACCGCTACGACCCGGGCCATTATGAGCCGAGGGGCGATCACACACTCTGGACGCCGGGGCACTGGGCGGGCACGAGCGGCATTTACGCCTGGGTGCCTGGCACGTGGAGCTAACGGGTTCGTTGGTCGGAGCGGCGGGATTCGAACCCACGACCCCCTGTCCCCCAGACAGGTGCGCTACCAGGCTGCGCCACGCTCCGACTGGCGGATGATCTAGCAGCAGCGCCCCTAGGCCGCAACGCTCGTGGCCGAGTGGTCAGCTCAGGAGCTGCCGGATCACCACCAATTCCTCCAACGCCTGCTGCAGCATCATGCGCAAGCGCATATTCTCGTCCTGAAGCAGACCAAGGGCGGGGCCGGCCTCGACCGGCAGCACGGGTGCCTCCTCGGCGGGCAGCAGCGACGCCTGCTCGACTTGGCCGGCGCGCTCGGCGGCGGCGGCGGCGCGTTCGGCTTCGGTGGCGGGCGGGATGTCGTCGGACAGCTTGCCGCCGCCTTCCCGTAGCAGGCGCTGCACGCCCTTGATCGTGTAACCCTGGATGTAGAGCAGGTCCGAGATGCGGCGCAGCAGTGCGATGTCGTCCGGCCGGTAGTAGCGGCGGCCGCCGCCCCGCTTCAGCGGCTTCACCTGGGGGAACTTCGTCTCCCAAAAGCGCAGGACGTGCTGCGGGATATGAAGCTCGTCGGCGACCTCGCTGATCGTGCGGAAGGCGTTCGGCGCTTTCTTGGGCCGGGCCCGGACGGGATCGGCAGGCTCCTCCACCGGGGTCGGCAAGCTCACTCACCCTCACCGGCGAACGCGTCACCCGCCGCCTCGTCAGCCGCCAGCTCGTCGCCCTGCGGGATCGCGGTGCCGTTCACGTGCGCCTTAAGCACCTGGCTCGGCCGGAACACCAGCACGCGGCGGGGCAGGATCGGCACCTCGACCCCCGTCTTCGGGTTGCGGCCGATGCGCCGCCCTTTCTGCCTGACAGAGAACGTCCCGAAGCCACTGATCTTGACCGACTCGCCGCTTTCCAACGACTTGCAAAGCCGGTCGAGCACCGTCTCCAGCAAATCGGCCGACTCGTTCCGCGACAGGCCGACCTGGGTATAGATGCGCTCGGCCAAGTGGGCGCGCGTGACGGTTTGCATGCCGAGCACGCTATGCGGTGCGGCTTGGAACCGTCAAGCAAACGCCCTGAGATTAAACAAAACTGGCCAGGATGTGGCGCTAGAGCCGCACCAGCGCCGACCCCCAGGTCAGCCCGCCGCCAAGGGCCTCCAGCACCAGCAGGTCACCCTGCTTCATGCGGCCGTCATGCCACGCCTCCGCCAAGGCGAGCGGGATGGAGGCGGCCGATGTGTTGGCGTGACGGTCCACCGTCACCACCACGCGCTCGGCGGGCAGGCCGAGCTTGCGGCCCATCGCGTCGATGATGCGGCGGTTGGCCTGATGCGGCACCAGCCAGTCGATGTCCTGCTGGATCAGCCCATTGGCCGCCAGCGCCTCCTCCACCGCGGAGGACAGCTTGGCTACCGCGTGGCGGAAGATCTCGCGCCCGTTCATGCGCAGGTGGCCGCTCAGCTCGGGCCGCCCAACCGCGCCGTCCACGTAGAGCAACGGGCCGAGGTCACCCTGCGCGTGCAGATGGGTCGAGAGGATGCCGCGCCCCCCGGGCCCGTCCGCCTGCTCCTCGCCGCGAAGGAACACCGCCCCTGCCCCGTCGCCGAACAGCACGCAGGTGCCGCGATCGGTCCAGTCCAGGATGCGGGAATAGACTTCCGAGCCGATCACCAGCACGCCGCGCACCTGGCCGCTGCGGATCATCGCGTCAGCGATGCTCAGCCCATAGACGAAGCCGCTGCAGGCCGCCGAGACGTCGAACCCGAACCCGCCGCAGCCGAGTGCCGCCTGCACACCCAGGGCGCTGGCCGGGAAGGCCTGGTCCGGCGTGCTGGTGCCGAGGATGATCGCGTCCACGTCGGCGGGCTTGGCCCGGGCATGGTCCAGCGCCGCTGCGGCTGCCCGGGCACCCATATAGGCTGCCGTCTCGTGCGGTTGTGCCAGATGGCGCTGGCGAATGCCGGTGCGCTCGACGATCCACTCATCCGACGTGTCGAGCGTCAGGGCCAGGTCGCTGTTGGTCACGACCCGCTCGGGCAGGTAGGCGCCCGCACCCGCCATCACCGCCCGCAGCATCAGCGCGCCGAGGCCAACACGGCTGGTGACCCGGGTGGCGAGCTGGACGGCTTGTCGCCGAGCACGGCGATGCGGGCCAGTCCCTCGCGGATCTTCTCGTTGAAGCGGTGCAAGATCATGTCGATGGCGACGTCAGTCGCGTAGGCGAACTGCTCGGCATCCGTGCCGCCATGGGATTTCACCACCACGCCGTTCAGCCCGAGCATGATGGCGCCGTTGTACCGCCGCGGGTCTACCCACTCACGTAGCCGCTCCAGTCCGGGCCGGGCCAGCACGTAGGCCAGGCGGCCGGCCCAACTGCTGCTGAACACCTGGCGCAGTAGGGTGAAGACGAGCTTCAGCGCGCCCTCCCCCATCTTGAGCGCGACGTTGCCGGTGAAGCCATCGGTCACGACCACGTCCGTCGTGCCGGCGGCGATGTCGTCACCCTCCACGAAGCCGTGGAACTGCGGGCCGATATGGCTGGCGCGCAGCAGCTCGGCCGCCTGGCGCACCCGGTCATCGCCCTTCTGCTCCTCCGAGCCGATGTTGAGCAGGCCGATCGTCGGCTGCGGCAGGCCCAGCACGGCGCGGGCGAACACGTCCCCCATGACCGCGAACTCGACCAGGTTGCGCGAGTCGCACACCACGTTGGCGCCGAGGTCGAGCATCACGACGTCACCCTTGGCGGACGGGACCAGGGCCGCCAAGGCCGGACGGTCGATGCCCGGCAGCGTCTTGATCACGATCTTGGACAGCGCCATCAGGGCGCCGGTGTTGCCGGCCGAAATCACGCCGAACGCCTCGCCGGCCGCCACCGAGTCGATGGCGATCCGCATCGAGCCGTTGCGCACCCGCAGGGCCGCCGTCGGCTTCATGTCCATGCCGATCACGTCCGGGGCATGGCGCACTGTGCAACATTGGGACAACTTCTTAGCTGCCATAAGCGGCAGCAACGTCGCCTCGTCCCCCACGACCAGAAAGCGCGCGCTGGGATGGCGCTGGGCGGCGATCGCCAGGCCGTCGATCACGACGCCTGGTGCGCGGTCGCCCCCCATCGCATCGACGGCCAGGGTGAACGCGCCGGCCGCTTCGGGCGCTGACGCGTCTGTCATAGCATTCCTCGTCGCCCGGCGTGACGCCGGCAGCTCAGACCCGGACAGCGCCTTTCAGCGCCTTGCCAGCCGCGACCACTTCCCGGCCGGCATAGTGGCCGCAATGGGCACATACGTGATGCGGGCGCTTCAGCTCGCCGCAATTCGCGCATTCGGCATGGGCCTCGACGGTGAGAGCATGGTGGCTGCGACGCATCCCCATACGGGATTGCGACGTCTTCTTCTTGGGAACGGCCATGGGCGTGCGCCCTCCGGTGTCTGCGTGGCGAGAACCGCTGCCGGTAACCAGCGCGGGACGACGTCACAAATTGTCTATAGCTCAGGGCGCGCCGATTAGCAGACGCGCCGCACGCCTGCAAGTATCGCCGGCCTAACTCGGCTTGCGGCGGTGTGCCAGGGCGGCGAACGGGTTGTCCGGCTCATCACCCAGCTCCTCCGGCAGCATGGCCCCGGGCTTGCGCGGATATGGATCGAGCGCCAGGGCGACCTGCTCGACGGTCGCCTCCCCCAACTCCAGCATGCCGTCCTGGATGGGCAGCTCGTCGGGCTCGTCCGGATCGTCGGCCTCCTCGCTCTCGTCCCCCACGGGCACGAAGCGCACGGCGAACTCCTCCACCATCTCCGTCGCAAACGCGTCCAGGGACACGACGCATTCCTGGTGCAGCCGGGCCCGCAGCGATCCCTCCGCCTCGATCACGCCGTGTGGGGCCGCGCGCAGCGACCAGGCGCAGCGCACCCCTTCGACGGAGGGCACCAACAGCCGGCGGGCGATGGCGGCGCACTCCTCCGCGCTGGCCTCGACCGAAAGGGTGTAGCCGCCCGGCCCGACACGGTCCGCCGGAAGCGGCCGGGACAGCTCCAAGGGGACCGTCTTCTCGCCGCTCATAGGCTGTCCGGTGTCGGAAAAACGAAGTGGCCGGCAAGCAGTTCCGCTGCCGGCGCCGCGTCCACCGTGGCCGCCGTGATGCGTACGCTGCGAGCCAGGCTCGCGGCACCGGGTGCGGGCTCGCCGCGCCAGATATTCTTGGCCAACGCCATCTCCAGCACCGCTGGGTCGGCCGAGCCCAGAGCCGTTTCGTAGGCGGTGGCGCGGCCGTGAAACGCCTCCCACATCGCGCGCACGTTGCGGGCGAGCCGCATGTCGCTCACGCCCAGCTCGCGCAGGTTGATGTCCATGTCAGAGAACATAGCGTCGAACACCGCTTGGGACACGGCCGCGCCGGGCGGCGGGATGGTGCGCAAGCGGCGGATCAACAGCGAGGCATGCAAGCCGACCAGGTCGAACCGGCCGTCCAACGTGTCCGGCACGCCTAATGCGGCGTAATAGAACGGCGCCCGGGCCGCGCGGACGGCGGCGTTGTAGAGATCGAACCCGACCCGCTCGTGGCGACTGCGCCCCAGTAAACCGAAGAAGGCCATTCCTGCCCCATTTCAATCCGTTGACACCGGGGCGCCCGGCGTGACACGCCCCTGGCATTCGACAGTCCGGCACATAACGCGGCGGCACGCCGGGTCAACCACCATGCCCTTGGCGAGGACGATACCGTGAAACGCTGCGCCTTCCTCCTGATGCTCCTTACCGGCCTGGCCGGCTGCTCTTACCTGGCGCCGGCCTCGCAGGTGCGGGGCAACCGGGTGACGGCCGACCAGCTGAAGGACCTCATCCCAGGCACGTCGACCCGGGCGGACGCGACCAGCCTGCTGGGCTCGCCGACGGCACGGGGAACGTTCGACGACAACACCTGGATCTATATCAGCGAGGTCACGCAGCCGCGGGTCGCCCGGGTGCAGGGGATCAACAGCCAGGATGTGGTGCAGCTGACCTTCGACGACCGCGGCGTGCTGCGGGACGTGAAACAGCTCAACCAGAAGGACGCGAAGGGGGTCGATGTGGTGTCCCGATCGACGCCGTCGCCGGGCAGCGAAGCGACGTTCATGCAGCAGTTGCTGGGCAACGTCGGCCGGTTCACGGCCGGCCCGGGTGCCGGCGCCGGGAGCAAGGGTAGCAGCACGACGCTGGGCGGGCAGTAGACGGGACGCTCTGGGCCTCCTAGCGGTCAGGCTTGTACTTGATCCGGCTACGGTGGGCTGAAGCCCACCCTACAGTCATCAAAATCGCGATGTAGGGTCAGCTTCAGTCCACCAAGGAGAGTGTCAGGCGCCGGCGTAGGGCATGCCGGTCTCGATAGGCAACTCGGGGTCGCGGCTCCACTCGTTCCAGGAGCCGAAATACATGCGCACGTCCTTGATGCCGGCCTCGCGCAGGGCGATCAGGGAGTTGGAGGCGCGTGCGCCCTTGAAGCAATACAGGTACACCGGCGTGTCCGGCGTGACGCCGACGGTGTGCAGTTCGGCGAGCAGCTCCTCACGGGCCTTGAACATCGGCCCGGCACCGGTCGGCTTCATCAGGCGATACCACTCCAGCCACTTGGCGCCGGGGATCCGGCCCTTGCGCGGCGCGAAGTCCGGGCCGTAGGGCGAGGAGGACGTGCCGATCCACTCGTCCACGTCCCGCACGTCCAGCTTGACGATGCCGTCGTCACCGAGCGCTGCAAGCATGTCCTCCTTGTCGAGCATCATATGCTCGCCCTCGCTGGACACGGGGAAGGTCTTGGCAACCGGGTGCGGCATTTCGGTCGTCACGGGCATACCCGCCGCCCGCCACGCTGCCAGGCCGCCATGCAGCACATGCGCCTTGGTATAGCCGAGGAAGGACAGCAGGTAGTAGCCGCGGCAGGACATGCCGAAGCCCGAGTTCATCGAGCCCTCGTAGAACACCACCGTCTCGTTGCCGCCGATGCCGGCCGCGCCGAACGCCTCGGTGAACTTGCCCTTCAGCTCCGCCATGCCTTCCTTGGTGCTCATGGCGAGATAGGTGAAGATTTCGAACATGTTCACCGCGCCGGCGATGTGCCCGGCGGCGTAGGTGTCCGGCGAGCGGGTGTCGATCAACACCAGGTTCCCGGCCTCCATGAGGCTGGACAGCTCCGCAGGCGAAATTAGGATCGTGTCAGCCATCAGGCACACTCCATGGGTTTGGTGGTCAGGACATCCGGCTTAGTTCTTGGGCGAGGTGGCGGCTGGAAGGGGTTATCATTGCTACAAAGTATCCCTCTCGCAGGCGCCTCTGCACGGGGGACCCGGTGATGAAGGCACGTGCCCCCGTGTGCAGCATCGCCGCCTCCGTCGCCTGCAGCGTGAGCTCGCCGGTGCGCAGCCGGGCTTCCAGCACCTCGCGCATGTAGCCGGGTGCCCGCTCCCGCGGGGTGGCTGCCAGGCGCATGAGGGTGGCGGTCAGCTCGGCCAGCGCGTCTTCGAAATAGGCCGGGCGGCGGGGCAGATAGCGGTTGGTCGGCTCCTGGTTGCCATCGGCGCGGACCATGGCGTCGATGCTGGCGCGGATGATGCCGAGGCCCATGCCGGTCTGCAGCAGGATGAAGCCGGGGCGAATACGGGCGACCATGTCGCCCAGCGGGTCGGCGAGCATCATCTCATCGGCGATGAAGGCGCGGCGGAAGCGCACGACGTAGGTGCCGGTGCCCTCGAGCGTGGAGAAGTGCACGCTCTGCTTGATGTCCACGCCGGGCTGCCCGCATTGCACCATGGCCATCATGCGGTGCGATGGGTCCGCCGCATCCTGGAAGACGGTGCCGAACCAATGGTGCTCACCGAGGTTGCTCACCCAGGGTAGCACGCCGGTGACGATGTAGCCTCCCTCGGCGCGGGTGGCGCGCAGAGCGAAGTCCTCGATGCCGGACAGCGCCTTGATCGGGTTGGACAACCCCGTGCCGCCCAGGAGCGCACCGTTGGCGATGCCGGGCTGCAACCGACCGCGTAGCGCGATGTTGTCGGTGTTTTCAAGATACCAGCCACAGGCATCCTGGCACCATGTGCAGAATGCGGTGGACATGCAGTGCGCCCCCACATCCGCCATCGCCGTGATGGCGGCACCGAGGTCGGGCGCTCCGGACAAGGCGAGATGGCGGTCGAACGCCCCTGCCTTGCCCATCAGGCGCATCGTCTCCGCGGGGTAGAAGCCTTCGTCAATCTGGGCCACCAGGGGCGCCAACTCCGCCTCCAGCACGCCGGACAGGTCGCTGGATCTTGCGGGTGGATAGGAATGGTCCATGCTGGCGCTCCCTGATGACGGCGGATCAGACCATGTCGCAGTTCACCGGGACGGGCTTGCTGAACGTGTTGGCGACCGGCGACCAGGTACGGGCGTGGGCGACGAGCGCGTCCAGCTCCTCCTTCGGCGCGTCCGCATCGAGGTGCACCTTGACGCGGACGGCGTCGAAGCCGACCGGCTTCGGGCTGGTGTCGCCCGTGCCCCAGACGGCGGTGATGTTGATGTCGGCCTCGAGCTCGAGCTCCAGCGAGCGGACAGTGATGCCGCGCGCGACCGCGTTGGCGTGGATGCCGACGGCCAGGCAGGAGCCGAGGGCGGCCAGCGACGCTTCGGACGGGTTTGGCGCGGTGTCGTCACCCAGCAATGCCGGCGGCTCGTCCACGATGTAGGGCGGCAGGTCGCGGATCATGTTCAGGTGGCGGAAGCGGCCCTCGGCGATGGTCTTGCACTTGAGAGTCTTGATGGCCTGCGGGTTGGCGCGGCCCTTGGCGATCAGCTGGTCGAGCCCGCCTTTGTCGATCGGGGCGAGGCAGCCGGTCATGGCACCGGGTCCGGCGGGGGGAAGCGTTGTCGCGGTAGCGCTCATGGCGGCGTTCCTTTGCTTTGGTGGATCCGGATCGCAATCCGAACGCCACGATCATACAGACCGTTCTGTCTGGCACAACCTGACTGAGGGGTAAGCACGCGCCATGCCAAGGGCTGCGCTTGCACCGGGGCCGCGGCACTGCGAGGTTGGGGTGTGAGCGATGCCATCGACCTGACCCGCACCCAGCCGGCCCACGAGCGGATCGTCGACGCCGCGCGGGACCTGTTCTGCCGGCACGGCATTCATGCAACGGGGATCGACCGGATCCTGGCCGCGGCTGGTGCGTCCAAGATGACGCTGTATGGCCGGTTCGGCTCCAAGGACGCGTTGCTGCGGGAGGTATTGGCTCGCGAAGGGGCAGACTGGCGCGCCGGGTTCTTCGCCGCCGTCGAGTCGGCCGGTCCGGACCCGATGGTACGGTTGCATTCGGTGGGCCGGGCGATGGAGGGCTGGTATCGCGGGGGACGGTTCTACGGTTGCGCCTTCATGAATGCCATCGCCGAGCACGACAAGGGCGAGACCTGGCTGCGGGACATCGCCGCAGAGCACCACGGCCACGTGCTCCGGTTCCTGGGCGAACTCTGCCAGGGTGCGGGCCTGGCGGAGCCGGCGATCGTGGCGCGGCAGGTTCTGTTGCTCATCGATGGGGCAACCGCTGCCTTGATGGTCACCAATGATGCAGGCGTGCTGTTGATCATGGGGCGCAACCTGACCGCGGTGCTGGCGATGGCAGCGCGAGAGGTCCCGTAGGGTGGGTTTCAGCCCACCAGCCGTGGCGTGGGCGGTGGGCTGAAGCCCACCCTACGAAGCTAGGGACGTCGGCGTCACATCTTTCGGACGGGGATGGTCCAGGCCATCACGAGGCCCAATCCCGTAAAGCCCGCGATGGCCAGGAAGGCCGAGCGGAATGCGTCCTTGATCTCCGCCGAGACGACAGCGCGCCGCACCTCGTCCAGACCTGCCATCGCGACCGGGCCGCGTTCCACCATCTCGGCGAACAAGGTGGCCGTACCGCGGTCGGCGCGGGAGAGCACGGCGAACAGCACCGCCCCCACGATCGCGGTGCCAAACGCGGCGCCGACGGAGCGGCTGAACTGCACCGAGGCGGCGGCGGCGCCCAGGTTTGCCCGACCCGCCACCAGTTGCACCGTGAGCTGCACCACGGGCATCGCCGTGCCGAGGCTCACGGAGTACAGCACGAACACCAGCGGCACTGCGGTGTTGGACAGGCGGGGGGCGGCAAAGGCCAGGATCAGCAGCGCGCAGCCGGTGATGGCGAGGCCGATCGAAGGGAAGACCGCCGTGCGCCCCGTCCTGGCCATCATGCGCCCGGTGAACAGGGAGCCGAACGCGATCCCCGCCGTCATCGGCAGCAGCATCAGGCCGACGTCGCTGGGCCCGATGCCGCGCACCACTTGCAGCCAAATCGGCACGAACGTCACCATCGAGACGAGCATGGCGCCGACGCAGGCGCCCATCAGGTCGCAACGCCAGATCGCCGGCTGGCGCAGCAGGTTCAGCGGCAGCAGCGGGCTGGCGGCGCGGCGCTCCTGCCGCAGCAGCAGCCACAGGGCGCCCAGCGACACGGCAACCAGCACACCCACCAACGGCAGGGAGGCCGGGTCGAACCGTTGCAGCCGCTCGAGTGCCAGCAGCATCGGCGTGATGAAGGCGGTGAACAGCACCACGCCCAGCGTGTCGAACTGCAGCTTGCCCCCGGCCCCGGCCCGGCGCGGCAGGCGGAAGGCCAGGGCCGCGGCGGCCGCACCTAGCGGCAGGTTGACGATGAAGACCGACTGCCAGCCGAAATGCTGCGTCAGCCAGCCGCCCGCGACGGGGCCGAAGGTGGAGGACGCGACGAAGATGGACGCGAGGTAGCCCTGGTAGCGGCCCCGCTCCCGCGGTGGCACCACCTCCCCCACCAGCGCCTGGCTGGTGGTCATCAGGCCGCCGCCGCCCAGGCCCTGCAATACGCGGGCGGCGGTCAGCGCCAGGATGGTCGGGGCCACCGCGCACGCGACCGAGGCCACGACGAAGATCGCCAGGGCCACGAATAGCAGCTTGCGGCGGCCCAGCACGTCGCCCAGGCGGCCGTAGACGGGGGCGGCGATCGTGGTGGCGACAAGGTAGGAGATGACCACCCACGACACGCGCTCC
>CAXSEG010000153.1:0-11233 GCA_964235545.1 uncultured Acetobacteraceae bacterium
CCTGGCCGCGGAGGCCCCGGAGCGCCTGGTCGCCGCCGAGGTCGCCGACGCCGGTGCGGCAGGCCGCCCGTTGCCCCGCCTCGCCCGCCTGTCCGGCCTGTCGCAGGAGCTGGTCTCCGCCACCCTCCTCGCCGCCCCCGGCGCCCAGGGTCCGGTGGTGGTCGCGCGCGGCGTCGCGGTGCTGGCCACCGCGCTGGCATCGCTCGCCGCCCGCATCCCGACCCTGCTGGCGGCGGCTCCGGACGGGGTGTCGCGCGAGCGGCTGCTGGCGGGCCTGCCCGGGGCCTCTGCGCCTGTGCTGGAGGAGACGCTCTCCCGCCTCGCCGCGACCGGCGTGCTCCGCCTGGCCGGCGGCCTCGTCGCCCCGGTGCGCGCCGCCTTCGAGCGCGACCGCGCCGACCGCGACCGCCAGGCCGCCGACGCCCTGGCAGAGCGCGTGCGCAAGGCCGGCCTCTCCGCCCCCGACACCCGCGACTTCGCCGCCGACCCCGTGCTGAAGCGCCTCGCCGACCGCCTGGTGCGCGAGGGCGTCCTGGTCCGCGCCGCCGACCGCGTGCAGAAGCGCGAGCTGCTGTTCCACCGCGACGCCGTCGAGGCCGCGCGCATCCGCCTGGAGCCCCTGCTCGCCGAAGGCGCCGGCCTGCTGGTCAGCGACGCCGGCGCGGCGCTGGGCGTGTCGCGCAAGTTCAGCGTCCCGCTGCTGGAGCACTTCGACCAGATCGGCTTCACCCGCAGGGTCGCGGACCGCAGGCAGCTCGCGCGTCGGGCGGGCTGACAAGGAAGCAAGGTCGAGGCTCTGCCTCAAACTCCGCCAAAGGCTTGCCTTTGGAAACCTTCACTCGGCAAGCGTCGGCCGCCCGGCGCCTTCATGTGACGCCCGGCTGTCCCCGCCGCATGACGCCGGCCCGGGCCACAGGGCCGACATGCGCGGGGACGGTCCTCCTGCATCCAGGTTTCCAGAGGCGAGCCTTTGGCGGAGTCCAGAGGCAGAGCCTCTGGCCTTCCTTCGCCTTCCCCGGCCTTGCGCCGCCCGCCGCGCCGGGTGATCCTCGCACCACGGAGGCGATCGGGGTCTGGTGGCCCCCCTGGTCTTCAAAACCAGTGGCCCGCGTCAAGCGGGTGGTGGGTTCGATTCCCATCCGCCTCCGCCACCGTCCAGCTAGGTCAGCGGCCCGGCCGCGAAGAGGTGGTCCGTCGCGCCGAGGCCGGTGTGGACGGTCGTTCCCGACGAGTCGTGGGTCATCGATGTGATCCCGCCGCCGAAGAAGATCCCGGCGCCGGTCGGATTGCCGATGATGTCCAGGTTGCCGCTGCCGGTGACCAGCGTGCCCGGCGTGGTGGTGTAGAAGACGCTCGCGGTGCCGCTGCCGCCGTAGACGATGGAGCCGATGCTGCCGATCAGCACGGTCGCCGTGCCTGCGCCGAGCACCACCGTGTCGCCCTGGTAGCTGCCGCCGGCGGCGTGGATGCCCGTGTCGTAGATCGTGCTGTTTCCGGTGCCGGCGAAGATGACGTCCGAGCCGACGGAGACGACCGTCGCGTTCGCGCCCATGACGACGAAGTTCGAGCCATCCTGTTCCGTCTGCAGGACGGCGTTGTCGCCGACGAAGAGGGTATTCATAGCGATCGTCCTTTAACTGGAACCATGACCACGTGCGGTCGTGAGGCGCCGCGCAACCAATGCCGCAGGTTGCAGCCTGCGTCCCGGGCCGCGGGTCGTCAATGCGCCGTCCGCGTCTCCCGGCACACCTCGCGGCGAGGGCCCGCCGTCGCTGTCGCCGCGCCCATGCTACGGCCGGGCCGAGCATGCGGATGCATGCAGCCACGCCCGGACCAGCCGGATTTACGCCGACATCAGCCTGTCCGCGACGCCGACCCCGTTCCATGATCGCGCCCGCCGCGACCCCCGGCTGGACGCCATTCTCCCGCGATCCAGGTGCCGCAGGGGCGCAGGTCCCGGTCCAGCAGCACCAGATCGGCGCGCAACCCCGGCGCGATCCGGCCACGGTCGTGCAACCCTGCCGCACGCGCCGGGTAGGTCGACGCCATGCGCAGCGCCTCCGCGCCGTCGAGCCCGAGCATCGACACCGCGTTGCGCACCGCCTGCCCGAGGTCGAGGTCCGCGCCCGCGAGCACCCCGTCCTCTGTCTCCAGCCGTCCCCCACGCCGCAGGATCGTGCGCCCGCCGAGCACGAACCGGTCGAGGTCCGTGCCTGCCGGCGCCATCGAGTCGCTCACCAGCACCACCGGTCCCGCCGACCCGCCCTGGCGTGTCGCCAGCAGCAGCCGCAGCGTCGCGGGATGCACGTGCACGCCGTCCATGATCACCCCGCACCAGGCCTGCCGGCTGGCCAGCGCAGCGCCCATGACCCCCGGCTCGCGCCCGGCCAGCGGCGGCATCGCGTTCGGCCAGTGCGTGAAGCCGCCAATCCCCAGCGCCAGCGACTCCACGGCGCGCTCGAACGAGGCGGCGGAATGCCCCGCGCACAGCCGTACCCCAGCGCCATCCAGCGCGCGCAGGTCGTCGTCGTCCACGCACTCCGGCGCCAGCGTCAGCAGCACCGGCACCCGCGCCGCCAGCTCCGCGATCAGCGCCAGATCCTCCGCACCCATCCGCCGGATCAGCGCCGGATCATGCACCCCCGGCCGCAGCGGGCTGAGGAACGGCCCCTCCAGGTGCAGCCCCCCCACCCCACCGCAGTCTTGGGCCACGGCCGCCGCGATCGAGCCGGCCGCCTCGCGCATCCGTGCCGGCAAGTCGGTGATCAGCGTCGGCAGGATGGTGGTGACCCCGAGATCGCGATGCGCCCGCGCGATCGCCAGCGCGGCCGCGGCCGTCGGCGAGTCGTTGTAGAGCAGCCCCCCGCCGCCGTTGACCTGCAGGTCGACGAGCCCTGGCGCGAGCACCCCGTCCTGCGGCAGGTCCACGCCCTCGCCCGCGATCCGCCCCGGCTCGACGCCGACGATCCGCCCGTTCTCGACCACCACGGTGGCCTCCGGCAGCGAGTCAAGGCAGGCCGCGCCGGCGACGAGCACGCGAGCGGCCCGAAGATGCAGTCGGGACATGGAGGCAGTGTCGACGTGCGCCGCGGAACGGGCAAGCGCCGCCGGGAAACGACACGGCATGGCAGGCGTGATGCCGGTGTTTGCCGTTCCGGCCAGTGGGCTGGACATACCCGAAGCGGCCGCGCCGGGTATCAGGCGGCCAGTTCTCTAGCGGCCGACCTCGGTGGGATCAACGATCGGAATGGGCGGCGGTAGGCGTCCGAACGGAGCTTGGTCCTCAGGTATCTCGACCCGGGGCCTACCCGCTTCCAGCCGACAGATGTGCAGCAGCCACTGACCCTCGTAGCTCAGGCTGCACGACCCGGACGACGACAAGGCCGAGGTTGCGCAGGCTGAGCTGCAGCCATTGCCGATCGAAGATCGTGGCGTTCGTCGGATCCTCGATGTTGATGTAGAGGGTGTTCTGAAAGTCGTGCATCATCGGGAAGAAACGCTTCTCAAAGAGGAAACAGCTTGCCACGAGCAACCCCGTCCGGGCGCAGCACGCGGGCCACTTCACGCAGGTAGTGCTCGGCCTGCGCCTGCGTGGTGTGGGTGAACACCGACAAGGCAATTATCAGACTCGCAGACGCATTCTCGGCCGGCATCGGCAGAACGGACGGCTTGTCCGCGCCAGGGTTGAACGCGATGTTGAAGATATCGTGGTGTCTGAACTCAAAGCTCGGCGCGCGCGGAGTCAGCTCGCGCTGGCACCAGCGAACCATGCCAGGATGCAGGTCGAAGCCGAGATAGCGTCCCGGCCTTGCGCGCTGCTGAATCATCTGTCGCGCGAGCCGTCCGCAGCCGCAGCCAAAATCCACCACGGACTCGAACCGCTCCGGCGCGAGACCGGCGAAGATCGGGTCGCCGGCGGGATTGTCGAAGGCGGCCTCGTCGGTCGGCCCGACAAGCTGGCGCATCTCGAAGGGTGGGATAGGAAGGCTGGCATCGCGTACGGTCTCATCCACGATCCGAGCTTCCTTTCGGTTCGCTCCGCCCCAGGGCGGTCACGCCGTAATGCCTGCGCAGCGCAGTCGACGATGGGTCATTCCAGGAGCCGGCTCAAGTCGCGCTTCCCTGGTGGGTCGTCGTGCCGCGCAGATCGCGCGCCGCGACAAAACGCCTGAACGAAGGGGCGCCCCCTGGCCAGTCGGACCGAGGTGGGCGAGAAGAAGGCGTGCAGAACCCGCCCCCCTCCGCCGCCTGGCCCTCGTCCGTGCTCGACGTCCCGACCCACGTGGCCGCCCCCCGCGTGGCGGTGCTGATCCCGTGCCGCAACGAGGCGGTGGCGATCGCGGACGTGGTGCGCGATTTCGCGCGCGCCCTGCCGGGTGCCGTGCTGCACGTGTACGACAACAACTCGACGGACGGCACGGCCGAGGCGGCGGCGGCGGCCGGCGCGGTGGTCAGGCGCGAGCCGCGGCCGGGCAAGGGCAGCGTGGTCAGGCGCATGTTCGCCGACGTGGAGGCCGACATCTACGTGCTCGTCGACGGCGACGGCACCTACGACGCGGCGGCGGCGCCGGCGATGCTGCGGCTGCTGGTGGACCAGGGCCTGGACATGGTCAACGCGACGCGGGTGGACGAGGCGGCCGGCGCGTATCGCCCGGGCCACCGGCTCGGCAACGCGGTGCTGAGCGGCATCGTGGCGCGGCTGTTCGGCCGCGAGATCACCGACATGCTGTCGGGCTACCGCGTGTTCTCGCGCCGCTTCGTCAAGTCGTTCCCGGCGCTGGCGACGGGGTTCGAGACGGAGACGGAGTTCACCGTGCACGCGCTCGCCCTGCGCATGCCGGTGGGCGAGCACCCGTCGGCGTATCGCGAGCGGCCGGCGGGGTCGGAGTCCAAGCTGCGCACGTACAGCGACGGCCTGCGCATCCTGCGCACCATCGTGGTGCTGGTGAAGGAGGAGCGCCCGCTCGCGTTCTTCGCGAGCGCCGCCGCGATGCTGCTGGCGCTCGCGGTGCTGCTCGCTGTCCCCGTGGTCGCGACCTACCTGCGCACCGGCCTGGTGCCGCGCCTGCCCACCGCGGTGCTGTCCACCGGGCTGGCGCTCGTGTCGTTCCTGGCGCTGGCCTGCGGGCTGATCCTGGACAGCGTCGCGCGCGGCCGCACCGAGGCCAAGCGCCTCGCCTACCTGCGCCTGCCCTCCGTTGCCGCCGGCAGCCACTAACGGCGCCAGCCGCAATGCCGCAGACTGCCGACGCCGCGACACATTTCCAAACGCGCTAGGATTCGTGCCCACAATGTCAGATCGCTCTGCCTCCTCGACCCGCGACTTGGCCAGGACACTCTTAACCTGCGTTGTGGGCGGCCTTTCGGTCGCCGTGTTCTTCCGTCACCAGATTGCCGGCGGTTTTGCGCTGCTTACCGGAGACCGCGCGGACGGCCTGATCGAGACTGCGCTCCTAGAGCATTGGTTTAACGTGCTGCGCGGACGCGAGGCCTGGGACACACCTGGCTTCTTCTTTCCGACAACCGGCACGCTCGCTTACAACGACGGCTACCTGATCTACGGTCTGCTCCAAGCGCTGTTCCGCGCCGTTGGCTTAGACGTGGTGGTGTCCAGCGAGCTGGTGAACATCTGCGTCAAGGCAATCGGTTTCGCGTCGTTCTACTTCCTGTCGCGCAGCTCATGCGGGATGAGCCGCCGATTTGCCACTCTGGGCGCCGTGCTGTTCACTCTAAGCTGTACCAGCTTCGTGCAGTCGATCCACGCGCAGCTTTTAAGCGTCGCGTTCGCACCCCTGCTGATGCTCCTCGTCGAGCGCCATGTTGTCATGCTGCCGGTCCGCTCGCGTGCCGCTGCGCTGTGGGGCTGCGGTGCGGCGGCAGTGTTGGACCTTTGGCTGATGACCTCCTTCTACATGGCATGGTTCACGTTGCTGCTGGGTGCGATCAGCGTGCTAACCGCCGCAGCTTGCCTGTTTGCGGGCTGGCGTCCGCCCGCCCGTCTGACGCTGGCGCGGCTTTGGCCCACTGCGCTATCGTTGCTGGTGTTCGTCGCGGGTGCGTTACCGTTCCTGACCCTCTACCTGCCCAAGGCCGCGGAAACCGGCGGACATGCCTGGACGGAAACCCTGCTCTATCTCCCGGGCCTACTTGACGTCGTCAACGTCGGCCCCGGCAATCTCGTGTTCGGCGCCGCCGACCAAGCGCTCAACCACGCCATGCGCCCGAATTTCCCAATCACGGGGGAGCACGAGATCGGACTGCCACCGACACTGCTGCTTCTTTTCGCCCTGAGCCTGCCCGGCGCGCGACGGCGCGGCCCGGTGGTCTTCCTGGCGAGCGTATCCTGCCTGATCGCTTGGGCACTGGCCCTGCATGTCGGCAGCGCAACGCTGTGGCACGCGGTGTACGAGCACGTGCCCGGTGCCAGGGCGGTTCGCGTCGTATGCCGGCTGCAGATCCTGCTCGTCCTCCCGATCGTCCTTGCTGTGACCGCCCTCCTCGCACAGAAGGCGCACCGCGTCCCTGCGCCATTACTGGCTGCACTATGCCTGCTTCTGGTGCTGGAGCAGATTGACACTGGCTCCAACACCGGTCTGGACCATGCAGGCGAAATGGCGCGGCTCCAGTCAATCCCGCCGCCACCCGCCGACTGCAGAGTTTTCTATGCCGCCTCCACCCGCCCGGGGCCGCCTTTGTTACCCGAGGAGATTGATGGTTTCTACAGCCTCAACGTGGATGCCATGATGGTCGCGGAACGGATTGGGTTGCCTACGGTCAACGGCATGGCGTCGTTCCTGCCGCCCGGCTGGGACCTGGGAGGCGCCAACCGTCCCGACTACGCGAGCCGGGTGCAGGCATACCTCGCCCGTAACCATGTCGTCGACGCCTGCGCACTCGACCTGAAATCCTCCACCTGGCGCTGAGCGGGAAGCCGGTCCCGGCAACGCCAAGCCGGTTGCGCCCGTCCGCGCTTTCCCCGCGCTCCGCGGCTGGCTATAACCGCCGCAATAAAGCCTGAAAGCGACGCGAGTGACGGACATGGGTCTGGCTGTATTTACGATTTGTTCCAACAACTACGTGTCCATGGCCCGGATACTGATCGACAGCGCCCAGCTGCATCACCCGGAGGCCAGGATCTTCCTGTGCCTCGCGGACGCGCCGATGCACGACCCGGACTTCTACCCGCCGAACTGCACCGTGGTGCCCGCCGAGGCGCTGGACGTGCCCGAGTTCGAGTCGTTCGCGTTCCGCTACGATGTCATGGAGTTCAACACGGCGCTCAAGCCGTTCATGTTCCGCCACCTGCTCGCGGCCGGCTTCGACGCGGTCCTGTATTTCGATCCCGACATCGAGATCTTCAGCCGTCTCGAGTCCGTGCTTGGCGCGCTGGAGGCCGGCGCCTCCTTCACGCTCACGCCCCACATCTGCCGCCCTGCCGAGGGCGACGCCTACCCAGACGACACCGGCATCATGCGCGCCGGGGTCTTCAACCTCGGCTTCCTCGGCGTGGGCGCCGGCGCCGAGGCGGACTCCGTGCTGCGCTGGTGGTCGCGCCGCCTTCAGTATCAATGCATCAACGACCAGCCCGGCGGCATCTTCGTCGACCAGAAGTTCATGGACCTGGTGCCGGGCTTCGCCGAGCACGCGCGCGTCCTGCGCGACACCAGCCTCAACGTCGCCTACTGGAACCTCGACCAGCGCCATCTCGCCCGCGACGGCGACGAATGGCGGGTCGACGGCCGCCCGCTCGGCTTCTTCCATTACAGCGGCTTCAACCCGCGCAACCTCGCGCGGCTGTCCAAGTACACCGACGGCTTCCAGGCCCCCGGCCTCGCGCCGGATCTGGTGGCTCTGATGCACCACTACGCCGAGCGCCTCATCGCCAACGGCCACGGCACGATCCCGGCCGGCCTCTACGCCTTCGGCAAGTTCCGCTCGGGCACCGTGGTGAGCGAGTTCGTCCGCAAGCGCTTCCGCGAGGACCATCTCTCCTGGGCCGGCGACCCGTTCGACAGCTACGAGGACCACCTGAACCTCGCGCCCACGACACGGTGGAGCGGCCCCGCCGCCGCGTGCGTCACGAACCTGATGGACAGCCTTCGCGGTGTCGAGCCGTGGCTGCGCGAACGCTTCGATCCCGCGACGCCGGGTGCCGCGCGCGCCTACATCGACTGGTTCCTCAAGCACGGCGAGCCCCTCGTCGGCGACGCCCGCCTGGTCGAGCCGGTGGCCGAGCGCCTCGGCGAGCTATCCCGCCCGATGCGCCAGGCGCCGCCCCGGCGCGAGCCCGGCGAGCCCGGGGTGGACGTGATCGGCTACCTGCGCCTTGCCCTCGGCCTGGGCGAGGCCGGCCGGCTCACGCTGCAGTCGCTGGCGCGGGCGGGGATGGACGCGAAGGGCGTGGCGGTCTCGCTGAACTCCTCCTCCAGCGCGAACGACGTCAGCTGCGAGCCCCTGCTCGTTGAGCGCTCCGACGCTGCGGTGCAGGTGTTCAGCATCAACGCCGACCAGATCGGCCAGGTGATTGAACATCTCGGCGACCGGCTTCGGCCCGACAGCTACCGGATCATCACGCCATTCTGGGAGCTGTCGAACCTGCCCGAGGCCTGGGCAGGCGCGTTCGACCTAGTCGACGAGGTCTGGGCGCCGACCCGCTTCATCCAGGCCATGCTGACCCGCAGGATCGACAAGCCCGTCGTGCGCATGCCGCTGCTGCTCGAGTTCGAGCCGCCGCCGAAGATGGCTCGCGCGCGTTTCAACCTGCCCGAGAACCGCTTCCTGTTCTTCTTCGCCTTCGACTACTTCTCGTTCATCGAGCGCAAGAACCCCCTGGCCGTGGTCGATGCGTTCCGGCGCGCCTTCCGCACCGGCGGACGCGACGCGCCGGCCACCCTCGTGCTGAAGACGCTGAACTCCGAGACTGCCCCGGCCAACGCTCAGGCGCTGCGCGACAGCCTGCAGGACAACCCCGACGTGATCCTGATCGAGCAGACCCTCACGCGCCCCGCCACCCTCGCCCTGATCGACGCCTGCGATGCCGTGGTCTCGCTCCACCGCAGCGAGGGACTCGGCCTGCTGATCGCCGAGGCCATGGTGCTGGGCAAGCCCGCGATCTCGACCGACTACTCCGCCACCACCGAGCTGGTCTCGCCGCAGACCGGCTACCCCGTGGACTACCGGCTGGTCCCGGTGCGCGAGGGCGACTACCCGTTCCACGAAGGCCAGCACTGGGCGGACGCCGACATCGACCACGCCGCGTGGCAGATGCGCGCGGTGTTCGAGGACAGGGCCGGCGTTGCGCGCAGGGTCGCGGCCGCGCGCGCCCACCTCCACGCCGGCTACGGGCAGGCGGCGGTCTCCGCGCACCAGGCTGCCCGCCTGCGCCTGATCAGGGAAGCCCGATGAACGCGCCCCAGCCAGCGCCTGCACTGGCGCCCGAACCCTTCGTCTCCTACAGCATCAACTACGAAGACGTGGTGCTGCGGCGATTGTTTCGCGCACGCCGCGAAGGCTTCTTCGTCGACGTCGGCGCCCAGCACCCGGTGATGGACAACGATTTCTACGGTCTCTACACGCTGGGCTGGCACGGCATCAACATAGAGCCCAATCCCTCCTACTTCGCCCTGCTGCAGAAGCATCGGCCGCGCGACCTGAATCTCCAGCTCGCCCTGTCCGAGGTGGCCGGCCAGCCTCTCGCCTTCTTCGAGGTCCAGGACAGCGGCCTGTCCACTTGCGACGAGGCCCAGGCCACCGCCTGCGCTGCCCAGGGCTACGTCGTCAGGCGCCACGACGTGCGCAGCTCGACGTTGGCGGAGGTGCTCGACTCCGCCACCTCCCCGCACATCGACATCCTCAAGGTCGACGTCGAGGGCCTCGAGGAAAGCGTGCTGCGCGGCAACGACTGGGAGCGCCACCGTCCCTCGGTCATCATGGTCGAGGTGACCTACCCCGAAACGTCCATACGCCGCCCGACCGGGATCCGCGACAGCCTCGAGGCGATCGGCTACCGCCACATCTACTTCGACAACCTGAACGACTTCTTCGCCGACGCGACCTTCGACGTTCCGCCCGAGGCCATCCTGCCGCCGAACGTGTTCGACGCCTTCGTGCGCCGCGACGTCGTGGCCCTGCGGGAGGAGAACGCCTCGATCAGGACCAACTTCCAGGAGGCCGAACGCTATGCGCACGCCCTGGAGGCCGCGCAGGCTTCGCTCGGCGCGGAGCGGGCCGCGCTGCAGGCGGAGTGCATGTCGCTGCAGGACGCACTCGGCGAGGCTGCAAGGAGCGCGGATGCGCTCGGGCAGGAAAGGTCAGCCCTGCTGCACGAGGGCGCCGTGGCGACCCGGGCGCTGGCCCGGGCGGAAGCGACCGCGGCGTCGACCGCGCACCTGGCCATGGTCGCGATACTGGGGCGATCCGACCAGGTGCGGGCTCTGCTGGCGGCCGATGGTGCGCAGGAACCGGAACAGGGACAGGAGCAGGCGATGCCGGACGAGAGCAGGGAGCTGGTGACCATCGCCGGAGAGGGCGTGACCGACGGACACGGCCCGCCTGGAGCGCCCGCGCCGTTGCCCGACGCGATCCGGGCCGAGATGACGACGGCGTACCTGCAGGCGCTGAGCGAGCAGAACGCCCGCCACCTCAACGACATCGACGACCTCAGGCACGAGAACCGGCGCCTCCTCGCCTCGCTCCGCCAAGCGCAGGGGGAGAACCTGTCCCTGGGCCGCGCGCTCGGCCCGTCCTACGCGACGCGCGACGAGCTGCTCCATCTGCGCGAGGCCCTCGCCTCTCTGCAGGGCGCGGTCGGGAGTCACCACCATGCCCTGTCCGAGGACTTCGACGCGCGCGTGCGGGCCGAGGTCGACGGGAGGGTCGAGCGGATGGCGAGACAGAACGGCCAGGACGGCGGCACCCCCCACCCCGCACTGCAGGACGGTGCCGACACCCGCATGCTCGACGCGGTGCTGAACTCGACGTCGTGGCGCGTGACGCGGCCGCTGCGCGCGATCCGCAAGCTGTTCGGCCCCTCCGGGACATAGGTTCCGCATCCGGCCGGCACGGCGCTGCGCCTGCCGGTGCCGCGCGCGGGCGCCGCCCGCCGTCGAACCGTCGCAGCGGCCCCGTTTCTCCCTTGCCTCGCGCCACCCCGAACCCTATCCGTCGCGCGACCACAGGCGGGATACGACATGCGGACGGCTCTGATCACCGGCGTGACCGGCCAGGACGGCGC
>CAXSEG010000154.1:0-11137 GCA_964235545.1 uncultured Acetobacteraceae bacterium
CGATGCATGCGCCGCCGGCCATCATCGGGGCGGCGGCGAAGCTGAAGCAGGCCGAACTGCCATCGGGCCGCCGCAGCCAGGCTCGGCGGTTGCGGAAGGGTGCCCCGGCAGCGAAGGGATCGAACCCGTCACCCTCGGTCGCGAGCAGCGCGGCCCCCGGCTGGCCGAGCAGGGATGCAGCCGGCCAACCCGCCACCTCCTCCGGTGAGACGAAGACGAGCGCGCCGCCCGCATTCGTCTCGAACGCCATGTCCGACGCGAGCGTCACGAAATCCCGCCAGCGCTGGCGGCTGTCCAGCAAGGCGCCCTGCAACAGCGCCGCACCTGTCCGCACGGCACGGGGTAAGAACCCGTCCGCGATCCCGGCCACGCCCGCCTTCGGCTCGTCCATACGCCTGTCCTATCCCCGTTGCTGCGATCTTGCTCCGGAGTGGTAAACGCGGCGTTAGGAAGGGCGGGGCGGGGCCAGCCGGGTGTTTGACAGCGCCAGGGGGCCTGCGCATGGTCCGCCGCGGACCGCCAAAGAGGGCTTTCAGGACGATGGACGACACCAGCCTGCGCACCACCATCGAGTCGTTGTGGGACCGGCGCGACACGCTGTCCGCGGCCACCCAGGGTGACGCGCGCGAAGCGGTGGAGGCAGCGCTGGAGGCGCTCGACACGGGGCGGCTGCGTGTGGCCAGCCCCGATGCGTCGGGCTGGGCCGTGCATGAGTGGCTGAAAAAGGCGGTGCTGCTGTCCTTTCGGCTGAACGATTCGGCGGCGATGGAGGGGGGCGCCTGGGATAAGGTGCCGCTCAAGACCGACGGCTGGGGGGCCAACCGGTTCCGCGAGGCGGGGTTCCGCGCCGTGCCGGGCTCCGTCGTGCGGCGCTCCGCCTACATCGCGCCCGGCGTCGTGCTGATGCCCTCCTTCGTCAATGTCGGCGCTTATGTCGGCCCGGACACGATGGTCGATACTTGGGCCACCGTCGGGTCCTGCGCCCAGATCGGCCGCAAGTGCCACATCTCCGGCGGGGCTGGGATCGGCGGCGTGCTGGAGCCGCTGCAGGCCGCCCCCGTGGTGATCGAGGACGAGTGCTTCATCGGCGCGCGCTCCGAAGTGGCGGAGGGCGTCGTCGTGGGGCAGGGCAGCGTGCTGTCCATGGGCGTGTTCCTGGGCGCCTCCACCAAGATCGTCGACCGCAGCACCGGCGAGGTGTTCACCGGCAGGGTGCCGCCCTACTCGGTGGTGGTGCCGGGCACCCTGCCGGGCAAGACTCTGCCGGACGGCACGCCGGGCCCCTCGCTGTATTGCGCCGTGATCGTGAAGCGGGTGGACGCGCAGACCCGGTCCAAGACCTCGATCAACGATCTGCTGCGCGACTAGGCCGGTCCGCGTGCTCGACCCCGTCGCCCTCACCCAAGCGCTGATCCGCTGCCCGTCCGTGACCCCGGCGGATGCCGGCGCCCTCGATGTGGTGGCCGCAGCGGCGGAGGGCCTCGGCTTCACCACGCACCGCCTGCCGTTCGAGGGCACGCCGAACCTGTTCGCCCGGCGCGGGTCGTCCGGCCCTCATTTTTGCTTTGCCGGCCATACCGACGTGGTGCCGCCGGGCGAGGCGGCGTGGTCGGCCGACCCGTTCGGCGCCGAGGTGCGGGATGGCGCCGTGTTCGGCCGCGGGGCCTGCGACATGAAGGGGGCGGTGGCCGCGTTCCTCGCGGCGGTTGCGGCCGACCCACCGGGCGGGGGCTCGGTCAGCCTGCTGATCACGGGGGACGAGGAAGGGCCGGCCACCGGCGGCACCGTCCGCGTGCTCGACTGGATGGTGCAGCACGGCCACATCCCCGATTTCTGTCTGGTCGGCGAGCCGACCAACCCAGGCCAGCTGGGCGACATGGTCAAGATCGGTCGGCGCGGCAGCCTCAATGCCGTTATCACCCTGCGCGGCACCCAGGGCCACGTCGCCTACCCGGCACGGGTGGACAACCCCGTCCACCGGCTGACCTGGGTGCTGGCCGAGATGTTGGGCACCACGCTCGACGAGGGCTCGGAGTGGTTCGAGCCGACCAGCCTGCAAGTCACCAGCGTGGATGTCGGCAATCCGGTGACCAACCTGGTCCCCGCCACCGCCGTGGCACGGCTGAACATCCGCTTCAACGACCGCCACACCGGCGCCTCCCTGGAGCGCTGGCTGAACGCCGTGCTGGAGCGGCATGGCAACCATGCCTGCCTCGCCGTTGCCGTCAGCGGGGAGGCGTTCCTGGCCGTGCCGAGCCCGTTCACCGACCGTCTCGTGGCGGCGATCCTCTCCGTCACGGGGCGGGAGCCTCGGCTGGACACCGGCGGCGGCACCTCGGACGCGCGGTTCATCGCCCGGCACTGCCCCGTGGCCGAGTTCGGGCTGGTCGGCGCCACGATGCACATGGCCGACGAGAACGTGCCGGTCGCCGACCTGCATGCCCTGACCGATATCTACCGCGCCATGCTGCGCGCGTTCGCGGCGTGAAGCCGCCGGCCGGCACGCCCTCGCGCATGGGCACGGTGCTGCTGGGCATCAGCCGGGTCGCCCGCGGGCGCAAGGACGGGCTGCTGCAATTCGGCAACACGGCGCAGGCGGTGCTCGCCGGCCTGGCTCCGCTGGTGGCTCTGCTGCTGGTCGGCGCCGTGCTCGGCCTGATCAGCGGCAGCCGGGACGGGGTGGAGAGCGTCGCCGTGCTCGCCGTGCTGTGGCTCGCGCCGCTGGTGATCTCCTTCGAGGTCGCCCGGCGGTGGGACCGTGCCGGCGAGTGGTTCCGCTTCGCCGCCGCGTTCTGCTGGTGCCAGTTGGCCTGGCCTATGGCACTGGTCGTGGTGATGCTGCTGATGGCCGTGCTGATGGCCGGCGGGATCAGCGAGAACACGGCGGCAGGGATGGGCCTGGCCTGCCTGGCCGGCTACGCGTTCTGGCTGCACTGGTTCCTGGCGCGCTACGGCCTGGACCTGAAGCCGTTGCGCGCCCTGGCCATGGTGCTGCTGGTCGAGGTGCTGACCTTCGCCCTGTTCGTCCTGCCGCAATTGGCCGATTACGCTGTGAACGGGTTCCCGCCCTCGCCGTCGTAGCGGACTTCCCGGAGGCACAGGCCTGCCGCCGGCGCCGTCGGCCCCGCTGCCGACCGGTCGCGGGCGGCAAGTATGGCGGCCAGCCGCGCCGGCACCCATCGTCCGCTGCCCACCTGCGCCAGGCTGCCCACCATGTTGCGGACCTGGTGGTGCAGGAACGAGCGCGCCTCCGCCACCACGCGCACCACGTCGCCCTCCCGCCACACGTCCAGCCGGTCCAGCGTGCGCAGCGGGCTCTTGGCCTGGCAGGCGGCGGCGCGGAATGAGGTGAAGTCGTGCCGCCCGAGCAGGTGCGCCGCGCCCTCCGCCATCGCATCCGTGTCCAGCCGGTGGGGCAGGTGCCACATGCGGCCGAGCGCCAGAGCGGGGCGGGAGCGGCGGTTGAGGATGCGGTATTCGTAGCACCGCCGCGTCGCCGAGAAGCGCGGGTTCCAGCCCTCGGGAGCAGTGGCCGCACGCAAAACCACGACGGGATGCGGCTTCATATGGAAGTTCAGCGCTTCCCGCACCCGGTCGGGCGGGAGGTGGTGCGGCAGCGAGAGCATCGCGACCTGCCCGCTGGCGTGCACGCCCGCATCGGTCCGCCCGGCAACCACGCTGGCGACGGGGCCGCCGGTCAGCCGCGCCGCCGCCGCCTCCAGAACCTGCTGCACGGTGGACACGCCGTCCTGGATCTGCCAGCCGGCGAAGGGCGCGCCGTCATACTCGATTAGCAACGCGAACGGGGTGCGCTCGCTCACGCCGCCCCGAGCATCGTGCCAGCCGCGATCGGGGAGCCGCGCAGGAAGGTGTCGGCGGCCATGGCGGAGCGGCCGGAGCGCTGCACGCGCAGCAGCCGCAAGGCGCCTTCGCCGCACGCCACCTCCAGGCCGCGCAGCACCGTACCGGGCGGGCCCTTGGTTTTCCAGGTGGCAGGCTCGGCTTCCAGCACCTTCAGCACCTCAGCTCCTAGGCGGCACCACGTGCCGGGCCACGGCGTGAAGGCACGGACCTGGCGGTCCAGTTCGGCCGAGGAGCGCGTCCAGTCCAGCGCGCCGTCCGCGCGGGTGAGCTTGGCGGCGTAGCTGGCGCCCTCGGCAGGCTGCGGCCGGGGCGGCGGCCGTTCGGCGAGGGCGCGAACGATGAGCCGGGCGCCGATCTCGGCCAGTTCGTCGTGCAGGCGGGCGGCGGTGCCGCGGGGGCCGATCGCGGCAGACTCCTCGAGCAGCATGTCCCCCGTGTCCAGCCCGGCATCCATCTGCATGATGGTGACGCCGCTCTCGCCGTCGCCCGCCAACACGGCGGCCTGGATCGGTGCGGCGCCGCGCCACCGGGGCAACAGGCTGGCATGGATGTTCAGGCAGCCAAGGCGCGGCCCGTCCAGCATGGCCTGCGGCAGGATCAGGCCATAGGCTGCCACCACCGCCGCGTCCAACTGCAGGGCCGCGAACGCCGCCTGCGCCGCCGGGTCCCGCTTGAGCGAGGTAGGGTGGCGCACTGGCAGACCCCAGGCCTGCGCCGCGACGTGCACCGGGCAAGGCGTCACCGGGTTGCCGCGGCCGGCGGGGCGGGGCGGCTGGGTGTAGACGGCGGCGATCTCGTGCCCGGCGCCGTGCAGCGCCCGCAGGGCCGGCACCGCGAAATCCGGGCTGCCCATGAAGGCAAGCCGCATCAGCCGGTTGCCTTCTGCTTCAGCTCTTTCGCCAGCCGCCGCAGCAGCATGTTGCGCTTCAAGGCGGAAAGGTGGTCGACGAACAGCACGCCGTCCAGATGGTCCAGCTCGTGCTGCAGGCAGGCGGCCAGCAACCCCTCCGCCTCGACCTGCCGCTGGGCACCCTCGGGGTCGTGGTAGCGCACGGTCACGCGGGCGGGGCGTGAGACGTCCGCATACTGGTTGGGGACCGAGAGGCAGCCCTCCTCACGGGTGGCCCATTCGTCGCTGACGGCAACCACCTGGGGGTTGATCATGGCGAGCGGCGCGGGCTCGTTGTTCGGCATCAGGTCCACCACCACGACGCGCAGTCCCACGCCCACCTGCGGCGCGGCAAGCCCGATACCCGGGGCTTTGTACATCGTCTCGAACATGCGGGGGACGAGCGCTCGCACCACCTCGGCGTCAGCCGGCTGGATGGCGCGGGCCTTGGTCCGAAGGGCGGCGTGCGGGGTGATGAGGATGGGGAGCGTTTCGATCGCGGTGGGCATGGTCGCGCGCATGTAGCGGTGCAGGTGCATGCGATCAATCGTTAGGACACCGGTCACGGCGGCGAATGGTCATCATGGCCCGTGCGCCGGGTTGGTCACAGCGCGTCCCGTGGGCAAGGTGGAACTATCACGTGGCACGATGGTGTTTGCCCTTGAAACAGGCCTCTGGCACGTCAATCTGAGGCGTCGCCGCAGAGCCGATTCGGGCTGCGGCAGTGTCTCGCTCCAAGGAGGAGGCTGCCATGTCGTCCACCCGCGTGTTTGCATCACCGTTTTTCGTCGGCTTCGACCAGCTCGAGCAGATGATCGAGCGTGCGTCCAAGTCCTCCTCTGACGGATACCCTCCCTACAACATCGAGCAGGTGAACGGCACCACGCTGCGCATCACGCTCGCGGTTGCCGGATTCACCATGGATGACCTGCAGATCACGCAGGAAGATAACCAACTGGTCATTCGTGGCCGTCAGACTGACGACTCACAGGGCCGGGTCTTCCTGCACCGCGGCATCGCGGCGCGGCAGTTCCAACGGGCCTTCGTGATGGCGGAGGGGATCGAGGTGAAAGGCGCCTGGATGGACAATGGCTTGTTGCACATCGAGCTTGCCCGCCCGCTGCCTGAGACGCGGGTCAAAACGATCCCGATTACCCGGTCGGGCGTGTCCAAGGTCGTGGATGCCGAGCAGCGTTTCGTGCAATCGGCCGCCGACGAAGGCTGACCCGTTCCAAAATTGTTGACCCGGCCCGGAAACTGCTTCCGGGGCGGGGCGTGAACCACTGTAGCCTGCCGATGAGGGGGCCTGTGCGAGGAGCACATCATGATCGACTCCACCGACATCACGACCCCATCGCAACCCGCCCGGCTCGACGTGCGGCAGATCACGCAAGATCAGCTGCAGAAGCTCGGACTGTCGCAACTGGCCTACGTGAAGCCTGTCATGCTGAATGGCACGGCCATGTTCGCCATCCATGGCGCGGACGGCTCGCCGATGGCAGTTGCGGAGGACCGTAATCTGGCCCTGGCCGCGATTGTCCAGCACGAGATGATCCCGACGCTGGTGCACTAGCCAGGCGCTGATCCTGGTCGTGCACGAAGGTTGCCGGTCAGGTCTTCGTGCCGGTAACGACGCCCTGGCGGCTCTGGGCCACAGCGTATCGGCTCCAGACGCGCAACGGCTCTTGCGCACGATCCGTGCAGCCCCATCGTCACGGACATGATCTCCTTGCATAGCGCGTGACACCGATGGCCTACCCAGCTTCCACTCGCCCGCCACCCGAGACGTTCGCCACCCTTGTCGCCCGGCCGTTGAAGCAGGCGATCGCCGGCAGCGTGGTGGCGATGTTCAACGACAAGTCGCGCGGCGAGACGCCCGTCAAGCGCCGCGCCGATGGCCTGTTCGGCCCGCGCTCGGTTGCCTGGCGGGTGCATGGGGATGTCGCCTCCATGATGGTCGGCGGCGTTGCCGGGCTGTTGCTGCAGATGCTGCACCCGGCGGTCTTGGCCGGCGTGTGGGATCATTCGAACTTCCGCGCCGACATGCACGGCCGGCTGCGCCGCACCGCGCGCTTCATTGCCATGACCACCTATGGCGGTGCGGAGGAGGCAGAGGCGATGATGGCCCGCATACGCCGCATCCATGGCCACGTGAGCGGCAAACTGCCGTCCGGCGAGCCCTACTCCGCCAATGACCCGGCGCTGCTGGCCTGGGTGCATGTCACGGAGGCGACGAGCTTCCTCGACGCCTGGATCCGCTACGGCGAGCCGGGCATGTCCGGTGCCGACCAGGATCGCTACTTTGCTGAGATGACACGGGTCGGGACCGCGCTCGGTGCCGACCCCGTGCCGCGCAGCCGAACCGAGGCACGCCGGCTGATCGCCACGATGCGCCCGCAGCTTCTGTGTGATGCGCGGACTCGGGAGGTGGCTCGGCTGGTGCTGAACCAGAAGGCGGCGAGCCGTTTGGCCGAACCGTTGCAGGCTCTGACGTTGCAGGCGGGGGTGGATCTATTGCCGGCTTGGGCGCGGCAGATGCACGGTCTGTCCGCACCGCTGCTGAGCCGGCCGCTAGTGCGCGCCGGGACGCTGGGGATCGCGCGGACATTGCGATGGGCGTTTCATTAGGGGCTTTGCTTACCGGTCGCGCGTGCTGCCGTCGGCACTTCAATCCGCGTGCGTGGGGTTGGTGGGATACCAAAGCCCGTCCCACCCTACGGGCTGCGTCATCAGCGGTCGGCCGGCCCCCGCCGTGCTGCACCTGCGTAGACGCCGAGCACGCGTAGCTTGCGGCAGAAAAACTCCAGTTCCTCCAGCGCCCGCGCCAAGTTCGGCTGGTCAGGATGGCCTTCGACGTCGCAGAGGAACTGCGTCGCGGTGAACTCGCCGGCGAGCATGTAGCTCTCCAGCTTGGTCATGTTCACGCCGTTGGTGGCGAACCCGCCGAGGCATTTGTAGAGCGCGGCCGGCACGTTGCGGACATGGAAGACGAACGTCGTCAGGGTCACCCCGTCATCGGCCGGTTTCGGGGCCGCGTGGCGGGCCATGATGTAGAAGCGGGTGGTGTTGTCCTTCGAGTCCTCGACGTTGGAGCGCAGCACCGCGAGCCCGTAAAGCCGGGCGGCCAGGGAGGAGGCGATCGCGGCGTCCGCCGGGTCGCCGCGCTCGGCCACCATCTGTGCCGAGCCTGCCGTGTCCGCCTCCACCACCGCCTGCACGCCCAATTCGCGGACCAGGTGGCGCACCTGGCCTAGCGCCACGGCGTGCGAGTGGACCCGGCGTATCCCCGCCACCGTGGCACCGGGCACGCCCAGCAGGCAGTGCTCCACCCGCTGGAAGTGCTCGCCCACGATATGCAGGCCGCTGCCCGGCAGCAGGGAATGGATGTCCGGCACCCGCCCGGCCAGGCTGTTCTCGCATGGCAGCATCGCCAGGTCGGCCGCGCCGTTGCGCACGGCTTCTATTGCCCCCTCGAACGTGTCGCAGGGCAGCGTGGCCTGGCCGGGCAGGGCAGCGTGGCAGGCAAGGTCCGAGTAGGCGCCGGGGCGGCCCTGGAACGAGACGGTCATGCCAGCACCTGCCTCGCCCGGGCCAGGTCGGCCGGGGTGTCCACGCCGAACGGGCCGTGTTCGACGCGGGTGCAGGCGATGCGCATGCCGGCCTCAAGCGCGCGCAGCTGCTCCAGGCTCTCCCGCACCTCGAGCGGGCTCTGCGGCAGGGCCACGAACCGCGCCAGCGCCACGCGGCGATAGGCGTAGATGCCAATGTGGTGCCAGAGCGGGCCCGGGCCGGCGGGCACCGGCGCACGGGAGAAATACAGCGCCTGCGACACGGCGCGCCCGTGCTCGAACACGCAGGCGGCCTTTACGAAGGAGGGGTTGGCCGCCTCCTCCGCCGTCTCGATCGGAGCCACTAGGGTTGCGATGTCGATCGCCGGGTCGGCGAGCGGGCCCACCACGGCGCGTAACGCCGCCGGGTCGAGTGTGGGAAAGTCACCCTGCACGTTCACCACCACATCGTGCCTCGCCTGCGGGTCTAATTCGCCGAGCGCCGCGTGCACACGGTCCGAGCCGGAGGGCAACGACGGGTCGGTCAGCACGGCGACGCCGCCATGTGCGCGCACCGCCTCCGCGATCTCGATCTCCGCGCAGGCGACGGCGACGGGGCCGATATCCGCTGCCTGTGCGTGGCGCAGCACGTGGACGATCATCGGCAGCCCGGCGATGTCGGCCAGCGGCTTGCCGGGCAGGCGGGTGGACGCCATGCGGGCGGGGATGAGGATGATGGGGTTCAACGGGGGCCTACGGACGGGAGGGAGGCGTGTTTGCAAACGGCGCGGTGCAGCTTAGGTATGCCGGTGGCGGCGTGCAATCGACGCGCGACGGCGGCAGAGGGAGTGCGGCGATGATCCGGATGATGGTCTTGGCGGGCGTGCTGGCGGTGCCGGTGGCAGCTGGCGCGCAATCGGCGGTGAACGGGCAGCAGAACAACCAGCCCTCGGCGACGCAGAACCAGTCGCAGCAGCAGACGGACAACTCGCAGCAGCCGCCGCAGGCCCACGCGCTGCCGCCGACGCCCAGCGCGCAGACGCAGTCCAACCCGCTGCCGCAACTCGCGAAGTAGCACGGCGCTGCTGCTGGAGGACGCGGCCGGCGCGGCGAACCAGGCCGCCGATGCGGCGGGGGCCGTGATCCGCCGCTGGTTCCGCGCCGGCGCCCAGGCCGAGCTGAAGGGTGACGAGAGCCCCGTCACCGTCGCCGACCGCGATGCGGAGGCGGCGATGCGGGCCGTGCTCGCCAGTCATTTCCCGGACCACGCGATCCTGGGCGAGGAGGGCGGTGAGGAGCGGACGGGTGCGCGCTATCGCTGGGTGTTGGACCCGATCGACGGCACCCGTGCCTTCATCACCGGCCGCCCAACCTTCGGCACGCTGATCGCCCTGCTTGACGGCGACACGCCCGTGCTCGGGCTGATCGACCAGCCCATCACCGGCGAGCGGTGGCTTGGCGTCGCCGGCAAGCCCACCCGCTTCCACGGTCAATATGGCCGTGCTGGCGTCCGGCCCTGCCCCACGCTGGGTGACGCCGAGCTGAGCTGCACCTCCCCCACCATCCTCCGCGAGACGGAGCAGGTCCGGTTCGGCCGGCTTGCCGCCAAGGTGCGCCGTGTGTCCTGGGGCGGAGACTGCTATGGCTACGCCTTGTTGGCGCTGGGACAGATCGACGTGGTGGCGGAGGCGACGCTGAAGCTATGGGATTGGGCGGCGCTGGTCCCCGTGATCGAGGGCGCCGGCGGGCGCATCACCGATTGGGCCGGCAGCCCCCTGCATGCCGGCAGCGATGGCACCGTGCTCGCCGTGGGTGACCCGGCCCTGCTATCTGCCGCCATCCACGCCCTGGAGGATACCGCTTGCGCCTGATCGCCCTCATGGCCGGCCTGCTCCTGGTGCTGCCTGCCGCGGCTGAACCCACGTACGGCCTGTCCCTGCTCGGACCGGTCGCACTGCCGGCGGACTTCACGCATTTTCCGGATGCCGACCCGGCTGCGCCGAAGGGCGGGTCCATTTCGCTCGCGGCGATCGGCAGCTTCGACAGCCTTAACCCGTTCGTGGTGCGCGGTTCGCCCGCCTCGGGGATCGGCCGGGTGTGGGAGACGCTGATGATCCCGAACCTGGACGAGCCCGCCTCCGAGTACGGCCACCTCGCGCAGAGCATTGACGTCGCGGCCGACCACCTCTCCGTCACCTTCGTGCTGCGCCCCAACGCGCATTTCAGCGACGGCACCCCCGTGCTGGCCTCGGACGTGGTGTGGTCGTTCAATACGCTGCGGGAGAAGGGGCGGCCGTCCTACCGCACCTATTGGGCCGACGTCAGCGATGCGCAGGCGACCGATGCGCGAACCGTGGTGTTCCACTTCAAGACCGCCGACAACCGCGAGCTGCCGCAGATCCTGGGCCAGGTGACGGTGTTGCCCGAGCATTGGTGGCAGGGACGGGACTTCTCCGCACCGCTCTCCGACCCTCCGGTGGGTAGCGGGCCGTACACGGTGGACCACCCTGATTTCGGCCGAACCATCACATATCGGCGGGATCCGGCCTGGTGGGCGGCGGACATGCCAACCGGGCGCGGGCTGAACAATTTCGACACCATCCGCTACGAGTACTTCCGCGACCCGACGGTGGCGTTCGAGGCGTTCAAGGCCGGCCAGGTGGACTTTCGGCAGGAGAACACTGCCAAGACCTGGTCCACCGCCTATGACTTCCCCGCCATCGACAAGGGCCTGGTGAAGAAGGAGGTGCTGCCCGTGCATCTCCCGACCGGCATGCAGGCCTTCGCCATGAACACCCGCCGTCCGATGTTCGGCGACCGCCGGGTTCGCGAGGGA
>CAXSEG010000155.1:0-10998 GCA_964235545.1 uncultured Acetobacteraceae bacterium
CTCATGACCGCCCTCCAAATACGCCGCCCGGATCTCCGGCCGCGCCAGCAGCTCCCGCCCCGCCCCCTCCATCGTGATTGCACCGTTCACCAGCACGTAGCCTCGGTGCGCCAGCCGCAGTGCCTGGAACGCGTTCTGCTCCACCAGCAGCACCGTCAGCCCCGTCTCTCGGTTCAGGTCCCGGATGGCACCGAAGATTTGCCGCACCACCAGCGGCGCCAGCCCGAGCGACGGCTCGTCTAGCAGCAGCAGCCGCGGCCGGGTCATCAGCGCGCGGGCGATCGCCAGCATCTGCTGCTCGCCGCCCGAGAGCGTGCCGGCGCGCTGGTGCATGCGCTCCGCCAGGCGGGGGAATAGGCTGAATGCCTGCTCCCGTAGCCCGTCGAACCCGGCCATCCCCGCTACCTGGCCGCCCATCATCAGGTTCTCGTTCACCGTCATCCGCCCGAAGATGCGGCGCCCCTCCGGCGACTGCGCGATGCCACTGCGCATGATCCGGTGCGTGGGGTCGCGCGTGATCTCCCGCCCGTCATACATGATGCGCCCGGCCCGGGCTTGCGGGCTGCCGCAGATCGTCATCATCAGTGTGGACTTGCCGGCCCCGTTGGCGCCGATCAGCGTCACGATCTCCCCCGGCTCCACGTGCAGGTCGACCCCGCGTAAGGCTTGGATCGCGCCGTAGAAAGCGGTGATGCCCTCAAGCCTGAGCAGCGTCATGCGACCGCCTCGGCCGGCACCTCGTCCTCCTCACCCTCGCCGAGATAGGCGGCGATCACCGCCGGGTCGTTGCGCACCGAATCGGGCGCGCCGTCGGCGATCTTCACCCCATGGTCCAGCACCACCACGTGGTCCGAGATCCGCATCACCACCCCCATGTCGTGCTCGATCAGCAGCACGGAGCACGGCGTGTCGATCCCGCCATCGCGGATGCGGCGCAGCAGGGCGCTCAACTCCTCGCTCTCCCGCGGGTTCAGCCCCGCCGCCGGCTCGTCCAGGCATAGCAGCACCGGCCCCGTGCACATGGCGCGCGCGATCTCCAGCCGGCGCTGGTCGCCGTAGGGCAGGGCGCCCGCCGGATCGTCCGCCCGGCGCAGCAGGCCGGTCGCGTCCAGCCAGAGCCGGGCCCGGTCGATCGCGACATGCTCGGCCCGGCGGTGGCCGCCCAGCCCGAACACCGCGAGCAGGCCCAGGCACACATTCGGCATCAGCATGTTGTGCTGTGCCACCAGCAGGTTCTCCAGCACCGTCATGCCGGCGAACAGGCGGATGTTCTGGAACGTGCGCGCCACCCGGGCACGCCGCGCGATCCGGTGCCCCGGCATGCCCTGCAGCTGGAACGCCGGCCTGCCGCCGCCCTCACCCTGGCCATCATGCGTTAGCACGAGCGCGCCGGAGGTCGGCCGGTAGAACCCGGTGATGCAATTGAACACCGTCGTCTTACCGGCGCCGTTGGGGCCGATGACGGAGGTGATCTGCCCGGCATGGGCACTGAACGAGAGGTCCGAGACCGCCGTCAGCCCGCCAAACCGCATCGTGAGACGCTGGACCTGCAGCAGATCCAGGCCAGCTAAGACCCCGCTACCCACGGCCCCGCTATCCACGACCTTGCGCCACCAGCTCGGCCGCGATCTCCTTCTTGCCACCCAGTGCCACCGACGGCGTCCGCCCGGACACCAGCCCCCGCGGCCGCAGCACCATCATCACAACCAAGGCCAGGCCGAAGACCAGCATCCGGTACTGCCCGATATCGCCCAGCGCCGCCCCCAGCCAGGCAAACCCCGGCTGGTTGTTCAGCTGGCTCAGGAAGTCCCGCAGGATCTCCAAGCCGCCGATCATCACCACCGCGGCCAACGCCACACCCAACTGGCTGCCGAGCCCGCCCAGCACCACCACCGCCAGCACGATCGCGGATTCGATAAACGTGAAACTCTCCGGGCTGATGAACCCGTTGCGGGTGGCAAAGAACGCGCCGGCAAAGCCGCCGAACATGGCCCCGATGGAGAAGGCGGTCAGCTTCGTCACCGTCACGTTGATGCCGAGCGAGCGGCAGGCGATCTCGTCCTCGCGCAGTGCTTCCCAGGCCCGGCCCAGCGGCAGGCGGCGCAGCCGCAGCGTCACCCAGTTGGTCAGCAAAGCGAGACCGAGAATTACGTAATACAGGAAGATCACGCGCTGGATCGGGCTCGCTTCCAGTCCGAACACGCTGGCGAAGGTGTCCGGATCGCCCGAGGCGTTGAACTTAAGCCCGAACAGCGTCGGCCGTGGGATGTCGTTCACCCCGTTCGGGCCACCGGTCAGGCTCGTCCAGTTGATCAGGACGACGCGGATGATCTCCCCGAACGCCAGCGTCACGATGGCGAGGTAGTCGCCGCGCAGCCGCAGCACGGGGAAGCCCAGCAGTATCCCGGCAGTGGCGGCGAATAGCCCGGCGAGCGGCAGGCAGGTCCAGAAGCCCAGATGCAGCCCCGTGGACATCAGCGCGTAGGTGTAGGCGCCGACCGCATAGAACGCGACGTAACCCAGGTCCAGCAGCCCGGCGAGCCCCACCACGATGTTCAGCCCCCAACCGAGCATGATGTAGGTCAGCACCAGGATCCCGAGATCGACGTAGTAGCGCCCGGCCACGAAGGGCAGGCCCACCCCAACCAGCAGCAGCACCGGCGCCACCACGCGGCCCCCCCGCGTCAGCGCCTCGGCCGTACGCCGGTTGGCGGCGACGGCGGCACTCCGGCTGCGGCCGGACCACAGCACCTGCAGCAGCCGCAGCGCGAACACGGCGGCGACCAGCACCGCCACCAGCACCGGCCGCGGCCGCAGCACCAAATGGGTGGGTCCCGGGTCCATCTTCAGCCCGACCATGGCCCCGAACAGCCCGAGTGCCACTAGCGCCGCGAGGCCGGCCTGCTTCAGCGCGCGGATCATACCTTCTCCACGTCCGCTCGGCCGAGCAGCCCCGTCGGCATGAAGATCAACACGATGATCAGGATCGAGAACGCCGCCACATCCTTATACTGGCCGGACGCGTAGGCGGACCAGAACACCTCGATCAGCCCGATCAGCAGCCCGCCCAGCACCGCACCCGGTAGCGACCCGATACCGCCCAGCACCGCCGCGGTGAACGCCTTCACGCCGGGGATGAACCCGCTGTAGAAATCGATCACCCCGTAATACAGCAGGAACATCAGCCCGGCGACCGCGGCCAGGGCGGCTCCGATGACGAAAGTCAGGCTGATCGTCCGGTCGGTATCGATCCCTAGCAGCCCGGCCATGCGGATATCCTGCTCGCACGCCCGCATCGCCCGCCCGAGCGCCGTGCGCGTCACCAGCCAGGTGAACACCCCCAGCACCACCAGCGTGGTCACCACGATCGCGATCTGCATGTAGGTGACCTGCACCGCGAACCCGTCCTGCGTGAACAGCTGCAGCCCGCCCGGCACCAGCGGCGCGATCGGCTTCACGTTGGCGCCCTGCGCGATCTGCGTGAAGTTCTGCAGCACCAGCGACATGCCGATCGCACTGATCAGCGGCGCCAGCCGGAACGAGCCGCGCAGCGGCCGATACGCCACCCGCTCGATCGTCCAGCCATAAAGCCCGGCAATGGCCGCCGCGAACACCAAAGTGAGCACGAGCGCGATCGGCACCGCCGTAATCCCAACCAGCCCGAGCAGCAGCAACGAGATCAGCGACAGGAAAGCCCCCACCATGAACACGTCACCATGGGCGAAGTTGATCATCCCGATGATGCCGTAGACCATGGTGTAGCCCACCGCGATCAGCCCGTAGATCATCCCCAAGGTCACGCCGTTGATCAGCTGCTGCAAGGCATAAGCCACGGACATCCCCCCGACGCTGGAGCCCCGAGGAACCACACGTCCCAAGGTGCGCGCAAGGGAGATGCCTGCCCCGCCCCGCCCGAAGGGGCTTTCCATCGCCGCCCACTCCGCCTATAGAGCGTTCGTCGGGTGATTAGCTCAGTTGGTAGAGCAGCTGACTCTTAATCAGCGGGTCGTTGGTTCGAACCCAACATCACCCACCAACGATTTCAGTTAGTTGCGGATAACAAAGGCGAACAAGCCGGGAACCGTTATGCCGTTGTCAGACTCTGACGGTTTCTGGCCTGTTCCGCCCTCAGATTTTCGAGCCTGGTTTTTCCCAAAACGGGTGAGGCATCCACCGTTGCGGCACGTGAAAATTGGCGTTGCCGTGGCCGCACGGACAGCCGGGTGGCAGCTGCCCGGCCGGTCGATCTGCGCCGGAATGATTGGCCAGCCTGTAGACGGCGATCCCATCGGATCAGCACGCCGTCGCTGAACGCCGGCACGCCCGGGTGATCGATCAGCCAAAGCTCCGAACACGCGGAATTTAATCGACCGCGATGTCGATCACCCCCGGTTACGGCTCTAATCAGCAGAGCCGCAAGGTGCGGCAGCAACAAAATACCGTGAGAAACGGGCCGCTACAGGGCCGGCGAGCGAGTGCAGGCTACGTATGCTGCTCGGCGAAAGGTTTTCACTTGCAGCTATGGCTAAGTGATCGGACAGGGATCCATCTGTCAAACAGTCAAGAGCTTGGAAGGGCCGGTTTCTTGTCTGGCCGTTGACTTGAGAGCGTAGGACGGATGCAAGCGCAGCCGCCCCCACATCGAACCTGAAGGATGTCCTATGGCTGAATTACGCGTGTGTCTGACGTTCGACCACGACAACGCCTCGTCGTTCATCTCCCGCGGCTGGACCAGCCCTACGCTTATCTCCCGCGGGGATTTCGGCATCGTCGCCGTGCCCCGCATCCTAAAGCTGCTGGCGCGGCATGCCATCCCGTCCACCTGGTTCATCCCTGGCCATACGATCGAGAGCTATCCGGGCTGCGTGGCGGCCGTGCGCGACGCCGGGCACGAGATCGCGCATCACGGATGGACGCACCGGCTTCCGACCTCGCTGACCCGGGAGCAGGAAGAAGAGGAGCTGGTGCGAGGCATCGAGGCTATTCAAGGGCTGACCGGTATGGCGCCGCGCGGCTACCGCTCCCCGGCGTGGGACCTTAGCCCGAACAGCGTAGCGCTGCTGGTGCAGCACGGGTTCGACTACGACAGCAGCATGATGGGACACGACATCCTGCCCTACCAGGTGCGCGACGGGGATGGGATATCCCTTATGAAGCCGATGGCTTTCGGGACCGACACGGCGTTGGTGGAGCTGCCGGTGTCCTGGGCGCTGGACGACCATCCGCATTTCGAGTTCACGCGCTACGACCACGCCATCCTGCCGGGGCTGGCCCCGGCGCGCGGCGTGGAAGGCAACTGGGTGGACGAGTTCCTGTTCCACAAGCGCGAGTCGGAGTGGGGGGTCCTGACCTACACCTTCCATCCGCACGTGATCGGCCGCGGGCACCGCATGCTGCTGCTCGAACGTCTGATCGAGCGCCTGGCCGCGGAAGGCGCCATCTTCGTCATGATGGCCGAGGCGTGCGATGCCTACCGCATGCGCTACCCGCAAGGGTTGAGCCTAAGGTGAGGTGGCCCCGAACCCTTGGGCGTGTCTGCTTCCCTCTGGCATGTCTATTGCTAAAACTTTCGCGGGACTGATCGTTCAGGAGGAGTGCGCCATGCCGAAGCCAACCATCCCGGTCCTGGATCTCGGTCCCTACCTGCGGGGTGAGCCGGGGGCGCTGGATGCCGCGGCCGCAGAGTTGCGCCAAATCAACGAGACGGTCGGCTTCCTGTTCGTCGTCAACCACGGCGTGCCACGTTCCCTCGTGGATCAGACCTTCGCGCGGACGGCCCAATTCCATGAGCAACCGCTGGAGAAGAAGCAGGTCGTTAAGATCAATGGAGCTATGCAGGGCTACATGGGCATGCGTGCTAGCACCACGCGTACGTCCGCGCTGAACCTTAACAACAAGCCGAACGAGAACGAGGCTTTTTTCATCAAGCGCAGCGGCGGCGATGTGGGGCCGGAGGAGGCCTGGCCCGGGGACCTGCCGGGCTTCAAGGAAGCCGCGCTCGCCTATTACGACGCGATGGACGATCTATCGCGAGAATTGTTGCCGCTCTATGCCCGCGCGCTCGACCTCCCGGTGGATTACTTCGCCGCCCGCTGCGACAAGCCGCTGAGCGGGCTGCGGCTCTCGCATTACCCGCCGTTCCAGTCGTATGGCGAGAACCAGTTCGGCATCGCCCCGCATACCGACAGCAGCTTCATCACCCTCTTGGCGCAGAACAAGGTGCCGGGCCTGCAGATCAAGACCATCGGGGGCGAATGGATCGACGCGCCCGTGATCGAGGATAGTTTCGTCGTCAATACCGGTGACGTGCTGCACCGCTGGACCAACGGCCGCTTCCTCTCCACGCCACACCGCGCCTTCAACGTCACGAACCAGCCGCGCTATTCCATTCCTTTCTTCTTCCATCCGAACCCCGACACCCTGATCGACATCGTGCCGGGCTGCGCGGTGCCGGGCGAGGCACCGAAGTACCCGGCTATGACGACCGCGGACTACATGGCCTGGTTCCGCGGCCGCAATTATGACCACGTCCGCAAAGCCAATGCCGAGGCAGCCGCCTGAGCCATGACCGAAAGGCCCGACATGCCCGTCAGCCGGCCCTCGAACGTCTCGCGCCGCGTTGCCCTCACCGGCGCTGCGTCCACCCTGGCGCTCGGCGCCGTCCCGCGCAGCGCGCACGCCGAGCCTTCGGTCCTGCGCGTCTCGCTCAACACCGAGTTGCAGGTGCTGGACCCGATCATCACCACGATCAACGCAACCCGCGTCTTCGCCCACATGGTGTTCGACACGCTGGTCGGCGTGGACAGCAAGGGCGAGTACAAGCCGCAGATGCTGGATAGCTGGACGGTCAGCGGCGACCGGCTGACCTGGATTTTCACCCTGCGCGACGGTCTTGCCTTCTCCGACGGCAAGCCGGTGGTGCCGGAGGACTGCGTCGCTTCCATCAAGCGCTGGGCGACTAAGGAGGCGCTCGGCAAGCAGATGATGGATGCGACGGCGTCGCTGACTGCTGTGGACGCCAAGACGTTCCAGTTGAAACTGACCCGCCCGTTCGGCTTCGTGCTGGAGGCGCTGGGCAAGCCCGGGCACCAGATCCCGGTGATCATGCCGAAACGGCTGGCCGATCTGCCCGCCGACAAGGCGGTGCCGGAGATCGTGGGCAGCGGACCCTACATCTTCCGCCAGGACCTCTGGCAGCCCGGCAACATCGCGGTGCTGGACCGCAACCCGGCCTATAAGCCGCGTCCGGAACCAGCCGACGCGCTGGCCGGCGGCAAGGTCGCCAAGATCGACCGCGTGCAACTCATAAGTATACCGGATCAGGCAACGCGCGTCGCCGCCCTGCAGCGCGGCGAGATCGACATGCTGGAGATCGTACCCTACGACTTCATCCCTTCGTTGCGCCGCGACCCGAACGTGACGATCGGCCGCACCGAAGGCGGCGACCAGATCATGGCGATCATCGTCCTGAACCACATGCAGCCGCCCTTCGACAACCCGAAGATACGGCAGGCGGCCCAGGCGGCGATCGACCAGGGGAGCGTGATGGCGAGTCTGGGCTTGCCGGAGGACATGTATCTGCAGAGCTGCGAAGCGCTGTATATGTGCAATGCCCCGCTCAGCTCGACCGTCGGCACCGAAATGTTAAAGCACGCCGGCACCGCACGCGCGAAGCAGTTGCTGAAGGAGGCCGGCTACAACAACGAACCAATCGTCTTCCTGCACGCCTCGACCTCGGCCATCCTGAACCCGGTCGGGCTGGTGGTCGCCGACCAGTTGAAGCAGGCAGGCTTCAATGTCGACCTGAGGACCTCGGATTACGCGACCGTCGCACAGCGTCGGTTCAGCCGCGAGCCGGTGGAGAAGGGTGGCTGGAGCATTGTCCCCCTTATCGCCAACGGCATCGACATGGTCGATCCGCTCGGCAACTTGGGAATCTCCTATAACTGTATCGACAGCCAGTTCGGCTGGTACTGCGACAAGGAGACGACCCCGCTGCTGCAGCAGATCGCGGTCGCCAAGCCGGAGGATCGCAAGGCGATCGCGGACAGGCTGCAGGAGCGCTTCCACGAGAACGTCAACATCATCCTGAGCGGGCAGTTCGCAGGGCCGCCGGCTTATCGGTCGGAGCTGAAGGGAGTGATGCCGTTCAGCTTCCCATTGCTGTGGAACATCTCACGCGCAGTGTCGTAGCGCGGGCTCGGGCGCCAGTGCCGCCTCAGCCATGCTTCTGCAGGAAGGGCAGCAGCGAGGTGTTGAAGCCGTCAGGGTCGGTGACGTTGAGCGCATGCCCGCCCTCTTGGCGCATGACCAGCGTGGCCCGCGGCCCCGGCGTGTCCAGCAAGGCCAGCCGGGCTTCGAAGCAGCGCAGGGTTGGGGCGTCCGCCTTCGCCCAGCCATTGACCACCGTGAACGAGGCCAGCCTGCGAGGCAGGCACGCTCATTGCGCGGCCTCCATGTGAGGGCTGACAATGTGGCGGCGGGAGTGCATCAGCGGCTGGATCCGGGTCCCGAATATCTCGGTCCCGCTGACGAACTCGTCGAAGGTCAGCATCACGCCCCCCAGCCCCGGGATCGCCGCAAGCTCATCCAGCATCGCGGCGACGTGCGCGTAGGAACCGACCAGGGTTCCCATGTTGAGGTTGACCGCCCGCGTTGCCGCCGTGAGCTGCCGGACGTTGGTGTCCGCATTAGGGCGGGTATCGGCCGCCCCTTGCTCGGCCATCCAGGCGACCGCCTCGGTGTCGACGCCGGCGGCGTACAAGTCCCACTTCGCCTGCGCTTCGGCGTCGGTCTCGGCGGCGATGATCATGAACAGGGCGAAGCATGCGATCGGACGCCCGGCCTCCGCCGCGGCCAGTAGCATGCGCGCCACCGTCGGGGCGCAGGCGGCGGGTGTATTGAAACCATTGCCCAACATGAAGTTGTAATCGGCCCAGCGCGCCGTGAACGCCATGCCCGCCTCACTCTGCCCGGCGCAGATCAGCTTCATCGGCACCGACGGGCGCGGACTGAGCCGGCAGTCGTCCATCTGGAAGAACTCGCCGCGAAAGTCCGAGACGCCCGTCTCCCAAAGCTCCCGCATGATGCGGACGTATTCCGCAGCAAAATCGTAGCGGCGGCCGAAGTAGTCGTCGCCGGGCCAGATCCCCATCTGCGCGTATTCCGGCCGCTGCCACCCGGTAATCACGTTCAGCCCGAACCGCCCGTGGGAGATGCTGTCGATCGTGACGGCCATGCGCGCGGCGATTGCAGGGGGCACCGCCAGGGTCGGCACGGTGGCGAACAGGCGGATGCGGGAGGTGACGGCCGCCAGCCCCGCCATCAGGGTCAGCGAGTCGAGATTGTGGTCCCAGAACTCGGTCGAACCACCGAAGCCGCGCAGCTTGATCATCGACAGCACGAAATCGAGCCCATGGCGTTCGGCGGTCTGCACCACGGCCTTGTTGAGGTCGAAGCTGGGTTTATACTGCGGCGACGTGCTCGAGATCAGCCAGCCATTGTTGCCGATCGGAATGAAGACCCCGACTTCCATCGTCACGCACTCCTGAACCTGCGCCAAGTTGAGCAAGAGATGTGCCGGGCTGACCAGCCGGTCCGTTCCAGACCACGCACGCCCACCACTTTCCTGCGCCTGCTGCACTACCGCCGCAGTCCCCCGAGGCTGGCAACGACTCTTTCGGCTCCGCTCCGCATACCGACCTTGGGTTCATCACGGTCTCGGTGCAGGACAACAGCGGCGGGCTCGCGGTGCGCCACAACAACGGCAGTTGGCTTGCCGCACCAACCGTGGCGGTCAGCTGGTTGTCAATGTCGGGGACATGCTGTCGCATTGGACCAATGGGCGTTGGCAATCGACGCCGCACAGCGTCCGCAACGTGTCGGGGCTCGACCGCTACTCCTGCCCGTTCTTCTTCGACATGGACATGGACACGGACAGCACGGCCGGATGCATGCCGACCTACTGCGGCGCCGCAGCGCGGCCAGGTCAACCGCTTCGCCATCGGCGGTGAACGGCGTGACAAGGGCGGTTTACGCACCACGGAATGACTCGGCCATGACCCCGATCCTATGGTCGGCAGCGCCCCGGCGTGCAATGCTTTCGGCGATGAGTGTCGCGGAAACGATCCTTGCGCCGGACGTTCTGGTGGCCGGTGCGGGTGACCCGGCCCTGGCCGCCGCGCTCGCCGCCGCACGCGCGGGTGCCGCAACCGTCCTGGTCGGCGCGGCCACCGGGCGCCTCCGCTTCAGGGCCACCACTGCCGGCGTGACCCTTCTGCCGGCCATGGTCTGGGGCGTGTTCGCCGGGCCGGAGGTCGCGGCCGTGGCGGAAGGCACCCGCTTTGCGATCTGGCCGCGCCGCCTGGTGCTGGTGCCCGGGACATACCCCGCCACGATGCCCCTGCCTGGCTGGACCCTGCCGGGCTGCGGCGACGTGGAGCAGATGCTGGACGAGCTCCGCCGCGGCATCCGGCCTGCCGGGCCCGTGGTGCTGGCGGGCGACGGCGCGCTGCTGTTTGACGCGGCAACCACCCTGCTACGCCACCGCGTGCCGGTGGCCGGGATCGTCATCGCATCGCATCTGCCCATACCCGCCTTCCTGCGGCGCAAGGGCGTGCCGATCTGGGCCGGCGCACGGCCCGTCGCAGTCGAGGGGCCGGGCCACGTCAAGGCGCTGCTTGCCGCGGGACCGGAAGGCGAGCGGCGGATCGCGGCCGGCGCCTGCGTGCTGCATTGGGGCGAGGTGGCCGAGACGGGGCTGGCCCGCGCCCTGGGTGCGGCGCACCGCGTCGTCGGTGGCAACCTGGAGACGATCGTGGACGCGGAGGGCCGCACCAGCCTGCCGGCGCTGTTCGTCGCCTCCTCCAGGCTGCAGGGGACCCGCGCCGGGCACGCCGCCGCCGCCAGCCTCGGGTTGCGCACGCCACCGCGCCGCGCCGGACGGGAGGTTGCGGCGCCCAAGCTGGCCGATCTGTCGGGACTGGCCGACCTGCCGGA
>CAXSEG010000156.1:0-10948 GCA_964235545.1 uncultured Acetobacteraceae bacterium
CTGGACAACGCCGTGTTCCCCCGCCAATCGCTGATCGGCATGCTCGCGCGGCTGGGCGTAAACCCGCGCGACCAGGAGAGCAAGCTGCAGACCAAGAACGTGGCTGCCGTGATGGTCACCGCCAGCCTGCCCGCGTTCGCCCGGGGCGGCAGCCGGATCGATGTCGGCGTCTCGGCCCTCGGCGACGCAAAGGACCTCACGGGCGGCACGCTGCTGGTGACGCCGCTGCTGGGCGCCGATGGCGAGGTGTATGGCGTGGCGCAGGGCGCGCTCTCCACGGGCGCGATCTCGGCCCGCGGCGCCGCCAGCTCGGTCACCCGCAACGTGCCCACGGCGGCGCGCATCGCCAACGGCGCCACGGTGGAGAAGGAGTTGCCTTATCAGCTCGGCGCCCACCCGGATCTCCGGCTCGGCCTGCGCAACCCCGACCTGACCACGGCGCGGCGGATGGCGGCCGCGGTGAACGCGGCACTCGGCGCCGGCACCGCCGCCGCGCGGGACCCACGCACCGTGGCCCTCGTGCTGGACGGGCGGGACGTGGTGGACGCGCTGGGCCAGATCGAGAACCTGCGCGTTGAGCCGGACAACGCCGCCGTGGTGGTGATCGACGAGGCGAGCGGCACCATCGTGATGGGGGCGAACGTGCGCATCAGCACGGTCGCCATCGCGCAGGGCAACCTCACCATCCGGGTGACGGAGACGCCGCAGGTCTCGCAGCCGGGCCCGCTGTCGAACGGCACGACGACGACGGTGCCGCGCACCGCCATCTCGGTGGACGACTCCTCGGACAAGAAGCTCGGCATCATTCATGGCAGCCCGACCCTGCGGGATTTGGTGGCGAGCCTGAACTCGCTCGGCATCGGGCCGCGCGACATGATCAGCATCCTGCAATCGATCAAGGCGGCCGGCGCCCTCCAGGCCGACCTGCAGGTGCGCTGATGGACACGATCCCGCCCGCGATCACCACGGCGCTGCCGGCGGCCCAGGTGCAGAAAGCTTGGTCCGCCGCGAAGGATTTCGAGGCCATGGCGCTCAACCAGTTCCTGTCGCCGATGTTCGACACGGTGGACCTGTCCTCCGGCCCGTTCGGCGGCGGTGGCGGCGAGGCACAGTGGAAGCCGATGCTGATCGACGCGATGGCCAAGAAGATCGCCCACTCCGGCGGGCTCGGCATCGCGCAGCCGGTGTTCCGCCAGATGATCCACATGCAGGAAACCCAGTCGCCCGCACAGCCGAGGATAAGCAAGCCATGACCGACCTGATCGCCGCCACGATACGGCTCGCCGCCGCCCTGGCCGCGGAGAATGCGGCGTTGCAGACGATGGACCTGCCGTCGGCGGGGGCGATGCTGGCGGAGAAGACGGATGCCGCCGCCGCGTTCGAGGCCGCGCGCAAGGCCGCATCGCCGGCCGGCAGCCCGGCACTGCGGGAAGCCGCGGCGCGGTTGATGGATCAGGCGGCGCAGAACCGCCGGTTGCTGGAGCGGGCGATCGGCGTGCAGACGCGGGTGCTGGGTGTGATCGCGCGAGCCGCCCGCACCGCCCAGCCGGCACCGCGCTACGGCCGTTCCGGTGCCTATGCCAACCGCCCGACGACGGGTTGGGCCCTGTCCGCACGCGCCTGAAGGGCAGACGGGCGGCACCGGGCGTGGTAGCATCGCCCTATGGCCGCGTTCCATTTCCTGCTCCCGCCGGGGCCGCTCTCGCTTGAGGGCGGGGGCGCCTATGTCCGCAACCTGGCCGACGCGCTGACCGGGGCCGGACATGAAGCCCATCTCTCCGATGCGCCGGCGGGGAGCATCCGCGTCATCGACGGCGCTGCCCTTGCCACGCTGGCCGCCGGGCTGGTCGAGGGCGCGGTCGGGCTGATCCATCACGCGACTCCACTGGCGGACGACGCTGCACGGCAGGCGTTGCAAGCGGCGGAGCGCGAGCGGTTGCCGCTGCTGCGCCGGGTGATCGCCACCAGCGAGCTGGTACGGGACCGGCTGGTGGGCGAGTTCGGCGCCGACCCCGGCCGCATCGCCGTGATCCGGCCCGGCGTGCCGCGTGCGCCGCGCAGCACCGGCTCGGGCGGGGCGGAATGCAACATGCTCTGCATCGGCGCCCTGGTGCCGCGCAAGGCACATGACGTGCTGCTTCGCGCCCTCGCCCGCCTGTTCGACCTGCCGTGGCGGCTCGTCATCGTCGGCGACCCGGCGCGGGACCCCGCCTGTGCCGCGGCCTTGCTGGCGCTGGCGCAGCAGGCGGGCATCGCCGCCCGGGTACGCTTCGCCGGGGCGCTGGACCAGGCCGCGTTGGAGGCGGAGTGGCGGCGCACCGACCTGTTCGCACTCACCACGCAGTGGGAAGGCTACAGCGCGCCAGTGGCCGAGGCGCTCTGCCGCGGGTTGCCCGTGGCGGTGACAAGCGGGGGCGCCGCGGCGGAGCTGGTCGGGCCAGATCTGGGCGTCGTCGTGCACCCGGGCGACCATGACGGGCTCTCCAAGGCGATGCGCCGGGTGATCTTTGACACGGCGCTCCGCGCGGACATGGCGGAGGCGGCGTGGCGCGTCGGCCAGGCCTTGCCGGATTGGCCGGCGCAGGGCGCACGGTTCGTGGAGGCGACACTCGCATGATCCTCGGTTGCATCGCTGACGATTTCACCGGCGCCACCGACCTCGCCTCGACCCTGGTGCGCGGCGGGATGCGCACGGTGCAGCTGATCGGAGTGCCGGATGGCGCCGTGCCGGACGCCGACGCCGTGGTGGTCGCGCTGAAATCCCGCACCGCGCCGGTTGCCGGCGCGGTCGGCGAAAGCCTCGCCGCGCTGCGCTGGCTGCAGGCGGCGGGATGCCGGCAGGTGTTCCAGAAATACTGCTCGACGTTCGACAGCACCGATGCCGGCAATATCGGCCCTGTGGCGGACGCACTCCTGCACGCGCTCGGGGCCGGCTTTGCGCTGGCCTGCCCGGCGTTTCCCGCCAACAACCGGTTCGTGTTCCAGGGCCATCTGTTCGTCGGCCACGCGCTGCTGAGCGAGAGCGGCATGGAGCACCATCCGTTGACGCCGATGACGGACCCGAACCTAGTGCGCGTGCTGTCGCGGCAGACCGATGGCACGGTGGGGCTGGTGCCGTGGGGCGTGGTGAGCCAGGGGGCGCAGGCGATCCGCCGGGCCATGGGCACGCTGAAGGACCAGGGCCGGCGCTACGCCATCGTGGACGCGCTGACAGAAGACGACTTGATCGCAATCGGCGCAGCGGCGGCCGGGCACACGCTCATCACGGGAGGCTCGGGCGTCGCGATGGGACTTCCGGCCAATTTTCGCGCGGCCGGGTTGTTGCCGGAGCGGGGGGACGTCGCGTCCCTACCCCCGGTTGCCGGGTACGCGGCGGTGCTCGCCGGATCCTGCTCGCGGGCCACGCTGTATCAGCTGGGTGCGGCGCGGGAGCGGGTGCCGACGCTCGAGCTGGACCCGCTCACAATGCCCGATGCGGCGGCGTTGGCGGAGGTCGCGCTGCGCTGGGTGGACGGCAGGCTGGGGGACACCCCCGTCGTCATCGCCGCCTCCGCGACGCCGGACCGCGTGGCGGCGTTGCAGGCAAGGGTGGGCCGCGAGGCTGCGGGCGCGCTGATCGAGGAGGCGCTGGCCACGATCGCCGCCGGGCTAGTGAAGCGCGGCGTGCGGCGGATGGTGGTTGCGGGCGGCGAGACGTCCGGCGCCGTGGTGTCGCAGTTGGGCGTCAAGCGCCTGCGCATCGGGGCCGAGATCGATCCCGGCGTGCCCTGGACCTATGCCGAGGGCACGGGCCCGGCGCTGCGCCTGGCGCTGAAAAGCGGCAATTTCGGCGGGCGGGACTTCTTCACGACGGCGTTCGCCGCCGGATGAGGGAGGACGCTATCCGCGCCGAACTGGTCGCCCTTGGGGCCAGCCTGTTCGCACGCGGCTTCAGCGTCGGCAGCGCGGGCAATATCAGCGTGCGCCTGCCGGATGGCGGCTACCTCATCACGCCGACCAACTCCTCGCTCGGCCGGCTCGACCCGGCGCGGCTGGCGCGATTGGACGAGGCCTTCACGCCGGTCGGCGGCGACGAGCCCTCGAAGGAGGTGTTCATGCACCGCGCGTTTTACCGCACGCGGTCGGATGCCGGGGCAGTGGTGCACCTGCATTCCACGATGGCGACGGCGCTGGCCTGCCTGTCCGGCGGCGAGGCGATGGCGCCGCTCACCCCCTACTTCGTCATGCGGATCGGTCGTTCGCTGCCGCTGGTGCCGTATTACCGGCCCGGCGACCCGGCGATGGAGCCGGCGATCGCCGAAGCGGCCCGGGATGCCAAGGCGGTGCTGCTGGCCAACCACGGCCCTGTCGTGTCCGGCCCGACGCTGACGGACGCTGTGTACGCGGCGGAGGAGCTGGAGGAGGCCGCCAAGCTCGCGATCGTGCTCCGCGGCGCCAACCCCCGCACGCTGACACCGGCACAGGTGGACGATCTGCTGGCAACATTCGGCTAGCTCGCGGATCGCAGAGTGGGATGCGCTTTGGCATCCCACCAACACGCGCATAGCCGTGAAAACCGGTCTATGAGCAGCGATCGTGGGTTCACCGCAGCTCCCTCATTCCAGCCCTCTCCCAGCGGGAGAGCGAGTCACTTCGATAGGGACCGACTTAGGCGAGGGCTGAATCCACCCTCCCCCACTAAAGTAGGAGAGGGGTCGTGGCAGCAGCCTAACCCGCACTCAACAGCCCAGCCGCCCTAGTTGGCGCGGCCGTTGGCGGCCGGCCCCGACGGCCCGGATGCCTTGCGGCGCTTGGTCTTGGGCGTGGAGGCCAGTTCGGACGCGGCGGTCGAACGCTCGGCGGGCGACTTCGCCGTGCGCATCGTCCTGGACGCCTCGTTCTTCGCCGCGACCGGCTTGTCCGCCGTCTTCTTCGGCGCGGTGGCCTTGGCGGCCTTTGCCGGGGTCGTGGCCGGTTCTGCCTTCTTCGCCGGGGCTGCCTTGCTGGTGCTTGCCTTGGTAGCGCTGGCCTTGGTGCTGGCCTTGGACGTCGAGCTCAGCGCCTTGGCTGCCTCGGACCGAGCCTCCGGAGACTTGGCGGTGCGCATCGTCTTCGCCGCCTCGGCCTTGCTGGCAGGCTTCTCGGCCGCGGCCTTGGCCTTGGCCGTCTTTGGCGCAGCCTTCGCGGGCGCGGGCTTCGCGGCCGCTGCCTTCTTGGCTGCAGCCTTCGGAGCGGCCTTGGGTGCCACCTTCTTTGCGGGCGCCGGCTTCGCCGCCGCCTTCGGCGCGCTCTTGGTCGCTGCGCGCACAGCCATCGCCTGTGCGCGCAGGGTGGTGGCGGTCTCGTCGTTGCTCATTGTCTCAGGTCCTTCGGGGCCGTTTCGAGTGAAGTGAAAAGCGAACGGCCGCTGGTGCAGCCAGTTCCTCCGAGCTGCGGCGCGTCACCGGATACGCCACGGAATGCGTATCGGGCTTCATGCGCGGGAGCAGGAGGCTGCCGTGGCACTCGCTTGCCACGGTTCGGTGCGATCGGGACTGGCGCCGTGCAAATGACCTTCTCCCTGCCATCCTGCGACCGCGGGCGATCCTTGCGAATCGCCCGCTACGCATGCTGTTCCGCTATCTCGCGATGGCCGCTGGCGTGTCAAACAAAAACGTCGCCTTTACTTGCCGATTACACCAATAAGCAGTACTTAGGCGGCCCGCTCAGCCAGTGGCACGAACGTACGATCCTCCGGGCCGGTGTAGTTGGCGGCAGGGCGGATGATCTTGTTGTCGACGCGCTGTTCGATCACGTGCGCCGCCCAGCCGGACGTGCGGGCGATGACGAACAACGGCGTGAACATCGCCGTCGGCACGCGCATCGTGTGATACGATACGGCGCTGAACCAATCGAGGTTGGCGAACATCTTCTTGGTATCCGCCATCACGCTCTCCAGCCGCTCGGCGATGTCATACATGGCCATCGTGCCGGCCTGCTCGGACAGCCGCCGGGCAACGCCCTTGATCACCACGTTGCGCGGGTCGGAGACGGTGTAGACGGGATGGCCGAAGCCGATCACCACTTCCTTGTTGGCGACGCGCTTGCGGATGTCGGCTTCGGCCTCGTCGGGCGAGGCGTAGCGCTGCTGGATCTCCAGCGCCACCTCGTTGGCGCCGCCATGCTTGGGCCCGCGCAGGGCGCCGATGCCGCCCACGATGGACGAGTACATGTCCGACCCGGTGCCCGCGACCACGCGGGCGGCGAAGGTGGAGGCGTTGAACTCGTGCTCGGCATACAGATTGAGCGAGGTGTGCATCGCGCGCACCCACTCGGCCGGCGGCGGTGCGCCGTGCAGCAGGTGCAGGAAGTGGCCGCCGATGCTGTCGTCGTCGGTCTCGATCTTGATGCGCTTACCGTTCACCGCGAAGTGGAACCAGTACAGCAGCATCGAGCCCAGGCTGGCCATCAGCCGGTCCGCGATGTCCTTCGCACCGGGCTGGTTGTGGTCGTCACGCTCCGGCAGGGCGCAGCCGAGGGCGGAGACGGCGGTGCGCATCACGTCCATCGGGTGGGTGTTGGCCGGCAGCGCCTCCAGCACCTGGCGCACGGAGTACGGGATGCCGCGCATGGCGTGTAGCTTGGCCTTGTAGGCGCGGAGCTGCGCCTCGGTCGGCAGCGTGCCGTGGACGAGGAGGTGGGCGATCTCCTCGAACTCGCAGGTCTCGGCGATCTCAAGGATGTCGTAGCCGCGGTAATGCAGGTCGTTGCCGGTGCGCCCCACGGTGCACAGGGCCGTGTTGCCGGCGGTGATGCCGGACAACGCGACGGATTTCTTGGGCTTGGTGTTCGGTAGGTCGGACATCGCTAGGTCTCCAGGATTGATGCATCTCCGGGGGCGGACGGCCACGCGACCAGGATCGCGCGCGTGGACCCCTTACCGGACCCTCTCCCGCAGGGAGAGCGTTGTTAAGGAAGCAGGGCGACAAAAGATGCCCGGCCGGTACTTGGCCGCTTGCTCGCCACCGGCGCACCGTCCGAGCATTGTCGTCCTGCGTTAGACGAATGCAGCGAAGGGCGTGACTGATCTAAGCAAACACTCCTGTCTTGACTGGCAGCAAAACGGTAGCGTCGTGTCCTAGGAGCAGCCGTGCCACGCGGCAAGCGGGCAGGGGCTGGGATGGACAGCATCGCTGGAACCGCCCGCGTTAACACCGATGCAACACCTTGTGCAGGCATGTCGCATTGGAGCATCCGTTAGGGTATGATGCATCCCCTGCCCGCCTCCTGAGGTTCAGCGATGCCAGACACCAATGCCCCAATCCGGTGGCAGCCCGACCGAACGCCGCAGACCACGCCGTGGCCGGTTCCGTCGCTGCCGATCGCCTTGCTGCGGGGTGCGCGTGGCAAATGCCCGGCGTGTGGGCTGACCCGGTGCTTCGCCGGCTACCTCCGCGTGACGCCGCAATGCGCCGCGTGCGGGGCGCCGCTGGGCGAGGTCCGGGCCGACGACGCACCGCCCTACTTCACCGTGTTCATCGTGGCGCATGTCGTGGTCGGGCTGATGCTGCTTACCGATCAGGCCTACGACCCGCCATTCTGGCTGCAGGCGGTGGTGTGGCTGCCGTTCACCGTGATCTTCACCATGCTGCTGCTGCGCCCCGTGAAAGGGGCCACCCTCGGGCTGATGCTGAAGCTCGGCATGATGAAGTCGGCGGACGAGTGACCGAAACGGACGTTGCCTCCCGCGAGCGGATCGAGCGCGTCGTGCTCGACGGCGAGGCGCTGACCCGCCTCTCCCCGTTGCAGGAGGCGGACCGCACGCAGGCCACCAACGACCTGGCTGCCGAGAGCCGGTTCGCGCTGGCGCAGCGGCCCGGACCGTATGCTCTGCATCTGTCGGTGCAGGAGGGGCGGCTGGTGTTCGACGTTCGGGACCTGGCGGACGTGCCGCTGCAGGCCGTGGTGCTGGCGCTGGGGCCGTTCCGCGGGTTGATCAAGGACTATCAGATGCTGGTCGACAGCCACGTGATGGCGATGGAGGAGGGCCGCGCCGAGCGCATCCAGGCGATCGACATGGGCCGCCGCGGGCTGCACAACGAAGGTGCCACGCTGATGATCGACCGGTTGGACGGTAAGATCACCATTGATTTCCCGACGGCGCGGCGCTTGTTCACGCTCGTCTGCGTCCTGCACCAGAGGATTTGAATCAGGTTGAAGATCGACGGCACGCCCTATCGTTGCATTTGGCTCGAATCGTCGGACGGATGGTCCGTGCGCATCATCGACCAGACCAAGCTGCCCTGGTCGCTGGAGTTCCTGCGGCTGACCACCGTGGCGGAGGCGGCACATGCCATCCGCACGATGCAGGTGCGCGGCGCACCGTTGATCGGGGCCACGGCCGCATATGGCATGGCCCTGGCGATCCGTGCGGACGCACGGACCGAGGCGATGGAGCGGGCGGCGGCCCAGCTGAACGCCACCCGGCCGACCGCAGTCAACCTGAAATGGGCGACCAGCCGGATGCTGACCCGGCTGCGCAACACCGCCACCGCCGACCGCGTCCGCGTCGCCTACGAGGAAGCCGCCCTGATCGCCGAGGAGGACGTGGCGCAGAACCAGGCCATCGGCCAGCACGGCGCCGGGCTGATCCGCGAAGCGCATGAGCGCACCGGCCGCCCTGCCCGCGTGCTGACGCATTGCAATGCCGGCTGGCTGGCCACCGTCGACTGGGGCACCGCCCTGGCGCCGATCTACGCCGCCTTCGAGGACCGCGTGCCGGTGGAGGTCTGGGTGGACGAGACCCGGCCCCGCAACCAGGGCGCCTTCCTCACCGCGTGGGAACTCGGCCGCCACGGCGTGAAGCACACCGTGATCGCGGACAATGCCGGTGGGCACCTGATGCAGCGCGGCGAGGTGGACCTGGTGATCGTCGGCACCGACCGCGTGACCCGCACCGGGGACGTCGCGAACAAGATCGGCACCTACCTCAAGGCCCTAGCGGCGCAGGATAACAACGTGCCGTTCTGGGTCGCATGCCCCTCCTGCACGATCGACTGGGCGTTGTCGGACGGGCTGGCCGAGATCGAGATCGAGCAGCGGGACGCGAGCGAGGTCACCACCGTCACCGGCCGCGGGCTGGACGGCAAGGTGGCCACGGTGCGGACGGCGCCCTCCGGCAGCCCCGCCGCGAACCCGGCCTTCGACGTGACGCCGGCGCGCTTGGTCACGGGGTTGATCACCGAGCGCGGGCGCTGTGCGGCAACTGCGGATGGCCTGGCAGCGCTGTTCCCCGGTCACGTCTGAGTTCCCGCCCCATGCTCCGTACCCTCGCGCCGCTGCTCGCTGCCGCTTGCCTGGCCGCCTGCAGCTCCCATCCCCCTGTCCAAGCCACCGAGCCCACCCAAACGGCGCCGCAGATCCCGTCCGCCGGGTTCGGGCAGGTGCCCCCGTTTGCACGACTCGGCTATGGGCGGTTCAACCGTGCGGACGCGATCGCCATCGCCATGCGGGAGTGGCGGGTGTTCGGCTCGCCGGTGGACGACGACCCGCCGGGCACCCGCCCGCCCCCCGGCGACAACAAGCCGGAGCGCTATCCCGGCCTATGGCAGCGGGTGGGCGAGTATTGGTGGGAAAGCCAGGACGCCAGCTCCGTCACTGCCTACTGGACGGGCAAGCACGATGCCAACGGCTCCGTGTTCCCTGTCAGCCAGGACAGCCACTATCCGTGGTCGGCCGCCTTCATCTCCTACATCATGCGCATCGCCGGCGCAGGCGATCGCTTCCCCTATGCCCCCGCGCACGCCGTCTACATCAATGCCGCGAAGGCGCAGGCCGATGCCGGCGGCGGCCCGCTCGTGGTCACGGCGCAGCGACCGGACCAGTATGCCCCGCAGGCGGGCGACATCATCTGCCTCGGCCGCGGCGGCAGCCGCGCGCTGACTTATGACGAACTGCCGACGACGTCCTTCCCCGGCCATTGCGACTTCGTCATTGCGGCCGACCCCGGCCAGTTGACCGTGCTGGGCGGCAACGTGGACGATTCGGTAACGGAGAAGCACATCCCCATCACGCAAGCCGGCATGCTGTCTGACCCGGCGACGGGCGTAGTGGACACGCGGTATCCGTGGTTCGTGGTGCTGCGGGTCACCTACGACGGATAGCGGAGCGCGGAGACCGTCATGGTGGCGATTGCGGGTCCGCTGATTTTGGCCCGCATGGCACTCAACAGCATCGTGCGTTATAGCCGGATCGACACGACGACGTTCAGCATCGATAAGGCCGCTCCATGCGCAATCCCCTTCCGCTCCTCCTCACCGCCGCGATGCTCGCCGTGCCGGGCGTGACCCGTGCGGCCGACGTGAACGTCCTGTATGCCGGGTCGCTGGTGAACCTGATGGAGCACGGCATCGGCCCCGCGTTCGGCACGGCCACCGGCGACACGTTCCGCGGCTTCGGCGGCGGCTCCAACGGGCTGGCCAACCAGATCAAGGGCAAGCTGCGCCACGGCGATGTGTTCATCAGCGCCACGCCCAAGGTCAACGACACGTTGATGGGCAGCGCCAACGGCGATTGGGTGTCCTGGTACATCACCTTCGCGCGGTCACCACTGGTGATCGGCTACAACCCCGACAGCCGGTTCGTCGCGGACCTGAAATCCAAGCCCTGGTACGAGGTCCTGCGGGAGCCCGGTATCCGCATCGGCCGCACCGACGCGAAGCTGGACCCGAAGGGCGCACTGACGGTGCAGCTGCTGGACCATGCGGAGCAGGTCTACCATCAGCCAGGCCTGGCGCAGGCCGTGCTGGGCGCGCCGGACAACCCGGAGCAGGTCCGGCCGGAGGAAAACCTGGTCGGCCGGCTGCAATCGGGGCAGGTCGATGTCGGGTTCTTCTACTCGACCGAGACCGCCGACCTGAAGATCCCCGCGATCCCGCTGCCGCCGGAGGTGGCGCTGAGTGCGGTCTACACGGTGACCGTGCTGCGCGAT
>CAXSEG010000157.1:0-10829 GCA_964235545.1 uncultured Acetobacteraceae bacterium
TCTCCATCATCAAGCCGCGCCTGGAGGAGACGTTCGAGCTGGTGCGCGACCGGCTGGAAGGGGCCGGGTTGGGCCGCGCCGCCGGCACCCGCGTGGTGCTGACGGGTGGCGCCAGCCAGCTGGTGGGTGCGCGGGAGATGGCGGGGCGGATCCTCTGCGGGCGCCAGGTGCGCCTGGGCCGCCCCGACCCGCGGCTGCTGCGCGGCCTGCCGGATACCGGCCCGGGCTTCGCCGTGTCGGCCGGCCTGCTGCTCTGGGCCGCCGGGGAGGGCCGCACGCTGAGCGACCTCGACCTCAGTGTCGCGGAGCGGCCCGCCGGGCTGGTCCGCCGCATCGTGACGTTCCTAAAGGACCGGGTGTGATGACCCGACCGTCCCCCTCTCGCCTCTCCCTACTTCGCAATCGTTTCAACGGAGGAACTCCATGACCCTCAACCTGACCATCCCGCAGCAGCTGCACACGGATTTCACGCCCCGCATCACCGTCATCGGGGTTGGCGGCGGCGGGACCAACGCGGTCGACAACATGATCGCGCTCAACCTCCAGGGCGTGGACTTCGTGGTGGCCAACACCGACGCCCAGCAGCTGATGCACAGCCGGTCCGACCGCCGCATCCAGCTTGGCCCACACCTGACGCAGGGCTTGGGCGCCGGGGCGAAGCCCGAGATTGGCCGCGCCGCCGCCGAGGAGGCGAGCGAGGAGCTGGCCCGGCATCTCGAGGGCACGCACATGGTGTTCATCACCGCCGGCATGGGCGGCGGCACCGGCACCGGCGCCGCCCCGGTGATCGCCCGCATGGCGCGGGAGCGCGGCGTGCTGACGGTGGGCGTGGTCACCAAACCGTTCACCTTCGAGGGCGGCCGCCGCGCCAAGGCCGCCGACGCCGGCATCGCCGAGCTGCAGAGCTATGTCGACACCCTGATCGTGATCCCGAACCAGAACCTGTTCCGCCTGGCCAACGAGCGCACCGGCTGGAAGGAGGCGTTCAAGATGGCGGACCACGTGCTGTACATGGGTGTCCGCGGCGTCACCGACCTGATGATGGCGCCGGGCCTGGTGAACTTGGACTTCGCCGACATCCGCACCGTGATGGCGGAGATGGGCAAGGCCATGATGGGCACCGGTGAGGCAGAGGGCGAGAACCGCGCCATCCGCGCCGCCGAGGCCGCGATCAGCAACCCGCTGCTGGAGGACACGTCGATGGCAGGCGCCCGCGGCCTGCTGATCAACATCACCGGCGGCGAGGACATGACGCTGTTCGAGGTCGACCAGGCTGCCAACCGCATCCGCGAGGAAGTGGCGGACGACGCGAACATTATTTTCGGCTCGGCGGTGGACGACAACCTGACCGGCCGGGTGCGCGTGTCCGTGGTCGCGACCGGCATCGACACGCCGGCCGCACTCGAGGCAATGCGCCCGCGGCTGGTCGCAGTCGGCGGCGCCGGCGCGGTGGCACAGCCGTTGCCGGCGGCGCAGCTGGCCCATGCCCAGCCGGGGCAGGTGGCGCAGCCGATGGCGATGCAGGCGGCCCCCGGGTTCACGCAGGCGTTCAGCCCCGCTTTCACCCCGGCCGCCGCCGCCGCGCCGATGCACCAGCCGGCGGCCGCCCCGGTCAGCCTGATGGGCGCGCCGGTGCTGCCGCAGCAGGCCGAGGCCGAGCCGGTCGCGATGCAAGCCTCGGCGGAGCAGCTGCGGCCGCGCCCACAGCCGACGCAGGCGTCGCAGCCCGGCCCGGCCCGGGCCGGCGCCTCCGGCCGCGGCCTGTTCGCGGAGTCGCCGGCGACGCCGCCACCAGCCCCGGCACCCGCCCCGCGCAATAGCCTGTTCGGCATCGTGACCGGTGCGATCCGTGGCAAGCCCGCCCCGGTGCCGGCGGCCGAGACAGCCCGCTCTGAGCCCGCGCTGCCGAGCCAAACGGAGCCGGCGCCCTCCGTCCGCCCGGCACAGACGGAGGAGATGGGACTGGACATCCCCGCCTTCCTGCGTCGCCAGTCGTCGTAAAGGGACAATAAGATTCCGTAAAAACAACGTGTTAAGCCGTAATATTCAGCAATAATGATTGACTTGGAAGTCCCGGGGGCAAGCAATAGTTTGCGCCCGGGTTGCTTTGTGGCCGCCCGCGTTGGATCAACGGGCTTCGGCCCTGCAAGGCGACACACGGCATGGATGGACTGCCGCCTGACCTGACCTACTCGCCTCGCTTCCGCCAGCGCACGCTGGCCGCTGCGATCAGCTGCGTGGGCGTGGGCCTCCACACGGGGGAGCGCATTCATTTGGAGCTGCGTCCGGCTTCTGCCGGCAGCGGCATCGTGTTCCTGCGTACCGACCTGGGCACCGAGGTCGCGGCGCGCTTCGACCAGGTGGCCGATACCCGCCTCTGCACCGTCCTGGCTGACCCGGCGGCCCCGCATGCCCGGATCGGCACCGTCGAGCACGTGATGGCCGCCCTGGCCGCCTGCGGCATCGACAACGCGGTCGTGGCCGTGGACGGACCCGAAATCCCCGTACTGGACGGCTCGGCAGCACCCTTCGTATTCCTGATCGATTGCGCCGGGACCGTGGATCAGGACGCGCCAGTCCGCACGATCGAGGTGTCGCGCCCGGTCCGCGTGACGGAGGGCGAGGCCTTCGCCGAGCTACGGCCCGCCATCGCCGGCGGGTTCGAGATGGCGGTGTCGATCGAGTTCAGCGCGCCCGCGATCGGCCGCCAGGCGCTGAGCCTGCGGGTGACGCAGGGCAGCTTCCGGCGCGAGCTGGCCGAGGCGCGCACCTTCGCGCTCGCGTCCGACATCGCCGGGCTGCAGGCGGCAGGCCTGGCACGCGGCGGCGGCCTACATAACGCCGTGGTGGTGGACGGGGACCGGGTGCTGAACCCCGGCGGCCTGCGCATGGCGGACGAGTTCGTGCGGCACAAGGCGTTGGATGTGGTGGGGGACATGGCGATGGCCGGGGCTGCGCTGCGGGCCCGCTTCATCGCCCATCGCCCCGGCCACGCGCTGAACAACAAGCTGCTGCGCGCGCTGCTGTCCGACCACTCCGCATGGACCTGGGCCGACGCTCCCGCCTATGCCGGCTGGGGCGCCGTCCCCGCCGCCGCGGCCGCTGCTCCGGTCTAACGCTTCATCAAGACAGCGTCGGGCGGGCTGCTCGACCTGCCTGTAGCGCCGCACGCGAACGCGCTCCGCCGCACGGCCGCACGCTACCGGCGCTGCGACCGGTTCACCCGCCACTACGTCGCCAGCAAGGTGCGGATGGACCCGGTGCACGGCGCCGTACTGTCGCTGGCCGCGGTGGCCCCTTTCGGCCGGGTGATCGATATCGGCAGCGGCCGTGGCCAACTGGGCGTGGCACTGCTGGAGGCCGGGCTCGCGACCGAGGTCCTGGCGCTGGATCAGGATGCGAATGCGCTGGCGCAGTTGGACCGGGCAGCGGAGGGTTTGCCGTTGCGCACGCAGCGTGCGGACCTGGCGGCGTGGCCGTTCGAGGAGACGGCCGACACGGTCCTGCTGGTGGACGTGCTATATCAGCTGGCAACGGAGCCACAACTCGAGTTGCTACGGCGCGTAGCCGCCGCGGCGCAACGGACGGTGATCATCCGTGCGACAGACCCCGCCGGAGGATGGCGCACCGCCCTGTCAAGGACGCTGGAGCAGCTGGGACGCACCTGGTGGCCGACGTTCGGCACCCGCTACAACCCGCTTGGGCCCGGGTTGCTGGCCGAAATGCTCACCAAATGCGGCTTCCGCGCAAGCTGGGCACCGTGCGCGGCTGGGACGCCATTGGCCGGTGTGCTCATGGTTGCGGAGCGTGTCGAAGGCCGATCAGGCCAAGGTCTACCCTAAGCCAATTCCATACACATGGTCGGGCGATGTGGACGACTGGCAGCAGATCGAGGGCGTGGGCGGCGTGGATATGACCTGTCCGAGGCATCATGGGCCGTCATTACGGTAACCTCGTGTTATTGTTGTCATGAGACCTTGATCGCGCATAAGGCGAGTAGGTCAGAACCATGAGAAATGTTCCTGTAATCGGCAAGTTCATGCTTGTGATGGGGCTATTCGGGGCGTTTGCGGTCGGTCTTGCCGTTTTCTCGGCGGGCAAGATGGCTGCCATCGATAGCGGCTATAGCAGCGCGATATCGCACGAGAGCATCGGCGCATTATCGTTTGCCCGTGCCAGCTCACGTCTGAACGGGATACGCGCTGCGATCGCCGATCTGGAGGTATCCAACACCCAGGAAGGCAACGATAAGGCCAAGGCGGAACTTAACCGCACGCACGCCGAGTTCATGATGTTCATGGATCGTGCCGCCGATGCCGACCCAGCTTCGGCCGAAGCTACGGTCGACCTCAAGCAGCGGGTGCTGACTTACATCGCTTCGTCCTGCGATGCGTCGATCAAAGCGGGAGAGACCGCGGCCGATCCAGCAGCGGTGACGGCCGCGCAAGCCCTCTACCTCAAGGATTGCGCGCCAGGCTTTCCCTCGCTCACTGCAGAGCTCACGGCAAGGACCGACAAGTGGCTAGGGGCCGTGACGTCCCAAAAAGACGACTTGTCGGCGGTTACCGGCCACACGATCACTCTGACCTACATCATCATACTTGGCGGCTTGGCCCTGGTCATGGGTGGCGGATACGTTGCCATCCGAAGCTGGATATCCAAGCCTCTGATCGCCCTGGCCGCCTTGATGGGGCGTCTGGCAGGCGGTGACCTTGCCTCCACCGTGACGGGCACCGACCGCAAGGACGAAGTTGGAACGATGTCGCGGGCCGTGCAGGTGTTCAAGGATGCAGCCATCGAGAAGGGCCGGCTCGAGCAGCAAGCTGAACTGGACCGGCATGCTGCCGATCAGGCGCGTATACAAGCCGAACGGGAACGCCAAGTCGTTTCCGATGAGCAAGCAGCCGTTGTCCAGAGCTTGGCGGACAGTCTCCAGCGGCTGTCGGCCGGTGATCTGACGTGCGACATGACGGGCGCGTTCGCACCCGAGTATGAACGGTTGCGAACTGACTTCAACGCGGCCGTGGCCGAGTTGCGGGTCGTGATAAGCACGATCATCTCCAACAGCAGTGCCATCCGTCTCAGCACCGGCGAGATCAGCCAGGCGGCCGATGACCTGTCTCGCCGGACAGAGCAACAGGCGGCCAGCCTGGAGGAGACAGCCGCAGCCCTTGATCAGATTACGACGACAATGCGGAAGACTGCCGAAGGGGCGGTTGCTGCCCAGGGGGTCGTGGCCTCTGCCAAAACGGAGGCGGAGCGCGGCGAAGGCGTCGTGAAGGACGCGGTGAGCGCGATGAACGAGATCGAGAAATCAGCCAGGGAGATCGGACAGATCATTGGAGTGATCGACGAAATCGCGTTTCAGACCAATCTGCTGGCGCTCAATGCCGGCGTGGAAGCCGCCCGTGCCGGAGATGCCGGGCGTGGCTTCGCCGTGGTGGCAAGTGAGGTCCGCGCGCTTGCCCAGCGCAGCGCCGAAGCAGCCAAGGAGATCAAAGGGCTAATTGGCACCAGCACTTTGCATGTGGGGCGGGGTGTAACGCTTGTGCGTGAGACCGGCCGTGCTCTTGTCAACATCCTCGATCAAGTCACGCGGATCAACGGCGCCGTGAGTGAGATCGCGGCCAGCGCACAAGAGCAGGCAAGCGGCTTGGCGCAAGTGAACACGGCCATCAACCAGATGGACCAGGTGACGCAGCAGAACGCGGCCATGGTTGAAGAATCGACGGCGGCCAGCCATAGCCTTGCACAAGACACGGCCGAGCTCGAGCGGCTAACCGCCCGCTTCAAAACCGGAGTAGACCAAGCCGTTCAAGGCCCGAAGGCGCGAACGCCCGCTGCAGGCGTCAAGGTCAGCAGTGCGACGCCATCGGCCAAGCCCTTGCGAGTAGTGGCAGGCAATGCGGCGCGCAAGCCGGTGGCAAACCCAGACGAGTGGCAAGAGTTTTGAGCGTCGGAGGCCCGTCCGCGTCGGGGATACGCTTCCTCAGGTCCCTTATACCAGTCGCCGTCACGCAAACCATCCAACGTAGAGTGCCATCCGCTTGGAGAATTGCACCAAGACATGGGGCAAACCCGATGGGGTGGTGCAATGCTTGAAGGAGCATTGCACCCTATGGCTCGAACGAGGGTCGTTTTATCAGTCGATGACAATCATTCGGCGGCTTTCGGCGCTGGCAGCAGCGCCGGCTCCAATGCGCCGCGGTTCACCACGGTGCTGATCGCGTCCAGTTGCTCGCCGGACAAGGTTTCGCGTTCCAACAGGTCGGCGGCGGATTGACGTAGCAGTCCCTCGTTCATCGCCAGGATGCGCTGCGACAGGCGGTAGGCATCCTCCACCAGCGCCCGAACCGCGTTGTCGATGCTGGCCGCGGTGTCCTCGCTGTAGGTGCGCGGCTGCATGTCGCGGGTCGGCATCATGCGGTTGCGCTCGACCTCGTAGGCAACCTGGCCGAGGCGCGGGTCCATGCCGAAGCGCACCACCATGCTGCGGGCGATGTCCGTCGTCTTTACCAGGTCGTCGGACGCGCCGGTGGAGACCTGCCGGAAGATCAACTGCTCGGCAGCGCGGCCGGAGAGCAGCACCACCATGCGGTGCACCAGCTCGTCCTGGCTCATCAGGTAATGGTCCTCCAGCGGACGCTGCATCGTGTAGCCCAGCGCCGCCATGCCACGCGGGATGATGGAGATCTTGTGTACCGGGTCCACGTCCGGCAGGGCCATGGCGGCGATGGCGTGACCCATCTCGTGAAAGGCCACGATCTCCCGCTCGTGGCGGCTCATCAGCCGGTTGCGCTTCTCCAGCCCAGCGACGATGCGCTCGATGGCGCCCTCGAAATCCGGCAGCTTCACGTTGTCGGCGTCGTGGCGGGTGGCGAGCAGGGCGGCCTCGTTCACCAGGTTGGCCAGGTCCGCCCCGGTGAAGCCCGGCGTCATCGCGGCGATCGCGTCCGCCTCCACGCTGGGGGCCAGGGTAATCTTGTCCAGGTAGATGCGCAGGATCTGGGCGCGGCCCTTGCGGTCGGGGCGGTCCACCAGGACCTGGCGGTCGAAGCGGCCCGGGCGGAGCAGCGCCGGGTCCAGCACCTCGGGGCGGTTGGTGGCGCCGATGATCACCAGGCCGCTGGTCGGGTCGAAGCCGTCCATCTCCGAGAGCAACTGGTTGAGGGTCTGCTCCTTCTCGTCATGGCCGCCCATGGAGGGGCCGGTGCGGGCGCCGCCCAGCGTGTCGATCTCGTCGATGAAGATGATGGCGGGGGCCTTTTCGCGCGCCTGCTTGAACATGTCCCGCACGCGGGAGGCACCGACGCCCACGATCATCTCCACGAACTCCGAGCCGGAAATGGAGAAGAACGGCACGCCGGATTCGCCGGCTACGGCGCGGGCTAGCAACGTCTTGCCGGTGCCGGGGGGCCCGACGAGCAGAACGCCCTTCGGCACGTGGGCGCCCAGGCGACCGTAGCGCTCCGGCGCCTTCAGAAACTCAACGATCTCCTGCAACTCTTCCTTTGCCTCGTCCGCGCCGGCCACGTCGATGAAGCGGGTCTTGGTGTCGCTCTCGGCATAGACGCGGGCGCGGCTGCGGCCGATGTTCATCAGGCCGCCCATGCCGAAGCCGCCGCCACTGCTGCCCGAGGCCATGCGACGCTGCAGGAAGAACCACACGCCCCAGAACAAGGCCAAGGGCAGCACCCAACCGACGGCGCTATTCAGCCAGCTCGGGGGCGGGCTGCCGGCGAATGTGACGTGGTCTGCGGAGAGCGACGTAGCGAGGTCCGGATTTACCCGAACGGTGGTGAAGCTCCCGGGCTGGCCCTTGGGCGCGTCCTTGATGGTGCCGGTGATGCGGTCCGGACCGACCACCAGGTCCTCGAGTTTGCCGGCGTGCAGCATGTCCTGGAACTGGCTGTAGGGCAGGGCCTGCACGTTGCCGAGGCCGCCGAGGTAGTCCTGCACGACCATGAGGGCGAGGAAGGCGGCCAGGATGTAGAAGAAGCCGAAATGGTGTTCCCGCTTGATCGGCGCCGGCATGGTTCTCTCCCGCGCACACGGGGCGCTAAGTGATAGAGCGTTGGGTGGGGTGGTGGTTCCGGGTAGAGGCAAAAGCATTGTCCGCGACTTCTGCAGCGTGGGCTGACTGCGTGGAGCTGCGGCTTCCAAGCTCCCTCACCTCGCCCTCTCTCAAAAGGGGGAGAGGGAGAAGGAAGCGATCGCGTCGCTACGTCCACTTCGCCGTCCGCCCCCGGGTGCGGCGGGTCGGGGCGTGGAAGTCGTCGGGCTTGGTCCGGACCCAGCTAACGAAGCGACCCAGTTCCGGGTCGGCGCGCAGAGCGGCCGGGTCCGCAAGGTGGCGGGCGATTTCGGCCTCGGTGTAGCGGGCGTGGATCGCAGCGTGGCAGATGTGGTGGAGGCGGACGGTGCCGAGGCGGGCGCCGCCTTTCAGCTTGGGCACTAGATGGTGCAGCGAGGATTTGGCGCCCGGCGGGATCGGCCGGCCGCAGAGCGGGCAGACCGGCACCGATGGCCCGGCACCCTCGTCGGTTGGCGGGTCCGCTGCCGGCCCGCCGAGTATGTGCCTGCGTCTGGACACCCGCCCGAAATAGGGGTGGGGCCGGCAGGGGCAAGGCGGATCAGGCCTGGTTCAACTCGATCAGGCTGCGGCGGACGGCGCGGCCCCGTTCGATCTTGTGGGAAATGTAATCGCCATCGCCCCAGCGCACCGCGCGGGCCATCGCCTGCGCGTCCTCGGTGAAGCGGGCCAGCATCTCGAGCAGCGCTTCCCGGTTGTTGAGGAACACGTCCCGCCACATCACCGGGTCGCTGGCGGCGATGCGGGTGAAATCGCGGAAGCCGGCGGCGGCGAAGCGCATGACCTGCTGCCGGCTCTCGTCGGCGAGGTCGTCCGCGGTGCCGCAGATGACGAAGGCGATCAAGTGGGGCAGGTGGCTGACAATGGCCACGACGCGGTCGTGATGGCCCGGGTCCATCATCTCCGTGATGGCCCCCATCCCGCGCCAGAGCGCCGAAACGCGCTCGACCGCCGCCGGGTCGCCATCGGGCAGCGGGGTCAGCAGGCAGTAGCGGCCCTGGAACAGGGTGGCGAAGCCGGCGTCCGGGCCGGAAAACTCTGTGCCCGCCATCGGGTGCGCCGGCACGAGGTGGACATGGGCGGGCAGGGCAGCGCCGAGGTCGCGGATGACGGATTGCTTGGTCGACCCGGTGTCGGTCACCACGCACCCGGGCGCCAGATGCGGGGCGACTGCCGCGCCGAGGCCCGCGAACGCGCCGACCGGAGTGCAGAGCATCACGCAATCCGCGCCGGCCACGGCGCGCGCGAGGTCCGGCTCCACCACGTCCGCGATGCCCAGTTCGGCCACGCGCCGCAGCACGGCTGGGTCGTTGTCGGTGGCGACAAGCACGCCCGCAAGGCCTGGCCGCTCGCGGCAGGTGCGCAGGACGGAGCTGCCGATCAGCCCCAGCCCGACGACGGCGAGGCGGCGGATGGCGTCAGCCATGCCGGGCGGCCAGCGCCTCCGCCACCAGGTCGCACTCCTCCGCCGTGCCGACGGTGATGCGCAGGCAGTGCGGCAGGTTGTACGCCCGCATGGCGCGCACGAGGATGCCGCGGCGGCGAAGGGCGGCATCGGCCGCATCGGCCTCGGCCGAGGTGCCAAAATCGGCCAGCACGAAGTTGCCCTCGCTGGGCCAGACCTTGATGCCGAGCCCCTCCAGCGCCTCCCCGAGCCGGGTGCGCTGGGTGGCGTTGTGGGCGCGGCCGGCCTCGACCCAATGCTGCTCGGCCAGGGCAGCGACCCCGGCCTCCTGCGCGGCCAGGTTCACGTTGAACGGGCCGCGCGCCCGGTTCAGTACGTCGATGATCGCCGGCGGGCCGTAGCACCAGCCGAGCCGCAAGCCGCCCAGGCCGAAGATCTTGCTGAACGTGCGGGTCATCACGGTGTTGACGCCGGCATCGACCAGGCGCGCGCCGGGATCGTAGTCGGGACGATCGACATACTCGCTGTACGCCGCATCGATCAGCAGCAGCACGTCCGGCGGCAACCCCGCCTGCAGGCGCTCCATCTCGGATTGCGGGAGGAGGCTGCCGGTCGGGTTGTTGGGGTTGGCGATCATCACCATCCGCGTCGCGGGGGACACGGCGGCGAGCATCGCGTCCACGTCGGCCACCAGGTTGCGCTCCGGCACCTTGATCACGCGGGCGCCAACGCCCGTACTGGCGATGTCGTACATGACGAAGCCGTGGGCGCTCATGATCACCTCGGTGCCCGGCCCGGCATAGGCGTGGATCAGCAGGGCCAGCAGCTCGTCCGACCCGGCGCCGCACACGATCCGCTCCGGATCCAGCCCGAAGCGCGAGCCAATCGCCTGGCGCAGCGCGTGGCAACCGCCATCGGGGTAGCGGTGCATCTCGGCGGCGGCCCGGTTGGCGGCTACGACCGCGGACGGGGGCGGGCCGAAGGCGCCCTCGTTGGAGGACAGCTTGATCACCCGGTTGACACCCGTGAGCTGGGCCTCGCCGCCGACATAGGGGGCGATGTTCAGGATGGCGGGGTTGGGGCGCGGGGCGCTCATGCGGGTTCTCCGAGTGGGACGGCGTAGGCACCAAGGACGATAGGGGGGCGCAACGTTCCGGCAAGGGCGGCGAGGCGTGGGTCGCCCTCCGCGACAAAGCCGGCGACGTCCACCAGCACGCGGGCTGCGCCCGACCCCGGGTCCCGCCGCAGCACGATGGGCCCGGCCTCGAGCCCTACTTCGGCGAGCACCTGGGCCAGGCGGGCGCGGCTTTGCTCCATGCCCACTTCGAGGCC
>CAXSEG010000158.1:0-10643 GCA_964235545.1 uncultured Acetobacteraceae bacterium
GTCGGGCCGTGACGACCCGATCGTCCCGGCGGCCAACGCGGCCCGGCTGGCGGCACAGCTGGGCGCCGCCGGGGCCGCCGTCACGCACCGCACGCTCCCGGCCGGGCACGGCCTGTCGCAACTCGACGTCGATACCATCGCCACCTGGTTGCAAGGACGAGCATCATGAGCATCAAACCCGACCCCGCCGGCCTCATCCCGGCTTGCGTCAGCGACGTGATCCTGCCGCGGGCGCACGACATTGGCGGCTTCGAGGTGCGGCGCGCCCTGCCCGCCACGCAGCGGCAGATGGTCGGTCCGTTCATCTTCTTCGACCAGATGGGCCCCGGGGAGTTCCTGACCGGCCGTGGGCTGGACGTACGGCCGCATCCCCATATCGGGCTGTCCACCGTCACCTACCTGTTCGACGGCGCCATCCAGCATCGCGACAGCCTCGGCTCCGACCAGTCGATCGAGCCGGGCGACGTGAACTGGATGACGGCCGGGCGCGGCATCACCCACTCCGAACGAACGACCGCGCCATCGCGCAGCCACACGAACCGGCTGTTCGGCATCCAGTCCTGGGTGGCGCTGCCGAAGGAGCACGAGGAGACCGACCCCGGCTTTGTGCACCACGGCGCGGCGATTTTGCCGGTGATCGAGGATGCCGGCACCCGGCTGCGGCTGGTCGCCGGCACCGGCTGGGGCCTGGTCGCCCCGGTCCGCACGCCGTCATCGCTGTTCTACGCCGATGCCCACCTGCTCCCCGGGGCGGCGCTTCCCATGCCGGACGACCATGAGGAGCGCGGAGCCTACGTGGTGGAGGGTGAGGTCGAGGTGGCCGGCGTGCGGTTCGAGGCCGGGCGGATGCTGCTGTTCCGGGTTAAAGATGCGGTGTCGTTGCGGGCGGGTCCGACCGGTGCCCGGCTGCTGCTACTGGGCGGCGCGGTGATGGACGGGCCGCGGCACCTGTTCTGGAACTTCGTCTCCTCGTCCCGCGAGCGGATCGAGCAGGCCAAGGCGGACTGGAAGGCCGGCCGGTTCGGGACCGTGCCGGGCGACGACAAGGAGTTCATCCCGTTGCCGAACGTGCCGGTCGCCGCGGCGCCCATTACCCAGGCGCCCGCAGCCGGATCGCCGACAAGCTGAACGGCCGGCTGCTCTGACCATGCATCCACCACCGCCAGCCCCCTTGCGGGATTGGCCCAACAAGGATCGATCGAAATGACGAAAGTTCTCGTGCTCTATTACTCGGCCTACGGCCACATCGAGACCATGGCGGAGGCCGTCGCCTTGGGCGCCCGTGACGCGGGAGCAACCGTCGACATCCGCCGTGTTCCCGAGTTGGTGCCGGACGAGGTTGCCAAGGCCAGCCACTACAAGCTCGACCAGGCTGCGGCGATCGCGACGGTGGATGAACTCACCGGCTACGATGCCATCATCGTCGGATCCGGTACACGCTACGGCCGGATGACGTCGCAGATGGCGAACTTCTGGGACCAGACCGGCGGGCTGTGGTTCCAGGGTAAGCTTGTGGGCAAGGTTGGCGCGGCCTTTCCCTCGACCGCCTCACAGCACGGCGGACAGGAGACGACGCTTTTGAACATCCTCACCAACCTGCTGCATCACGGCATGGTTGCGGTCGGGCTGCCGTATTCGTTTCAGGGACAGCTTAAGCTCGATGAAGTGACAGGCGGCTCACCCTACGGCGCCACCACGATCGCCGCAGGTGACGGCTCGCGCCAGCCATCCGCCAACGAGCTCGATGGCGCACGCTTCCTTGGACGGCATGTGGCGCAGGTAGCAACCAAGCTTTCCGCCTAGCTGTCCCGCGTCGTTACTAAAGGATCGAGTCTATGGACCCCATGAAACCACTCCATTTCGTGACACTGCTCGGCAGCTTGCGCCGGGCCTCCTACCATGGCGCCCTTGCGCGGAGCTTGCCCGGCATCGCCCCCGAGGGCGTGACGATCAGCCCGCTCGGGTCTATCGGCGATGTTCCACATTACGATGCCGATGTGCAGGCTGAAGGCTTTCCCACTGCGGTGCTGGAGATGGGTGGCGCGATCAAGGCTGCCGACGGGGTGATCATCGTAACGCCGGAGTATAACTACTCCGTTCCAGGCGCCCTCAAGAATTCGCTGGATTGGCTGTCCCGCCTTCCGGACACGCCACTGGCCGGCAAGCCGGTGGTGATCCAGACGGGCTCTCCGGGGCTGATCGGTGGAGCGCGTTGCCAGTATCATCTCCGGCAGATCCTGGTCTTCCTCGACTCTTACGTGCTGAACAAGCCGGAAGTGATGGTCAGCCAGATCGCTGGCAAGGTCAGCGCCGACACCGGTGAGTTCTCAGACAAGGCGACGCTCGACTTTGTGGCATCACAGCTCAAGGTCTTCAGCACCTTTGCTCGCCGGAGCTAGGTCTAGGCGGTACGTGCCTATCTCGTGTTCCTCGCAATGGGATTAATGATTTGGGCCGCAAAGGCCGAAATGAAGGTTTGCTCTCCACCCAAGGCGGTCTTAGGTCACTGCGTACAGGCCCGACAATCTCCTGAAATCGCCATAGAAGCGTTCGCAAGCACGCTCCGTAGCCTCGCTTCAGAAGCGAGGAGCGCGCGATGTTTAAATCAAGGCTGCTACCCCCGATTGCCATCGGGCTGATGACCCTGCTGTCCGCCTGCGCGGGCACCCCGAAGATCGACCCGGATGTGGACGCCTACGGCATGCCCAATGCCGAGCTGGCGCTCCAGCGCAGCATCGGCCGCGTGGACGCCGCGATGCTCGACCTTGGCGGCATGAACGTGGCTGGCCGGATGTCCACGGCTACTGGACCGGCTGTCGCTGCCGAACTGCAACGCCCCCTGACCTTCACGTGGGCCGGCCCGATCGACACCGGGGTCAAGGCGCTCGCCGATCGCATCGGCTACCGCCTGGTCAGTACTGCTCCAAGGGACGCGATCCCGGTCATCGTGTCGGTGAGCATGACCGACGCCTCCGCGCTCGACCTGTTCAAGGCGATCGGCAACTCGGCCGGCACGCAGGCGACCGTCATCGTCGATCCCGACCACCATCAGGTCCAGGTGCAGCACCATGTCTAAGCCCCTGCTTCGCGCCGCCCTAGTCGCCTGCAGCGCGCTTTCGGCGCTCGGCTTGCTTGCCCCGTCCCCGGCCCTCGCCGCGAGCGCTGCCGACGTCACCTTGCTGGACATGCCGGTTCCCGCCGTGCCGTCGCTGAGCCAGGTGGACACCGCCGCCCACACGCTCGGCTCGCCGCTGAACAACCCGGTCACGGGCTCCAGCATCGTGCCCGTGGTGATCGGCGGGCAGCGTCCGCCATCGCTGGAAACGCTGCAGGCGTCGCGACCCGGCTTCAACCCGAGCCAGGGGTTGACCGGTCCGCGCGGCGAGGCGCTGCACGAGGCGGCGCTTTCCTTCGGTGCAAGGGGCGGTCTCGCGGCCCGCGGCTTCGCCCTTAACGAGATCCTGCGCCGCTACGAAGCGCGTCTCGACGCCGCCTACGACTTTCACACCCTGGTCGTGGCGGTCGGGACCGGCCAGACGCTGATGCGCCCGCCGATCGTGACAGAGGCGCAGATGGCGTTCGCGCTCGGAGACGGCGGCCAGATCGCCCGCGAGACCGGCCGCGTCTACGAGATCACCCGGCAGGCGCAGCTGTCCTCCGCGCCGCCGAACTGGCGCAGCTATCTCGTCCGTTCCTAGACTGACCCCACCCCGCCGCCTGACGATCTGCGCCCGCGCTCCAAAGAAGAGGTGGAGTACTGGAACAAATGGGTGGCGGAGGGCTGGGGCAAGGGTGAACGCCAGGCCGTCGAAATCTTCCTCTCCGACCTTGGCCGCCTGGATCGCGACATCGTCGGCATGGCACGCTACCGCGTGCTGCTGCGCGCGGGGCTGGTCGAGCAGCCCAAGGTCACGTTCGCGAACCGCTCAGTCGATGGCGGCCGTAACACCATGCGGGTGGACGATCGCACCATCACCATCACCAACCAGCCGGGCTTGAACCCCAATCGGCGGAACTGGCGTGGCGGCTTGCCGGAGATGCGTCTTCCGTCCGACGTGCCTGCGGACGGAGCGCAGCCCAGCTTCGCACCGGCGCCGAACGGCTACGCGCCGATCGGCTCGGCCCTGCCGCCAACGCCGCTGAATGACCGCGGTTCGACCAGGCTCACGCCATGAACCAGATCAGCCCGACGCTCCCCGATGAGAGCATTGAACAGGCCGACCGGGGTTTATGGCCCGGTGAACCGCCGGCCTTCGAGGCACGCAGCCTTGATGAGCTAATGATCTGGGCCTACCGGGAAGGCGCGTCCGATATCCGGCTGCAGACCAATACGCCGGTCCTTATCCAGATCCATGGGCGCATGCGCCAGGTCACGTCCCGCGGCCTCACCCAGGCGGAGATCGAGGAGGCGGTCAACCGGCTCTACGGCGCCGATGGCCAGGCCCGCCTCAAGGGTGGCAGCGACTTCGACGTGTCGTACGAGGTACGGCCCGACCGCCGTACCCGCATGCGCTTCCGGGTCAATGCGACGGCCCGGACCCTGCCCTCCAAGGCCCCGAACCTCGCCTCCCTGCACGTCGAAGAGGCCATCTGCCGGGCCTTCAGGCCGGATGACGGCATCGTCCTGGTCGCCGGCGGAACCGGCAACGGCAAGAGCACCCTGCTCGCCGCCATGACCCGCGACATGCTGGAGGACCCGGACAGCCATCGGGCCTTGTTGGAGTATGCCGCGCCCACGGAGTTCGTGTTCGGCGACATCCGTGGCATCTCCGCCATGATCTCGCAGAGTGAGATTCCCCGGCATCTGCCATCCTTCCCGGCGGCGATCCGCAACGCCATGCGCCGGGCGCCGGACGTCATCATCGTCGGCGAGTGCCGGGATGGCGACACCATCACTGCGGCCGTGGACGCGGCGATCACCTCACACGCGGTCTACACCACCATCCACGCCGGCCGGGTGGCGGAGACCATGCAGCGCGTGGTCAGCCTGTGCCCGATCGCCGCGCGCACCGCGCTCACGGTCGCCCTGGCGCAATCGCTGCGCCTGATCGTCAATCAGCGCCTGGTGCCGTCCGCCGATGGGCGACGCACGCCGCTGCGCGAGTTCCTGGTGTTCGACAGCGAGCTGCGCCGCCGCTTCCTCGACACCGATCCTGACAAGTGGCCCGCCCTCGCGCAGGACACCGTGGATGCCGGGGTGTGCGGGCAGTCGTACGCCGCCGCCACCCGTCAGGCCCTCGCCGAGGATCGCATCACTGGAGAAGAGGCGCACGCGCGCCTGAAGGAGTGGGGCTATGTGGCGTAACACCATGGTGCCGGTGCGGCTGTACATCGTCGATGCCCGGGCCTTGATCCCGATCATGATCTTCCTCGTCCACTGGCGCTGGAGCACGTTTTACCTGGCCGGTGCCGGGATCGCCGCCTTCACTGTCCTCGAGTGGTTCGGCCTGACCTTCCCGGCGGCGCGGCGCACCATCCGGCGCTTCCTGATCGGCAGCGTCCGCCCGGCCATCCCCGCCTGGAAGAAGCGGAGGTTTGCATGACCGAGCGCCCCATCGATGTCGGCCGGGTCAGCGCCGTGCTGGAAACCCTGCTGCGGGACAGCGGCAAGCCCGTCTGCATCACCGACCTGCCGAGTGGGGAAATCCAGCCCGTCACCCCAGAGCTGGCCGCCTCACCGCGTGGCTTGCTGCCGTTGTTCCTGGCGGCCGGGGATACCGTGTGGCGCGAAGCCACGGGCCGGCGTCTCGGCATCACGCATGTCGATGACCCGCAATCCCTGCTGGGCGTCCGTACCGAAAGCATCGGTGCCGGGCCGGTCACGCCGCTGCTGCTGAGCGTAATGGAGGCCATCGCGCAGGCTGAACGCCCCGACATGCTGCTGGTCAACGACATGAGCCGGAACTGGGCCACAGCGACGGACCGGATGCGCCGGCTACGGCTGCGGCCGGCCGAGGCGAACCCTGCCTCAAGCTCCACACCGTCTCCCGGAGGCACGAAGCCATGAAGTGTCTTTCCCGCCTTGCGGCCAGCGCCGTTGCCTCGGTCCTTTCGCTCGGCGCCGCGCAGGCATCGCAGTATCGCGACGCGCCGACCCCGGTCGGCATCACCGTCAGCCAGCCGGGCACGGCCGGCAGAATTATCGAGAGCTGCATCCTCGCCGCCGCGCAGGCACAACGTCTGCCGCCTGCCATGCTGGTGATCCTGCTCAACGTCGAAGGCGGGCGGCTCGGCCGGGTCAGCGGCAACACCAATGCGACGGTCGACATCGGCCCCATGCAGGTCAACGAGATTTGGCTGCCGGACGTGGCCCGGCACTGGGGTGTCAGCGTCCCGACCGCCTTCCTGGGTCTGCGTGACGATTTCTGCGCCAACATCGAGGCCGGTGCCTGGATTCTCCGACGCGGCCTGGACGAGGCGCGCGGCGATTTCTGGACCGGGGTTGGCTACTACCACTCCCACGACCCCGGCCATAAGGCCGACTACCTGCGCAAGGTGCTGGCCCAAGCCCTTCGCCTGCAGGCCGCTTCGAGCCGCGCGCTCGCACCGGCCGCATCCATCGTGGCGGTGAACAACACCGTCCCCGTACGGGAGTACTGATCCATGCCGCAATCCAACACGCGGACGTCGCAGCACTCCGTCGAGGAGGGCATGATGCTGTGGGGCGTCATCCTGCTGTTCCTGGCAGTTGGTGGCTGGTTTCTCTGGTGGCGCTTCCATGGCCCGATTTCGGCCGTGGTCATGCAGGTCCAGCACTGGGAGATGCAGCAGTTCGGCCGGTTCACCGACAGCTACGCCGCGCTGGACAGCCAGGTCATGCAGACCGACCCTGCTTCGGTCCGGTTCGCCGCGCTCTGGCGTCTGACGCACAACGTTGGCAGCTATCTTCACTACCCGGCTGCCGGCCTGGTCGCGCTGCTGGGCGTCTGGTGCCTCTTGCGTGCCTCGACCACGCGCTTCACCCGCAACATTGACCTTGCCAAGCTGATGAAGATCCAAGCGGAGGTGTTCCCTGGCGGAGCGGCGTTTATCCACCGCGGCCTGAAGCTGACCAATGTCGAGAACGGCGCTCCGCGCCCGTGTGACCCGGCCCTGCATGCCGAGGAGTGGATCACCCGCTCCGCTTTGGGGTTGGACGGTGCCTTGAGCGAGGATCGCGCTGCCGTAGCCCTGACGCAGCAGCTGGGCCCGGTCTGGAGTGGGTTGAAGCACGCCTCGCCCCAGGTGCGTTGCCTGTTCGCGGTGTTCGCATTGCATGCCGCCCGTAAGCGTGAGGCCGCGATCGCGCTCCTTGGCACTCTCTCACGGTCGCTGCCGGTCAATGCCAAGGATGGCCCGAGTGGTCCTGCAGCGCCGTTGTCATTCGGCACGGCTGCCGTGGCGGAGGCTGAGCGCGTACTGAGTGACGGATCGCTTGTGAAGCGTTGCGAGGCCGTAGCCCGGCGTCACGCCTACACCGCTCCGATGCTGATGTCCTTGTTAACCCTGGCCCGCAAGGAGGCCGGCGTGTTGGCCCCGGCGCAGTTCGCCTTCCTCAAGCTCGTGGACCGGCCGCTTTGGTATGCGCTGCACTCGCTCGGCTTCCCGGGTGGCCAGAACCCGGCCGAACAGCCGAACCCCCGGATTGAGGCAGTGGGTGCGCGCGACCACTGGGCTGCGGAGTGCAGCGTAGGCCATCCGCTGCCCGTTCCATCCTTCGGAAGATCGTTGGCGGTCGTTCGCAAGAAGGCGGCCGAGAAGGGATTGGACAAGCCATCCACCCTGGAGACGACCCGATGATCCTTCACCTCTCGCCCGGCTCCGGCAGCATCGAGCTGCACGTCCATGACGATGCACAAGTCACCCTGTATCAGCCTGGCGAACGGTCCGCCGCTGCGGATGGCAGCTCGGCACCCTTCTTCCGCCACCCGTCCCGCTTAACCGTTGGGCTCGTGATAGGCACGCTCTGCCTGGCCATAGGCTATCTCGTTGCACCGCGAGGTTCGGCCGCCCCGTCCCCAAATCCGGTTCCGGTGGCGCGGTCCTTGGCGCCGCTGCCCAGCAACATCCCACTGACGCCCAATGCGGCAGCACTGCCCCGGTATGAAGGCCCGGTCGCTGTGCCTGTGCCGCGGCCACTTACCGAGGCCGAACCGGCGGATGGCGTCCCCGCCGTCCTCACCCGGCAGCTGGCTCAGGCTCCGGTCGTAGTACCGCCCTCCGCGGCGGCCCACCCGGCCGCCGGCAGCAGCGCCTTTGGCTTGGAGAACTGACGATGAGCGCGCGGAACACGGTTGGCCCGAACGCGAACGTCGAACGGGTCGGCGCTGATCTCTACCGGGAAACCAGCTCCGGGTTTACCCGTTTCCGGGCCTTCCTGAAGTCCTCCGCCTCGGGTGGCGTGCTCGGCATGGCGGCGGTCGCCATCGCCGTGGAGCCGGGCACCGTGGATGCCTTGCTCCCGCTCTCGGCGCTGTATGCCGCCTGGGTGCTGACCCGCCGGGTCGTGCTGCCTCTCCGGTTGCCCATCGGCGCCAACCGGCTGGACTACAACCACCCCAACCCGAAAAATCGCCGGCCCCGCAAGGCGGCCGGCATCCTCTACATCGGCCGGGACTACAAAACCGGCCAGGAGCTGTGGATCAGCAACGAGGACGGTCGCCAGCATGTCGCCGTGCCGGGCACCACGGGTGCCGGCAAGACCGCCGCCCTGGTCAGCCTGTGCGCCAACACCCTGGCCTGGGGATCGGGCTTCATCTTCGTGGACGGCAAGGCGGACAATCGCCTCTACGCCGACGTGCTCGCCCTGGCGCGCATGTACGGCCGCGAGGACGACGTGCTGGCGCTCAACTTCCTCGTGGCGTCCGGCAACAAGCAGTCCGCCACGTTCAACCCGTTCGCCTGGGGCAATGCGGACATCATCCGTGAAATCCTGGTGAGCCAGATCGAGTCCAATCCGAACGGTGGCGACAAGGGCGGCAACCACGTCTTCATGGCCCGTGCCGTGGCCCTGCTCGGCGCCCTAACCCCGGCCCTGGTATGGATGCGCGACACCCATGGCGTGCCGATCGACATCGAGAGCATTCGCTTCGCCACGGACATGGAAAGCATCGTCTCTCTCGCCATCAACCGAAAGTTCCGCCGCCGCAATCCAGAGACCGGCGCGGCGACGCTGATTGATGTGCCCAAAATCCCCGAGGCGCTGCTGTATCCCCTGGTCTCCTACCTCGGAGAGACCGGCGGATACGATAAGAACCTGCCCTTCAACAAGCAGAAATCGGACGAGCCCGCCAAGCAGCACTCCTTCGTGGTGATGCACTTCTCCGCCACCTTCACCCAGCTGGCGGTCTCGCTTGGCCACATCTTCAAGTGCGAGATCGGCGACATCGACATGCGCGATGTCGTGCTGAACCGTCGCATCCTGGTCGTGAACCTGCCCACGTTGGAGAACTCCGGCGAGACCACGGCCTCGCTCGGCCGCCTGGTCGTGTCCTCGCTGCGCAACATGATGGCGCAGACCCTCGGCGCAGACCTGGAAGGCGACTTTGCCGAGATCGTGGAGAACAAGCCGCACTTGGCGCCCACGCCGTTCCCGGTCGTGTTCGATGAGGTCGGCTACTACGTCGTGCCCGGTATGGACAAGATGCTGGCCATGGGCCGCGGCCTCGGCTTCATGTTCTACCTGGGCTTCCAGGAGGTCGCCGGCCTGCGGGCGCGCATCGGGGACTCGATGTACTCGTTGCTGGGCAACGCCAACCTGCAGATCCTGATGCGCTTGCAGGAAGGCAGCGAGACCCGGAAATATGTCGAGCAGACCGCCGGCGACACCAACGTCACCCAGGCCAGCTCCTTCCAAGCCGACGAGTTCGGCGTGTTCCGTGAGAACATGAACGCCGATGTCCGGCAGGTCTCGCGGGTCAACTGGACCGACCTTCGCAGCCTGATCGAGGGCGAGGCGATCGTGCTGCTCGGCAAGGACCGGGTTTACGCCAAGCTGTTCTATGCCGAGATCGACGCCCGTGGGCCGATGCGGATGAACCGGGCCGTCATGTTGATGCCGCCAGCGGCCAATGACATCCGGCGGCAAGGTGAGCGGCGGGAGCGCACCATGAAGCACCTGCTGTCGGGCAAGACGGCCCTGCAGCAAGCGGACACCCCATCGCCGACTCTGGATGCCCTCATCACCGGATTTGCACACCGCTTGATCGAGCATCCGGATCGGAACTTCGGTGTTACGGCCCGCGCCGCGATCCTGGCCTTGGCGGATGTGCAGCCCACGCCAGCCGAAGCACCGAAGCCGGTTGCTGTCGCCGCGAACGGGTCCGTGGCCGAGACGGAGCACAGCATCATGGTCAAAAGCAACGGGGCGCCTGCCTCGATGGCCCCGATACCGGAAGCTCCTCGCACGGCCGCGGCACTGGAAGTCGCAACAGGCATCAGCGACATCGAAGGCGGGTTCGGCGCTTCTCCTGCCGAGGCCGCAGGCAGGATGCGTCAGACGATCGCCATGCGGGAGGAGGCGCTCGACGGCACGGACGCGGACTTGGACATGCCGGTCATGGACCCGGAAGCTATGTGCGAGCTGCTGTCCGGCATCACCGTCCGGTTGAGTGCCCTCGGCCGGGGACGGTCGCCGTCTCTCCAGGCGGCCGAGTGATGCCGCC
>CAXSEG010000159.1:0-10503 GCA_964235545.1 uncultured Acetobacteraceae bacterium
GTCCATGTTCCAGGACGCGGCGTTGCTGTTCATCGGCATGGCGCCGCCGCCGTTGGAGAGGAAGCTGCCGGCCAGCCGCGTGCCTTGCATGTCGTGGAACGGGGCCTTGGAGATGTCGACGGCTTCCTGGGGGTTGCCCGGCCCGTTGTTCAGCATGGCGATGCCGTTGCTGACGATCTCCACGTGGCCGAGTTCTTCCGCGAAGATGCTCGACACCAGGCTGTAGAACGGCCGCAGCTTGGACTTGTTGCGGAAGTTGAAGCTCTGGAACATGTAGTTGCCGAGCGTCGACATCTCGCCGTACTTGCCACCCAGCAATTCCTGCAGTGCCGCCGCGGCGTTCGGGTTCGCCCTCTTCGGCTCGGGCAGTTCCGCCTGTAGCTTGTCGATGCGCATGAACATGGGGGGGAGGTGCTCCTCTTGGGACGGCGGTAGATACCGTCCCGCTCAGACGCGTGGCGCCACCCATCGTGCCGCACGCCCAGGATCACGTGATCGTGGGCTAGGGCATCGACAGCCCGCAGCGGGCCCGGCATTGTCCGAGTGTTGAAGCGGGGTCGGGGTGAATGGACGCGAGAGTGATCGACGGTGGCGCCGGCGAGATGGGACGGCGGCTGCGGGCCATGCTGGGCGGCTCGATCGGCAATCTGATCGAGTGGTATGACTTCTACGTCTACAACTCCTTCGCGATCTACTTCGCCAAATACTTCACGTCCAATACCGATCCGACGGCGCAGTTCATCACCGTGTTCGGCATCTACGCGATCGGCTTCTTCATCCGGCCAGTCGGCGGCCTGATCCTGGGCTACTACGCGGACCGCAGCGGCAGGCGGGCGGCGCTGAGCTTGTCCGTGACGCTGATGTGCGTGGGCTCGCTGATCATCGCCATCCTGCCCAGCTACGCCGCCGTCGGCGTCTGGGCACCGATCGGGCTGCTCGGCGCGCGGCTGCTGCAGGGCATCTCGCTCGGCGGCGAGTATGGCTCATCGGCGACCTATCTGAGTGAGGTCGCCGGGTCCCGCCGGCGCGGTTTCTACAGCTCGTTCCAATACGTGACGCTGATCGGCGGCCAGGTGCTGGCGGCGCTGGTGCTGCTGGTGATGCAACAGCTGCTGTCCAACGATGAGCTGAGCGCCTGGGGCTGGCGCATCCCCTTCTTTATCGGGGCCGCCTGCGCGCTGTTCGGCCTGTATCTGCGCCGCAACCTGCCGGAGACGGAGGATTTCCAGGCCGTCGCCCGTGCGCCGCGCGCGCCCGTGTTCCGCACCCTGGCACAGCACCCGAAGGAGCTGCTGCTGGTGTTCGGCCTGACGATGGGCGGTACGACCGCATTCTATACCTTCAGCAGCTACATGCCGACCTACCTGTCCAACACGTTGAAACTGCCATCGAGCTGGGTGGCGGAGATCTCCTTCATCAGCCTGTTGCTGTTTGCGGCCATGCAACCGCTGTTCGGCCTCATCAGCGACGTGGTGGGCCGCAAGCCGGTGCTGCTATGGTTCGGGATCCTGGGCACGCTCTGCACCGTTCCGATCCTGACGGCGCTGGGCGGGATGCACAGCTTCTGGGGCGCACTCCTGCTGCTGCTGGCGGCGCTGGCCATCGTGTCCGGCTACACCTCGATCAACGCCGTGGTGAAGGCCGAGCTGTTCCCAGCCAGCATCCGCGCACTCGGCGTCGGCCTGCCCTACGCGATCGCCGCCTCCGTGTTCGGCGGCACGGCCCCGCTGATCGCGCTGCAGTTGAAGGCGGCGGGACACGAGGATTGGTTTTACTGGTATGTGACGGGGCTGATCTTCCTGTCGCTGCTGGTCTACGCGACGATGCGCGATACGAAGAAGGCATCGCGTATGACGCTAGACGGACCGTAAGGCTATGGCCGCGTCAGGCGGTGATCGCGTCCACTTCCGCCAGGTCCTCCGCGGTCAGCGCCCAGCCGCCTGCCGCCGCGTTCTGCTGCACCTGCTCGACCCGCGTGGCCCCGGCGATCACGCTGGCGGTGACGCTGCGAGACAGCAGCCAGCTGAAGGCCAGCTCCACCAGCGTATGGCCGCGCGCGTCGCAGAAATCAGTCAGCTTCTCGACCACGGGCCAATGCCGGTCCGTGAGGTAGCGGTCGGCCAGGCGCTGCGTGTTGGTCAGCCGGGCGCCTTCCGGCATCGTGGCGTTGCGGCGGTACTTGCCCGTCAGCAGCCCGCTCGCCAGCGGGAAGTACGGCAGCAGGCCTAACCCGAACCGCTCCATCGCCGGCAGCAGCTCCGCATCAGCCTTGCGCACCAGCATCGACAGCTCGTCCTGGCAGGAGATGAAGGGTGTCAGGTGGCGGTCATGCGCCGTCCACATCGCATCCGCCACCTGCCAGGCGGGGAAGTTCGAACAGCCGACGTAGCGGACCTTGCCCGCGCGGACGAGATCGTCCAGCGCGCGCAACGTCTCCTCGATCGGGGTCGCCGGGTCAGGGAAGTGCACCTGATACAGGTCGATCCAGTCGGTTTTCAGCCGGCGCAGACTGTCCTCGGCGGCGCGCATGATGTAGCGGCGGGAGGCGCCCATGCGCTGGCCGCTGTCGTCCATCGGCATGCCGAACTTGGACGCGATCACGACGTCCGGCCGCTTGGAGCCCAGGATCGTTCCCAGGATCTCCTCCGAGGCGCCCTTGTAGCTGGATGCCGAGCCGATCCCGAGGGAGCCGTAGACGTCCGCCGTGTCGAACAGCGTGATGCCGGCGTCGAGCGCCGCGTGCACTACCTCGCGTGCCGGCTCCAGCCCGATCCGGCCGCCGAAATTGTTGCAGCCGAGTCCGATCGCGGACACCTGCAGGCCCGACCGGCCGACCCTTCGTTGTTGCATGCGTCTGAAGCCTTATCCGTGGAAGGTGGGGAGCCCGGCGATCTCGTTGATCAGCTTGCGGGCCATGGCGTCGCCGAAAATCTTGAAATCGTGCACCTCGACCACGAAACTGCTGGGACCACCGGTGACGTTCTCGCGATACCAATCGGTCAGCCCGCCCGGCGGCTGCACGTGGGCAAAGGTGTGGGACACGGGATAGTCGTTGATGATGGCCAGGCCATTGATCGTGATCCCGGCCTCGACGGCCTCGTCCCGCGCCTCGGTCACCGGGCGGCCGGCATTGCTGGTGCCGTCACCGGCCACGTCGATCACCCGGTGCGCCTCGGCGAACGCGCCATCGGCAAGTAACTGCGTGGCGAGCTCGATCCCACTGCCGATCGCGGTCCGGCCGTAGGCGCTGCGCGGGGCGGCGGTGACCTCGCCCGTGAACGCCTTTGCGGACGCTTCGTCGGAGATGATGGTCCAGTGGACGACAGCTCGCACCTGCTCAGGGGAGGCGAACTCCACGTAGGATACGGCGATGCGTCCGGCCGGACCGGCCCTGATGGCGGCGATCACCCGCGGGTCAAAGAACGCGCTGGCATAGCCCTGTTTCTCGATCTGGAACTCGCTGTCATCGATCGAACGCGACACGTCGGTGACGAGAACCAACGCCACATCCACGGCCGGCTGAGCGCGGGCCACAGTCGGCCAGACTGGAAGAAAAGCGAGCGCGGCCAGGATCAAGGGGTGCGAACGCGCCCATTTCGGTCCCGGCCGCGCCACGCTCAACGCTGGAGTTCGATCTGGACGCCATCCGCGGAGCCGGACAGCTCGGCCCCCTTGGTGGCGCCGTCCAGACGGATCTGCACGCCCTGGCCGTTTACGAGGGCCTGCCCGATCACGCCGCTCGAGACGGTGAGCTGGCCGGTCGAGGACGCGTAGGTTCCGGTAAAGTCGCTGATGCGATGTAGATTGAGCACCCGGCCATGCGCGGCGATGCGGCTGAAGCCGACTGCCGCCACCGACAATCCTTTGACACTGAAGGGATAGGAATGGCCGTGGTAATGCAGCGTGCCACCGCCCCACTCATACCCGATGCCAACGGCCGCGGATCGGGCGACCAAGCTGACGGTCCCGTCGGTGACCGAAGCGCGCGTCGCGGCGAACGCGGGAGCCGCCATGCTAGTGCTGACGGCGACAATGACCGCGCAGAGAGCACGGCGTGACGAACTTATCATCGGTAAACCTCGACTGAAACGCTGACCTTGCATAACGCATCCAGCGCTCGCCCGTTGCACTCGCCGCGGTGACAATCAGTGGCTCGCCCAGACGATCCGGTGGATCCAGGCAACCTCCCGCAGGTCGAAGCTGTGGTCCCGGTGCGCCGGATTGAGGCTCTTCAGCTCCACCCGGCGGGCCGACCGCCGGGCCAGCTGCTTGGCCATCACCTCACCCGCTATGGTGCGGACGACCACGCGGTCGCCGCGCCGGATCGGTGCGGCGGGCGAGACGATGACCACGTCACCGTCGCGGAACACCGGCTCCATCGAAGCGCCGGAGATTTCCAGCGCGTAAGCGTTGAGGTCACCGATCTCGGGCAAACTCACCTCGTCCCAGCTGCCGCCGACGGGGAAGCCGCCATCGTCGAAGAACCCGTCGGCCCCTGCCTGCGCCAGGCCGATCAGCGGGATGCGCCGCTGCGCCGCCGTGCGCGAGTTAGAGGAAAGCGCCCGCGCGCCGGATACCAGGGCGGTGAACGCCTCGAGACTGGCGCCGGTGGAGTTGAGCACCTTGGCCAGGCTCTCCGTGCTTGGCCACCGGGCCCGGCCGTCCGGCATGCAGCGCTTGGACGGGTTGAAGGTCGTCGGATCCAGCCCGGATTGCCGGGCGAGGGCAGATACCGACAGGCCGTTCTCGGCCGCCAGCGTGTCCAGCGCGCGCCAGATATCCTCGTGCTTCACCGGCCCACTCTCCCGCTTCCGAGTCGTGCAAAGCATTGTGCGTAGGAATTCACACCAAAGCAAATAGGAATTAACGCCGTTTTACGCTTGCGACCAGGGCTAGAAAAGAGGTTTATGTTCCTGTTCTGTTCACGTTGATGGCGAGACAACCATGCTGGCATTAGGCCGCGTACACGATCCCGACCAAGCGTTGCCGTTCCGCACGGCGGAGGAAGCCTGGCTGTGGACCATGGCCGCTCTCCTTGCACGGCGCGACGGCGCTGGCGCGTCTTGGCGCCCAGATGGCCCGGCCCGGCCGTGTGATCCCGATGATATCGTGCGCTGCCTTGATGTCCTGTATCGCCAGCGCACCATCGAACTGCTGCACGCCCGCATCCTGCGCATTTGGGGCGAACGGCAGCGTGCGCCGAGCTGCAACCGGCCGCAGCAGCGATCGGACTGGCGGCTCTGGCACCAGGCGCTCGGCCAAATCGAATGGGCGCTACGGGCCCGCGGCATCGTCCGCTGAAGCCGTAGCAAGCGTTAGGACTCTAAGCCTAGACCGGAGAAAATCGATGAGCTTTGCATCCCGTAACCTGTCCGTTCTGGCCTACGCCAACGGCTTCACGCTCTGGCACTACAAGACCCACGGCGACGCGCTGCCCTGCGTGCAGGCGCCAGGCTATTTCGACGACGCGATCGACATGCTGGCGAGCGGCGACATGCTGCTGGTATCGGCGCCGGAGGGGGGAAGGGTCATGTGCGTCGCAGCCAACGAGGGGACGCTGTTCGCGGCACCGCTCGGGTAGCGAAGCCCTACGCCCGCCGCCGCCGCGTCCGCTTCTCGTCGGCCGTCGGCGCGATCTCCACCGCATGCCGCTCCAACCCGGACGCGGTTGCCTCGAACCGGCCATCCCCGCGTTCCCGCGCGAAACCGAGTCCCTCCAGCCGGGCCAGGCACGGCCCATCTTTCAGGCCGGCCGGCCTGCCGGAGGCGCCGACCAGCAACAGCCGGTGCAGGGCTGACCGGCAACAGGTTTCGAGGTAGGGTTCGTCCCACATGGACGAGACCAATCGGTCAATCCGCCGGGCATGGCAAGCCTGGCCGATCGCCCGCCCCACAACCCGGTACCCCACATGACCCCAGCGATCGCGTCCGCCCTGCTGCCGGCCCTGCGCCGCATCGACCCCGAGCGGGCCCACCGCCTCGCCCTGCGCGCGCTGCGGCTCGGGTTGGCGGGGCACGCGCCGAGCACCGACGACCCCCTGCTCGCCGCGAGCTTGCTGGGACAGGCGTTGCGCAACCCGATCGGGCTGGCAGCTGGGTTCGACAAGGACGCGGTCGCCGCATCCGGGCTGCTGCGGCTGGGGTTCGGCGCGGTCGAGCTGGGCACCGTCACGCCGCGGCCGCAACCGGGCAATCCGCAGCCGCGGCTGTTCCGGCTGGAGGATGGGGCCGTGATCAACCGCATGGGCATGAACAACCGCGGTGTCGCCGCCTTTGCCGCCCGGCTTGCCCGGCTGCACGCGCCGCCGGGCACGCTGGTCGGCGCCAATGTGGGCATCAACAAGGAGGGAGCAGACCCGGAGCGCGACTACCCCGCCCTGGTCGCCGCGGTCGCCGCCCATGCAGGCTACATCGCCCTGAACGTGAGTTCGCCCAACACCGCGGGGCTGCGCGACCTGCAAGGCGAAGCGCGGTTACGCGCCATCCTGCAGGGGGTCGCCGCCCTGCCCGACCGGCCGCCGATATTCGTGAAGGTGGCGCCCGACCTGCCGCCGGGCGGGTTGGAGAGCATCGTGCAGGTGGCGGTGGAGTGCGGCATGGACGGTCTCATCGTCTCCAACACCACGACCGACCGACCGTCCGCCTTGCGCGGCCGGCACCGGGCAGAGACCGGCGGCTTGTCTGGGCCCTTGCTGATGGCGCCCTCCACCGCCCTGCTGGCCCGGGCCTGGCAGTTGTCGGGCGGACGGCTGGCGTTGATCGGCTGCGGCGGCGTGTCCACGGGGGCCGACGTGTTGGCAAAGCTGCGGGCAGGGGCGCAGCTGGTGCAACTGTACGCTGCGTTCGCCGTGCATGGCCCGGCGCTGCTGCCCCGCATGAAGGCCGAACTCGCGACCTGCCTCCGGCGCGACGGTTTCCGCAGCGCCACCGAAGCGGTAGGGACCGGCGCATGACCCCCCTCCCCGGCATGGCGGCGCTCGCCGAGCGCTACGACGGCTTCATCCTCGACCTCTGGGGCGTGATCCATGACGGCGTGCGGCCCTACGAGGGCGCCGCCGACTGCCTGCACCGCCTGCGGGATGCGGGAAAACGCTGCGTGCTGCTCTCCAACGCGCCGCGCCGGTCCCACGCGGCGGAGGCGATGCTGCAATCCATGGGGCTGGCACCGTCGCTCTACACCGGCCTGCTCACCTCCGGCGAGGCGGTGCATTTGGCGCTGCGGGACCGGACGGACCCGTGGTTCGCCGCCCTCGGCCACCGGGTCTGGCATCTCGGACCGGAGCGCGACCGCAACGTGCTGGAGGGACTGGACCTGGAGCCGGTGGCGACGCCGGGCGAGGCCGATTTCGTGCTGAACACCGGGCCGGACGACCATCGTGGCCCACAGGAGGTCGCAGTGTTCGAGGCTCTGCTGGCGGAGTGCGCCCGCCACGGCTTGAATATGATCTGCGCCAACCCCGACCTGGAGGTGATCCGCGGCGGCGTGCGGGTGATCTGCGCCGGTGCCCTGGCCGCGCGTTACCAGCAGATGGGCGGCGCGGTGCGCTCCCTCGGCAAGCCGGACCCTGCAATTTACGGCCCCGTGCTGGCCATGCTGGGCACGGCGAAGGAGCGGACGCTGGCGGTCGGCGACTCGCTGCGGACCGACATCGCCGGCGCCGCGGCGGCGGGCGTGGATTCGTGCTGGGTGCTGGGTGGCATCCACGGCGAGGCGCTCGGCGGCGACCACCGTGCGGCGGAAGCGGAGGCAAGTGCCGTCGGGCTGCATCCGGTCGCGATCGTGCCGCGGTTCGTCTGGTAGCGCCTACTCGCCTTGCAGCAACGGCAGCAGCGACAGCACCAGCAGGCCGGCCAGCGCCCGGTTGAACCAGCGCAGGGAGGCACGGGTGCGCAGGAGGCGGGACGCGCCAACCCCCGCCATCGTCCAAAGCGAGCAACTGAACAGAGTGACGACGGCGAAGATCACCGCTAGCACGACGGCCTGCCGCATCAAGGCGTCGCCGGTCGCCGTCGTGTAGGTCACCACCGCGCCGGCCGCGATCACCCATGCCTTCGGGTTGACCCACTGGAACAGCGCGGCCCGGCTGAACCCGATCGGCCGGCCGCCCTTGCGATCATCACCCGGCGGCGCCGGTTCCGTCATAGCGATGTGGTAGGCCAGCCATAACAGGTAGGCGACCCCGATCCAGCGCAGACCATCATGCAGCCAGAGCCGACTGCGCAACACTTCGCCCGCGCCGAGCGACACCGCCAGCAGCATGGCCGGGAATCCGACTGCGACGCCCATAATGTGCGGCACGGTGCGCCGGAACCCCCAATTAGCCCCCGACGCCGTCACCATCGTGTTGTTCGGCCCCGGGGTCGCCGACATGGATACGGCGAAGGCGAGTGCCGAGGCATACCAGGCCAGGTCGATCACACGGTGCCTCCATCAGCAGGTCAGCGACCCTGACATAATGCGCTCGGGAAACGACTGCCGATCGCCGCGGGACAGAGATGCTCCCGGCGCAGGTCAAGCTTTGTGCGCGTGCAGGACACTGCGCGTAGCTCAAGGCCGTAGGGTGGGATGCGCTTTGGCATCCCACCGATACGCGCACGTTAGTCGGCCGGCTCAAGCGTGCCCGGCGGTCCCGGACAACAACGCCGGGGCTATCCGAAGGGAGGCGAAGGCGCGGCGCCACTTGGTGGCATGGTCGGCGTCGAACACCAGGTCGAGCGAGGCTGGCGCGGACAGCCAGACATTGGCGAAGATCTCCTCGTCCAGCTGCCCGGCGCCCCAGTTGGCGTAGCCCAGCGCCAGCAAGCCTTCGCGCGGGCCCTCGCCAGCCGCAATCGCCTTCAGCACGTCGAGGCTGGCGGTGAGCGCCATCGTATCGTCGACCTGGAGGCTGCCGTCCCCGGTCCAGTCCGCCGTGTGCAGCACGAAGCCGCGCGCGCCGTCGACCGGGCCACCGTCGCAGAGGGTGAGCTCGCGCGCGGGCGGCGTCGGCGTCACATCCAGTTGGCGCAGTAGATCCACGAAGGTGGGGCTGACCAGGGGGCGGTTCAGTACCAAACCCATGGCACCGTCCTCGGTGTGGGCGCAGAGGTAGATCACGGCCTGGGTGAAGCGCTTGTCGTCCATGGTCGGCATGGCGATCAGCAACTGGCCGGTCAGCCGCGCCTCATCCAGCAAGGAGGGGATCTTTAGTGGCATAATTTCATCATCTTGGCGCCGAATGAGGCTGCTGCAATGGCCTGAGTGGCAGGTTGGGTGGCGTGGATGACACGGGGCGGACATGCCGCTAGCGTCCCCGCAGTAGCAGGGGACAAGGCGATGACGATCAAGGTGGGTGACGCATTACCCGAGATGAAGCTGATGACGGCCGGGGCGAGCGGGCCGCTGGAGGAGAGCACGGCCTCCCTGTTCGGCGGCAAAACGGTGGTGCTGTTCGCGACGCCGGGTGCCTTCACACCGACCTGCAGCGCCAAGCACCTGCCTGGTTACGTGCAGCAAATCGACGAATTCAAGGCAAAGCACATCGACACCGTGGTGTGCCTGTCGGTGAACGACCCGTTCGTGATGGCTGCCTGGGGGCGCGATCAGGGTGTGGATGGGAAGGTCGTGATGCTGGCAGATGGGTCCGGCGCGCTGACCAAGGCAATGGGCCTGGAGCTGGACCTGACCGCACGGGGCCTGGGGGTTCGCAGCCAGCGGTTCGCCATGGTCGTGAAAGATAAGGTGGTGACGCATCTAGCGATCGAGGCGCCGGGTGACTTCGATGTCAGCCGGGCCGAAACCGTGTTGGCGGCGCTTTGATCACTTTCGTCGCAGTTTCCAGGTTCGAGCGGATAAAATTCGTCAGCACCCGGAAAGTTTTTATGGACCGAGAGCACTCCGTTGCGTTTTATTACCATGATGACGTTCCAAACCGTGGCTACATCCGTCCTCGCTCTCTCGATCGCGCTCGGCCTGCCGGCACGCAGCCGCGCGGAGGAGGCTTGTCCCATCGGGAAAATGCCTGCCGTGGCACTTCCGGCAACCAAGAAGCGTCTTGCGAGCAATAGCGAGGTCATGGTGGTGGCCCTGGGTTCGTCCAGCACCGAGGGTTGGATGGCCACAGCGCCCGCGCGGACCTATCCGGCGCGACTGCAGAGTGACTTGTCGAACGCCTTCCCGCTGGCCCACATCGCCGTGGTCAACCGTGGGATCGGCGGCCAGGATGCGCTGGAGGAGGTCTCGCGCCTCGACACCGATGCCATCGCCCTGCATCCGGACTTGGTGGTTTGGCAGGTGGGTGCGAATGGCGCGATGGCCCACTCGGACCCGGAGGTGTTCCGCAAGCTGGTTTCCACGGGAATTGAGCGGCTGCAGGCTCTCGGCATCGACATCGTCCTGATGGACAACCAGCGCTCCCCGATGATCCTCGCTTCACCCGAACATGGCGTAATGGAACAGGTCCTGGCCGATCTGGCAGTGAAATACAATGTCGCGCTGTTTTCTCGCGGTGCGCTGATGGACGG
>CAXSEG010000160.1:0-10490 GCA_964235545.1 uncultured Acetobacteraceae bacterium
CCGGTCGCGCACCAGCTCGAACGTCTCCTCCAGGCGCGGCTTGATGATGGAGACGATCATCGAGCGTGGGTATTTCGCGTGAGCATGTTCGTCCTCGCCCACCATCGGCACGGTCAGCATCTCCCGCTCGTCGTCCGGGCTACCCTGGGCGGAGCCGTTCAGCGTCTTCACCCGTTCCGCCGCGGCGACGGTGGTGCTCAACAGCCGCGCGATGTCGTTGGTCACATGCTGGCCGCCGATCGGCAGCTGCGCCGTGTGCAGCAGCTGTCCCTCGGAGAACACCGCCATCCCCGTCGTGCCGGCGCCCATGTCGATCACGGTGGCCCCCAGCTCGCGCTCGTCCGGCACCAGGGTGGAGAGGCCGGCGGCCATGGGGGCCGACACCAGCTCGGCAATCTCCAGCTCGGCGCGGGAGGCGGTGGCGCCCAGGTTGCGCAGCGCGTTGCTGGTCGCGTCGATCACGTGCAGCCGGGCGGTCAGCGTCTCGCAATGGTGGCCGCGCGGGTCGCCCACGCCGGGCGTCTCGTCCACGCTGAAGGTAAGCGGGAGGGCATGGATCGTCTCGCGCCCCTCGGTGATCGCGCGCGCCCTGCCCTCCTGCACCACCCGGCGCAGGTCGGCCGCAGTCACGGCCCGGCCGCCCACCGGCCATTGCACGTTGAACAGCCGGCTCTCGGGCTGGCCGCAGGTGAGGTTGACAGTCACCTCGCGCAACCGGTGGTCGCTCATGTCCTCGGCCTGCGCCACGGCGCCACGGATGGCGCGCTCCGCCTCCTCGAGATCGGTGATGCCGCCGCCGCGCACGCCGCGGCCGCGCTGCCAGCCCATGCCGAGTACGCGCAGCGAGCCGTCGCCCTCGGTGCGGCCGATCAGGCAGACGACCTTGTTGGTGCCAATGTCCAGCACGCCGAACGGCCCGGCGCGGAGGACGCGGCGCACCGCCGGCGCGTTATCCAAGGCGGGTGGCATCGGTGGCGGCAGGGCCAGGCGGCGGGACATGTCGTTCACGCCTTCTTCCCCGGCCCGGACGCCGACAGGGCGATCGGGGGTTGCGGGCGGACCACCAGACGGTCGGGCAGCCGCATGTCCACTACCACCAGCGGGCGGTCAAGCAACGACTCGGTGGCTTGCAGGTCGGCGAGCTTGGCCAACGCCTGCGGCTCCGCCCCTTCGGGCAGCAAGACGTCCGTGCCGTTCTTCATGCGCAGATTCCAGCGCCGCTCGCCCACCCGCACGGCGGCGATCACGCGGCCCTTCAGCGCCGGTTGCCCCGCCAGTGCCTCCAGCAGCGCGGTCGCCGCCTGCGGCGCGCCGGCGCCGACCACGAGCGGCAGGTCGCCGAACGCGGCCACGTCCTCGTTGGCGACCACCTGGCCGTCGCGGTCGATCAGCACGAACTTGCCGTCATGCTGCCAGATCGCATAGGCGCGGCGCTCGACCAGGTTGACGACGAGCGTGCCCGGCAGCCGACGCTCCACCGTCGCATGCTCCACCCAGGATAATGCCTCGACCCGCTGGCGCGCATTGGCGAGCGAGAACCCGAGCATGGAGTCGCCGGTGTGCACGCCGATCGCCGTGGCGAGCGATCCCTCCGGCGTATTGCTGCGGCCCTCGATGACGATCTGCTGCACGCGCATGTTCGCCGCCGACGCGATGGCGTCACGCAGGCGGGCGATGGTGCCGCCGGGCTGGGTGGAGCGCACCAGCAGCACGCCCATCATCACCACGGCGAACCCGGCCAGGCCCCAGAGCGCCGGGCGCACGTATTTCCGCTGCCGGCGGAGCATCAGCTTCAGCCCGGACGGGCGCCGGGCCACGTCGCGCGGCGGGCGGAGGAAGCGGTCGGTCATGCCCGGCACATCGCATTGTCCACCATCCAGGCACACAGCGCCGGGAAGGACAGGCCGCAATACGCCGCCTGCTCCGGCAGCAGCGAGGTGGGGGTCAGGCCCGGCTGCGTGTTCACCTCCAGCAGCACCAGGCGGCCGGGCTCGCCCGCGGTGTCGTCGTAGCGCAGATCCGCCCGGGTGGCGCCGCGGCAACCCAGCGCCGTGTGGGCGCGCAGGGCGATGTCCATGGCGCTGGCGAACACGTCCGGATGCACGCGGGCCGGCAAGGCATGCAGGCTGCCGCCTTCGACGTATTTCGCCTGGTAGTCATAGAAGCCCTCGGCCGCCGTGATGTCGGTGACGGTGAGCGCGCGGTCCCCCATGACACCCACGGTCAGCTCGCGGCCGGGGATGTATTCCTCCACCAGCGCGTCCGTGCCGAAGCGCCAGGTCGCGGCAATCTCGGCCCGGCGGTTGCCGCCCTGGCGCATGATCTCGACGCCGACGGAAGAGCCTTCGTTCACCGGCTTGATCACGTAGGGCAAGGCTAACGGGTCGGCATCCGCCAACGCGGCGGCAGGGAGCACGCGGCCCTTCGCCACCGGCAGCCCGGCCGCGGCAAAAACCGCCTTGGCCGCCTGCTTGTCCATTGCGAGGGCGGAGGCGCGCACGCCGGAATGGGTATAGGGGATCCCAAGCCAGTCCAGCACGCCCTGGATGGTGCCGTCCTCGCCGAAGCGGCCGTGCAGTGCGTTGAACACGGCATCCGGCGCTGGGGTGAGGGCGGCGATCACGGCGCCCAGGTCCGGACCCACCTCGACCGGGCGCACGTCGAACCCCGCCTCCCGCAGGGCCGCGATCACCTGGACGCCGCTGGCGAGGCTGACCTCCCGCTCGGCGGAGATGCCGCCGTAAAGCACCGCGACCGTCTTCATGCGGGTTTACCGATGCGCTTGATTTCCCACTCGAGCGTAATGCCGCTCATGGCGTGCACTCGGCGGCGGACATGTTCGCCCAGCCCTTCCAGGTCGGACGCGGTGGCCTCCCCGGTGTTGAGCAGGAAGTTGCAGTGCTTCTCGCTCACCTGTGCGCCGCCGCGCACCAGGCCGCGGCAGCCAGCGGCGTCGATCAGCTCCCACGCCTTCATATCCGGCGGGTTACGAAACGTGCTGCCGCCGGTGCGGGCGCGGACTGGCTGGGTCGCCTCGCGGCTGGCGCGGATGGCGGCCATGCGCGCGGCGATCGCGGCCGGGTCCCCCCGTTGGGCGCGGAAGCGGGCACGCACGACGACGGCGTTGGCGGGCAATGCGGCATGCCGGTAGCTCAGGTGCAGCGCCTGCGCCGGCAGCCGGATCAGGCCGCCGGGGGTGACGATTTCGACCCAGTCCAGGCAGGCCGCGACGTCCCCGCCATAGGCACCGGCGTTCATCGCGACCGCGCCGCCGATGGAGCCGGGGATGCCGGACAGGAACTCCAGCCCTGCCAGCCCGGCGGCGGCGGCGTGCTCGGCCACGGTCGCGTCCAGCGCGGCGGCCCCGGCGGTCACGCCGCTGGCGTCCGGCACGACGTCGGCGAAGCCGCGGGCGAGCTTGACCGTGACCCCGGTGATACCGCCATCGCGGATAATGAGGTTGGAGGCGGCGCCGATCACCGTCAACGGTGCGTCGTCCGGCAACGCGGCGAGCAGCCGGGCCAGGTCGGTCGGGTTGGCCGGGCGCACCAGCACCTCGGCGGCGCCGCCGACGCGGAACCAGGTTTGCGGGCCGAGCGGGGCGTCGGGGGTGACACGGCCGGTAAGGGTGGGGAGGCGTTGGGAAAGATGGGCTGGCATTGTGCGCGTCGTCCCCTCACCCCGACGCTCTCCCGTCAAGAACGGGAGAGGGAGCAGAGTCACGTCCTTCACCCTCTCCCGTTCTATACGGGAGAGGGTGGGGGTGAGGACCGGGCGCGCGCTCATGCCGACCGCCTCGTGCTCGAACCCTGCAACTCGGCCAGCTGCGCCGGCAGCGCGCCGGCCCAGGCGGTGATGTTCCCCGCACCCAGGCACACCACCATGTCGCCGGAGCGCGCGATGGCGTGGATCATCTCCGCCAGGTGCTCCGGACCGGGCAGCGGCACCACGCTGCGGTGGCCATTGGCGCGCAGCCCGTCCACCAGCGCATCCCGCGTCACCCCGGCGAGCGGCGCCTCGCCCGCCGCATACACGTCCGCCACGATCACCGTGCCGGCGTCGTTCATGCAGGTGCAGAACTCGGGAAACAGCGACTGCAGCCGGCTGTAGCGGTGCGGCTGCACCACGGCGATCACGTCGCGCGCGCCGGCCTGGCGGGCGGCCTTCAGCACGGCCATGATCTCCACCGGGTGGTGGCCGTAATCGTCGATCACGGTGATGCCGCCACTCTCGCCCGTCTTGGTGAAGCGGCGCTTGACGCCCTTGAAGCCGAGGATGGCGCTCTTCAGCACCGCCTCGTCGATCTCCATCTCGACCCCGATGGCGATCGCGGCCAGCGAGTTGCTGACGTTGTGCTGGCCCAGCATCGGCAGCCGGAACGGGCCCATTTTGCGTGATCGGTTGCGCCCGCGGTCGGTCACCATGACCTCGAACGTGGCCCCCATCCGGTCGCTCATCACGCGGTCGGCGCGGATGTCAGCCTGCGGGCTGAAGCCGTAGGTGATGATGCGGCGGTCCAGCCGGGGGATCATCTGCTGCACCGCCGGGTGGTCGATGCACAGCACGGCGAAACCGTAGAATGGGATGTTGCCGACGAACTGGTCGTAGCCGGCGGTCATCGCCTCCGGGCTGCCCCAGTGGTCCAAATGCTCCGGGTCCATGTTGGTGACCACGGCGATGGTGGACGGCAGGCGCAGGAAGGAGCCGTCGCTCTCATCCGCCTCCACCACCATCCAGTCGCCGGCGCCGAGCCGGGTGTTGGTGCCGTAGGCGTTGATGATGCCGCCGTTGATCACCGTCGGGTCGAGGTGCGCCGCCTCCAGCACGCTCGCCACCATGGAGGTGGTGGTGGTCTTGCCGTGGGTGCCGCCGACGGCGATCGACCAGCGCAGGCGCATCAGCTCGGCCAGCATCTCGGCGCGGCGCACCACGGGGATCAGCTTGGCGCGGGCGGCGACCACCTCCGGATTGTCCCGCTTGACGGCGGTGGAGGTGACGACGACCTGCGCGCCGCCGAGATTGGCCGCATCGTGCCCGACGGCCACGGCGATGCCGCTCTCGCGCAGGCGGCGCACGTTGGCGCTGTCCGCGATGTCGCTGCCCTGCACCGTGTAGCCGAGGTTGTGCAGCACCTCCGCGATGCCGGACATGCCGATGCCGCCGATGCCCACGAAATGGACGGTGCCGATGCCGAGCGGAAGGGCCCTCATGCCGCCACCCGCGCATGGGCGAGCACCAGGTCTGCCAGGCGGGCGGCGGCGTCCGGCCGGGCGAAGCCGCGTGCGGCGGCCCCGGCGTGCAGCAGCACATCCGGGCAGGCGAACAGGGAGGCGATACGGTCGCGCAAGGTGTCGATCTCGGTTTGCGGCAACACCCAGGCGCCGCCGGCGGCGGACAGGGCGCGGGCGTTGGCGGATTGATGGTCGTCGATGGCGCCGGGCAGCGGTACCAGGATGGCAGGGCGCCCGGCCACGGCCAGTTCGGCCACGGTGGACGCGCCGGCCCGCGCGATGACCAGCGAGGCGGTGGCCAGCCGGGCCGGGATATCGGTGAAGAACGGCGATAGCTGGGCGGCGAGGCCGGCGGCGGCGTAGGCGGCTCCTACACGCGCCGTATCCTCCGCGCGGCATTGTTGGGTGACGACGAGGCGGGTGCGCTGCTGGATCGGCAGCGCCGCGAGAGCGGCGGGCACTGCATCGCTGAATACGCGGGCGCCAAGCGAGCCACCGAGGATCAGGAGGTTGAGTTCGTCACCCTCCACACCGTCATGCCCTGGCATGACGGGAGTGATGAACTCCGGCCGCACCGGGTTGCCGGTCACCGTCGTGGCGATCTCCGCAGGCACCCGCGCCGTGTGCTCGAACGACAACGCCAGCGCCGTGGCCCGGCGGGCGAGCAGGCGGTTGGCGCGGCCGAGCACGGCGTTCTGCTCGTGCAGCACCACCGGGGGTGCGTGGCGCATCAGTGTCGTCGCCAGCACAGGCGGCACGCTCGGATAGCCGCCGAAGCCGACGACGGCGGCTGCATCCAGGCGGCTGAGGATCAGCCGGGCCTGGGCCGTGCCGGCGGCCAGCCGCGCCGCCGCGCCCAGGCCACGCCGCAGCCCACGGCCAGCTACGCCCGCACCGCGCAGCACGAACACCTCACGGCCCTGGAAGCTGTTCGGCAGCCGGGCCGCCGCGCGGGCGTCCGTCATCAGCGCAACCCGGTGGCCGCGCGCCACCAGCTCCGCCGCCAGCGCCTCGGCCGGGAAGAAATGACCCCCCGTCCCGCCCGCCGCGATCACGATCGGCCGCACCGCCGGGCCCCTCATGCCTCGTCCCCGTGCAGGCGGGAGCGGCGGCGGGTGAGGGCGAGCAGCATGCCCATGCCCAGCGCCACCGCGATGACCGAGGAGCCGCCATAGCTCACGAACGGCAGCGTCATGCCCTTGGTCGGGATCAGGTGCAGCGTGCTCGCCATGTTCACGAAGGCCTGCAGGCCAAAGCTCGCCACCAGGCCGCAGGAGGCCAGGATGACGAACTCGTCGTGCTCCGCCAGCAGCCGCAGCAGGCCGCGCATGACGATGAAGGCGAACAGGCAGAGCACCAGCACGCAGACGATCATGCCGAACTCCTCGCCCATCACGGCGAACACGAAATCGGCGTGCGCGTCCGGCAGCACGTCCTTCACCCGGCCCTCCCCGGGCCCGCGGCCGAGCAGGCCGCCATTGCCGAACGCCTCCAGCGCGCGGTTTACCTGGTAGCTGTCGCCGGCCGCCGGGTCCAGGAAGCGGGTGACGCGGCTGCGCACGTGGGGGAAGAACGCGTAGGCCCCGACCCCGGCCGCGCCCAGCGCCGCGGTCCCGACGCCGACGAAGAACAGGTTCAGCCCCGCGACGAACAACTGGGCGAAGAACACCGCCGTGACCACCACCAGCATGCCGATGTCCGGCTGGCTCTTGAGCAGCATCAGGATCATCGCATACAGGCCGAACGCGATCGCCATGCCAGGGAAGCCACGGGTCTTGCGCCCCTCGGCCAGCAGCCAGGCTGCGACCACGGCGAAGCACGGCTTGAGGAACTCGCTGGGCTGTATCGTCATGCCCGGCAGCGAGATCCAGCGCCGCGCGCCCTTGATCTCCACCCCGGCGAACAACGTCATCGCGGTCATCGCCAGCGCCACCACGCAGCCCAGCATCGCCAGCCGCCGCACGCCCTTGGGCGACAGCAGGGAAACCACCACGATCACGCCTGCCGCGAGCGCCAGGAAGACGACCTGCTTGAGGATGAATGCGTCGCGGCCGACATGGATGCGCTCGGCCACCGCCGGGCTAGCCGCGAGCATCATGACGTAGCCGAAGCCGATCAGCACCGCGATGGCCAGCAGGGTCAACCGGTCCACCGACCACCACCAGCGGCCCAGCGTGGACGTGTCGGCGCGGGAGAGCTGCGGCATCAGGCGGCCCTCTCCAGCAGCGCGTGCACCAGCTCGGCGAAGCGGCGGCCCCGCGCGTCGAACCCGGTGAACTGGTCGAAGGAGGCGCAGGCCGGGGAGAGCAACACCACCTCGGCCCCGGTGCGCCCGGCGGCGTCCTGTGCGGCGGGAACGGCCTGCTCCAGCGTGCCGACCACCTCGTGCGGGGTGCTGCCGAGCTGTGCGGCGAGCACCGGGCCATCCTGGCCGATCAGCAGCGCGTGGGCGATGCGGGGGAAGAACGGCGCGAGCGGGGCGATGCCGCCTTTCTTCGCGACACCGCCCAGGATCCAGACGATGCGGCCGTAGCAGGCCAGCGCCCGGGCGGCGGCATCCGCGTTGGTCGCCTTGCTGTCGTCCACGTAGGGGATGCCGCGCACCATCGCCACCACGCGCTGGCGGTGCGGCAGGCCGGGGAAGCTGCGCAGGCCCTCGGCGAGGTGCTGGCGGCCGACGCCCAGATGCAGCGACACGGCGGCGGCAGCGGCGGCGTTCTGCGCGTTATGCGAACCGGGTAGCGCCGGTGCCTCGGCCATCGGCAGGATCGGGCCGGTCGCGTCCTGCAACATCGTGCCGTCGAACCATACGTCGGCTTCGTGCTCGCCGGAGATAGTGATGGCGGCCATGTCGGCGGCCAGGGCCCGGCTCGGCGCGTCGTCGGTGCCGACTACGGCGAGGTCGCCAAGCTCCTGCCCGTCGAACACGCGGCGCTTCGCGGCGGCGTAGCCGTCCATGCTGCCATGCCGGTCCAGATGATCAGGGCTGAGATTGAGCATCACCGCCGTATCGAAACGTAACCGGCCGGTCCGCTCCAACATGTAGGAAGACATTTCCAAGACGTACAACCCGCTGTGGTCGAGGAGAGGGAGGGCCAGGGCGGCCGGACCAAGATTACCGCCCGCCGCGACGGTCCGGCCGGCGGCAGCGAGAATGTGGGCGATGAGCGCAGTGGTGGTGGACTTGCCGTTGGTGCCGGTGATGCCGACGAACCGCGCCTGCGACCCGGCGGCGCGGACCGCCTGATACAGCAATTCGGCGTCGCTCCACACGGGGACGCCGGTGGCGATGGCCGCGGCAGCCGTCGGATGTGCCGCCGGTAAATGGTGCGGGATCCCGGGCGACAAGACGAGCGCGTCGTAGCTGGCGATGTCGGACGACGGGTCACGCAACTCGAATGCGGGGTGGGAGAGGGAAAGGGAAAGGGTGTTGTCGTCCCACGCCACCACCTGTGCCCCCATGCCGGCGAGCGCCTGCGCGGCAGGCAATCCGTTGCGGCCCAGGCCCAGCACGGCGAAGCGCCGCCCGGCGAACAGGTCGGGGGGGAAGGTCATCGGATTTTCAGCGTCGCCAGGCCGACGAGGGCGAGGATCATCGAGACGATCCAGAACCGGATCACGATCGTCGGTTCCGCCCAACCCTTCTTCTCGAAATGGTGGTGCAGCGGCGCCATCAGGAACACGCGCCGGCCGGTGCGTTTGAACCAGAACACCTGCACGATCACGCTGACCGTCTCCACCACGAACAGCCCGCCCACGATCGCCAGCACGATCTCGTGCTTGGTCGCCACCGCCACCGCGCCCAGCGCACCGCCCAAAGCGAGGCTGCCGGTGTCGCCCATGAACACGGCCGCGGGGGGCGCGTTGAACCACAGGAAGCCGAGCCCAGCGCCGATCAGCGCGGCCAGGAACACCATCAGCTCGCCGGTGCCGGGCACGGGGTGCAGCTGCAGGTAGTCGGCGAAGTTGCGGTTGCCCACCAAGTAGGCGATCAGCGCGAACACGGCGCAGGCGATGATGGTCGGCACGATCGCCAGCCCGTCGAGCCCGTCCGTCAGGTTCACCGCGTTGGACGCGCCGAGCATCACCACCATACCGACCAGCGGGAAGGCGAAGCTGAACGGGATCAGCAGGTTCTTGAACACCGGAAACGTCAATGAGGTAGGCAGGCCGACATTCTGCGGGTCGGGCGTGAGCCACACCATCCAGGCCGCCGCGGCCAGCCCGATGGCCAGCTGCGCCCATAGCTTGCCGCGGGCGGACACGCCCTTGGTGTTGCGCCGGGACAGCTTGAGGTAGTCGTCGATAAAGCCGATTCCACCATAGCCGAACGTCACGAACAGCACGGCCCACACGAAGCCGTTGGCCAGGTTGCCCCACACCAGGGTGGAGAAGCCGAGCGCCATCAGCATGAGCATGCCGCCCATGGTGGGCGTGCCCTTCTTCTCGATCAGGTGGCGCTCCGGCCCGTCGAGGCGGATCGGCTGGCCGCCGCGCTGCACCGATCTCAGCCAGCGGATCACCACGGGGCCGAGCACGAAGGCGATCACCAGCGCCGTCAGGCACGCGGCGCCGGCGCGGAACGTGATGTAGCGGAACAGGTTGAACAGCGCGAACTGGTCCGCATAGGGCCGGGTGAGCAGAAGGAGCAAGTCAGCCCACCCCTTCCAGCGCGCGGACGATCACGGCCATGCGGCTGCCCAGGCTGCCCTTGACCAGCACGGCATCCCCCGTCTGCACGGCACCGGCCACCAGCGGGACCAGGGCGGCACTGTCGGCCGCGTGGCCGCCCCGCAGCGCCGGCGGCAGCACGTCGAACAGCCCGCGCATCAGCGGTCCGCAGGCGAACACCAGGTCGGCCGCGTCGGCCACCGGGCCGGCCAGCGCCGCGTGCTCCTCCGGCCCCTTGTCCCCCAATTCCAGCATGTCCCCCAACACGGCCACCCGGCGCCCGGGCATCGGCCGCAAAACCGCCAGCGCCGCCCGCACGGAGGCACCGTTCGCGTTGTAGCTCTCGTCCAGCAGCCGGATGCCGCCGGCCAACTCGCGCCGCATGCCGCGCCCGGCGACCGGGCGGAACCCGGCGATGGCGGCCGAGCCATCGATGCCGAGCGCATTGGCCGCCGTCAGCGCCGCCAGCGCGTTGCGGACCATGTGCGGGCCGGGCGCGTTGATGCGGAACCGGATCTCGCGGTCCTCGATCTGCGCCTCGACCTCGGTGCCGTCCTGGTCCGGATGCATCGCGATCACCTGGGCGAT
>CAXSEG010000161.1:0-10482 GCA_964235545.1 uncultured Acetobacteraceae bacterium
ACTGGCTGCCCAGGCGCCCGCGGTGGCACCTGCACTTCACGCCGACTTCGTCCTCCTGGCTCAACCTCGTCGAGTGCTGGTTCTCGCTGTTGACGCGGCGCTGCCTGCAACGAAGTGCGTTTCGCACTACCGCCAGCCTGGAAGCCGCGATCAGCAGCTACATCGACCAGACGAACGCAGCGCCGAAGCCGTTCGTCTGGACCAAGACGGCTGACGACATCTTCGCCAGCATCGACCGCTTCTGTCAGAGAACTTTTAACTCACACCACTAGTGCGCTCGCTTCGACGATCGGAGTGAATTAAGAAAATGCGCCAGCGGAGGCGAGTGGTCGTCTCTGCGCCAGGCAAAGCCGATCGGCGCGGTAAGCGTCTTGTCTTTCACGCGACAATAATGCACGCCGGGCACATCCAACGCCATTACCGAGTGCGGTACGACGGAGACGCCGAAGCCAGCTGCAACCATCGGGACGGCGGACACGATTTGGGAGGCCGCCTGCCCGAGATGCGGGGTGAAGCCGGCGTTGCGGCACGCTCCGATGATCGAGTCGTGCAAGCCTGGCCCGACTTCTCGTGGGAACAGGATGAATGTTTCTTTCATGAGCTCCTTCAGATCGATCGGGCGGTTGCCGCACAGGCGATGATGGGCCGGCACCGCCACCACCATCTCCTCATCAAGGAATGCCTCCATGCAGAGGGTGGGACCTAGGTCGTAAGGCGGACGGATGAACGCCACGTCTGTCTCACCCGTCTGCAGCGCCAGGACGAGCGCGGGTGTGTTACTCTGGCTTGGCGTCAACTCGACATCCGGATAGTGCTTGCGATACCGCAGGATCCCGGCTGGTACCTCCGGCGGCAGGTAGGTGGCCCCGCCAAAGCCGACCCGCAATGCGCCGATATGTCCGCGCGCCCGGCTTTGCGCGGTGCTGACGGCATGGTCCATCAAGGTCAGCACGCGATTTGCGTCGACCAGGAATGCGTGTCCGATCTCCGTCAGCTCGACGCCACGCGACAGCCGGCGAAACAATGGCGCGCCGACCTCCTGCTCGATCTGCTTGATCTGGATGCTGAGCGGCGGCTGCCGGATGCCCAGCCGTTCGGCCGCGCGCGTGACGTGGAGTTCCTCCGCAAGCGCAACGAAGTAACGCAGATGGCGCAGATCCATGGTCCGCCTCCGGCCAGCGCGTCGCGACCGGCGGGCAATGTGTTATTCGAAAAATGCGCTCAATGAGTGCGCCGTATATATTGGACGCCCCGGCCATTGGCGTCCATACCTCACCCCGAGCAGTTAGTGTGTCGCGTCCACCCAGGCCAGGATAGTCCACGGAGTCGATATGAGCAGCCAAACGATTGCCGATCTCATCGTCGCCACGCTGAAGAATGCGGACGTGCGGCGCGTATACGGCGTGGTGGGTGACAGCCTGAACGGTATCACGGATGCGATGCAGCGAGACGGCTCGATCGCGTGGATGCATCTCCGACACGAGGAGGCTGCGGCGTTCGCCGCCTGCGGCGAGGCGCAGGTCACGGGGAAGCTTGCGGTGTGCGCGGGGTCATGCGGGCCGGGTAACCTGCACCTGATCAACGGGTTGTTCGACGCCCACCGCACCCGTGTCCCGGTACTGGCAATCGCCGCGCAGGTACCGTCGAGCGAGATCGGGTCCGGCTATTTCCAGGAAACCCACCCGGAGCACCTGTTCAAGGACTGCAGCCATTTCTGTGAGATCGTGACGTCGGCCGAGCAGATGCCACGCATGCTCGACAGCGCGATCCGCGCCGCCGTCGGCCAACGCGGCGTTGCGGTGCTGGTGATCCCGGGCGACGTGGCGATGCTGAAAGCGACAGGCGCGGCCTCCCCGGCCGCGGGGCTGCTTCCCGTCCAGCCGGTGGCGAGACCGGCGGATGCAGAACTGAACAAGCTTGCCGCGCTTCTCGACGCGGGCAGAAACATCACACTGTTTTGCGGCCGGGGCTGCGCCGGGTCCCATCCGCAACTGATGCAGCTGGCGGAGGCGCTGAAGAGCCCGATTGTCCACGCGCTGGGCGGCAAGGAGCATGTCGAGTGGGACAATCCCTACGATGTGGGGATGACGGGCTTGATCGGGTTCTCGTCCGGCTACCAGGCTATCATGGACTGCGACACGCTGGTGATGCTGGGGACGGACTTTCCCTACCGGCAGTTCTTCCCGACCGACGCCACCATCATCCAGATCGACTTGCGGCCTGAGAACCTAGGCCGGCGCTGCAGGCTCGACCTCGGCCTGGTGGGTGACGTCGGCGCCACGATCACGGCGTTGCTGCCCCGTCTGGCGACCAAGGACGACCGCAAGCACCTCGAGACGAGCTTGGCGAACTACGTTAAGGCCCGGGACGGCCTGGATGACCTGGCGACCGGAGAAGCCGGCCATAAGCCGATCCATCCGCAATTCCTGGCCAAGACCGTCAGCGACCTCGCCGCCAACGACGCGGTATTCACCTACGATGTCGGCACCCCCACCGTCTGGGCCGCTCGCTACCTGAAGATGAACGGCAGCCGCCGGATGCTGGGCTCGCTTGCCCATGGCTCCATGGCCAACGCCATGCCGCAGGCGATCGGCGCCCAGGCGACGGACCCGGCACGCCAGGTCATCTCGCTGTCCGGCGATGGCGGGTTCACCATGCTGATGGGCGACTTCATCTCGCTGGTACAACTCAAGCTGCCGGTCAAGGTCGTCATCTTCAACAACGGCGCGCTAGGCTTCGTGGACCTGGAGATGAAAGCGACCGGTTTCCTGGAGTTCGGGGTGGACCTGCAGAACCCGGACTTCGCCGCCATGGCGCGTGCCATGGGTGTGCATGCCGCCCGTGTGGAGGATCCGGCCGAGCTGGCACCTGCCCTGCGCGACGCCTTGGCCCATCCCGGCCCGGCGCTGGTGGACGTGGTGACCAACCGCGCCGAACTAGCGATGCCGCCGAAGATCACGCTCAAGGAGATGGGCGGCTTTTCGCTCTGGGCTGCCAAGGCGGTGATGAACGGCCGCGGCAACGAACTGATCGACCTCGCCCGGACCAACACGCTGTCCGGCTTCTTCCGGTAGGATGGCAGCCACGCCATTGGTCCGGATCGACATACCCGAGGGCAGGCCCGTCAGCCACGGCGTGACAGTTGGCGACCCCGTGACGCAGGCATTGCACGCCACCATGGGATCCCGCCGGCCGAGCGCTTCCAGGTCATCACCGCGCACCCGGCAGGCGGCCTATTGATCGACCCAACCTACCTTGGCATCAACCGCTCGGCGGACGCCATTATTGTGCAGGTGGTCCTGAACGCCGGTGGGGACGCCACGACCAAGCAGCACTTCTACCCAGCGCTGGCCCACAGCCTGCAGCAAGAGGTCGGCCTGCGTCAGGAGGATCTTGTTATCAACCTCGCCGAAATGAGGCCGAAGGATTGGTCCTTCGGCAACGGCGAGGCCCAACTCGCCTTCTAAGGCGGCACAGCGAGGGACAAGCGGCATGATACGGTGCGTGCGGATTTGGACTGGCCTGGACGGCAACTCGCTGTTCGAGGAAGGAACGATCGACCTCGAACCCAAGCAGGATGGGGGCGGACGCGGGGACATCCTCAGCGACAAGTCCCTGGCGACCAGCATTTCATACCGCGAAACGGTGTCGGGTGGCACCTACGCCCCGCACGACGCGCCGACCCGGCAGTTCGTCATCACCCTCTCCGGCACGCTCGAGTTCAAGACGGTGCCGGGTGAGACATTCATCATCAACCCGGGCGACATCCTGCTCGCCGAGGACACCACCGGTAGCGGCCATAGCTGGCGCCTGACAGACAAGAACCCGTGGCGCCGAGCTTACGTGATCCTGGCGGATGGTGCCGTCGTTCCTTTCAAGAAAGCAGGTTGAAGCATGTCTGCAAGCAGCAACTCGGACCGCCCCGACGTCGTCCTGATCGGCGCCGGGATCATGAGCGCGACCTTTGCCACCCTGCTGAAGGAGCTGGAGCCGTCGCTCGACATCGCGATGTTCGAAGCGCTGCACGATTGCGCGCAGGAGAGCTCGGGCGGGTGGAACAACGCCGGCACCGGCCACGCCGCCAATTGCGAGATGAACTACACTCCACAGCGCAAGGATGGCAGCGTCGACATCTCCAAGGCGCTGGAAGTCAACACCGAGTTCGACCTGTCCCGCCAGCTCTGGGCGTTCCTGGTGAAGAAGGGCGCGATCGCGGACCCGGCCGCCTTCATCAACGCCTGCCCGCATATGAGCTTCGTGTGGGGCAAGGAAAACGTCTCCTTCCTGCATGCGCGGTGGCAGGAGATGTCCGCCAACCACTGCTATCACGGCATGGAGTACACCGAGGATCGCAGCCAGATCGGCAAGTGGGCGCCGCTTATCATGGAAGGGCGTGAGGACGACGAGCCGCTTGCCGCGACGTTCATGAAAACCGGGACGGACGTCGACTACGGCACGCTGACCCATCTTCTCATGAAGCACCTGTCCGACCAGCCGGGCTTTGGCGTGCATTACGAGAGCGAAGTGGTGGGTCTTGACCGGGAGACGGACGGACGCTGGCGCGTGACGGTGAAGCAAGGTGGCAAGGAGCACTCGATCTCGGCGAAGTTCGTGTTCATCGGCGCCGGTGGCGGCTCGCTGCCGCTGCTGCAGAAGTCGGGGATACCGGAGGGCCGCGGTTATGGCGGCTTCCCGGTCAGCGGCATCTGGCTCCGTTGCGACACCGAAGCCGTGGTGAAACAGCACACGGTGAAGGTCTACGGCAAGGCCGAGTCCGGCTCGCCGCCCATGTCGGTGCCGCATCTGGACGCCCGCATCGTCGAGGGGCAGCACTCGCTGTTGTTCGGGCCCTATGCCGGGTTCTCCACGCGTTTCCTCAAGCACGGTAAGCTGACCGACCTGTTCGATTCGCTCAGCCTGAGCAACGTGACCCCGCTGTTAGATGTGGCGCGGGATAATGTGAAGCTGTCCGAATACCTGGTGGGCCAGGTGATGCAGAGTTCGGCGCACCAGTTCGCGACATTGAAGAAGTATTTTCCCACGGCGGTGAAGAAGGATTGGCGCGAGGCGGTCGCCGGCCAGCGCGTGCAAACCATCAAGCCGCATGAGAGCACCGGGTGGTTCAAGCACGAGGAAGGCGAGCTGGAGTTCGGCACCGAGCTGGTGGTAGCCGGGGACAAGTCGATGGTCGCTCTGCTTGGCGCATCGCCTGGAGCATCGACTGCCGCCTACATCGCGCTCGACGTCTTGCAGAAATGCTTTGGCGACGAACTGACCGGGGGCGCTTGGCTGCCGCGCCTGAAGGAGGTCATCCCGACCTACGGCATCGACCTCAAGGCCGATGCCGAGGCCTGCCGCAAAACGCGCGCCGACACCGCGCCGGTATTGAAGATCGAAAACGTCTGACATGCCCCCGATACGACCGCCATCCTGCTGTCACGCATCCAGTTCGGCTTCACCGTCTCGTTCCACATCATCTTTCCGGCCTTCACCATCGGCCTTGCGGCGTGGCTGACGGTGCTGGAAGGGCTGAGCCTAGCCACGGGACGCCAGGTGTGACGCACGCTGTTCGACTTCTGGCTGAAGATCTTCGGCGCGGCATTCGGGCCGGGGGTGGTATCAGGGATCGTGATGGGGCCTTCGGCACGCTGGCGGCGTCGTTCCTGCTATACATGGTGCGTCTAGCATCACCATCGACCAAGCCGCCGCCCCACCGTCCAGCCTGGCCTTCATGTTCTGGGGCGCCGGGATCCTCATGCTGCCACTGACTCTGGCCTACACCGCGGTGGTCTACTTCATCTTCCGCAGCCGGGTGACCGACGAAGATGGCTGTGGCGCAGAGGCGATTACCCCCGGACTGACGACGGTGTTGCCCGCGACCGTGCCCTACTCCGCCGCACGCCGGGTGTTCGACCAGCCCATGTCCGTTCTCGCGGCCGCCAAAGTCGTGCGTGCCTTCTTCCGGCTTGGCCGCTGATCGCGTATCGGCATGTGGATTTATCGCCTTACCAAGTGATCACGAAGGGGAATTACAATGCTAGGCTTCGGCAGCAGCGAGAAGCATGAGATGAAGGATCTCCCGATCGGCATCGATGCAGCCGGCAAGCGGACCGAGTTCGATTCGATGGGCAAGGTGGAAGTGCCCGCGGATAAGTATTGGGGCGCGCAGACGCAGCGTTCGCTGCACCATTTCTCCATTGGTCGGGACAAGATGCCGATCGAGGTGTACCGCGCCTACGGCACGGTGAAGAAGGCATGCGCCCTCGTGAACCAGGAGGAGGGCCGGCTGGCCTATTGGAAGGCGGCGGCGATCGTCCGTGCTGCCGATGAGGCCATCACCGGCCAACTGGACGACCACTTCCCGCTGTTCGTCTGGCAGACCGGTTCCGGCACGCAATCCAACATGAACGTCAACGAGGTCCTGTCCAACCGCGCCATCCAGCTGCTCGGAGGCACCCTGGGCTCTCAGGAGCCGGTGGGGCCGAACGATGACGTCAACATGGGCCAATCCTCCAACGACAGCTTCCCGTCGGCCATGCACGTAGCCGCCGTGACGATGCTGGACGACCGGCTGATCCCGGAGCTGGACAGGCTGGCGACCGCCATCGAGGCCAAAGCGAATGCGTGGATGGACGTGGTCAAGATCGGCCGCACGCATCTCGAGGATGCGGTGCCGCTGTCCGTCGGCCAGGAATGGTCCGGCTGGGCGGCGCAGATCCGCGCTGCCAAGGCAGAGGTGGAGCGCTCGCGGGAGGGGATGTACGAGCTGGCACTGGGGGGTACGGCCGTCGGCACCGGGCTGAACGCGCCGCCGGGCTTCTCCCGCCGGGTCGCCGCAGAGATCGCCCGGCTGACGGGCAAGCCGTTCGTGACCGCGCCCAACAAGTTCATGGCGCAGGGCTCGCTGGATGCGACTGTGCGGGCGTCGGCGGCGCTCCGCGGTGTGGCGGTGGCGCTGATGAAGGTCGCCAACGACATGCGCTGGCTGGCCTCCGGCCCGCGCTGCGGCCTGGGCGAGCTAAAGCTGCCGGAGAACGAGCCCGGCAGCTCCATCATGCCTGGCAAGGTCAACCCGACCCAGTGCGAGGCGATCGTGATGATCTCCATCCAGGTAATCGGCGATGACACGGCGGTGGCCTTCGCGGGTAGCCAAGGCAACTTCGAGCTGAACGCGATGCGGCCGATCATCATCAACAATTTCGTGCATTCCGCCACCATCCTGGCGGACGGGTGCGAGAAGTTCCGGACGTTCTCGGTTGAAGGTACCGAATTGAACCGCGAGAAGATCGCCAGCTACATCGACAATTCGCTGATGCTTGTGACCGCACTGTCGCCGGTGATCGGTTACCAGAACGCAGCCCACATCGCCGAGGACGCGGCGGCGCACGGCACGAAGCTAAAGGAGGCCGCGCTCAAGAGCGGCAAGGTCAGCGAGGCGCAATATGACAAGGTCATCGTGCCGAAGGACATGATCGGGCACGGGGTCGAAGGGGCCTGACCCGGCGCCACGCCGGGTGCCGAACCATGCCGTACCCGGAGCCTGAGGCGGTTGAACGCGATGCCGATGTAGCGAGGGTGCTGCCGATGCAGGCTGCCACGCTCCTACTCGCCAACGGGCAGACCACGGAAGGCGCAAGACTGGCTGTGGAGCGCCTATCGGCCGCGCTGGGCCGGCCGGCCCGGTTGCGGGCGCGGTGGGGTGAGGTCACGCTCTACCCCGCGGACGGCGGCAACCCAGCGTTTGCCGAAGTCACCCCTTCCGGCGTCGACATAAGCCGCGTGGCAGCGGCGGAAACTGTGGTGCATGCTGTGTGCACAGGAGCCGTGGCTCCTGCAGCGGGGCTGAAGCGGCTTCGCGACATCGGGCGCTCACCACCTGTCTCGTTGGTCCGCTTCGTGACCATGGCGGCGGCAGGGGCCGCGGCGCTGTCAGTGATCTTCGGCGCATCGGACGTGCCTACCGTGACTTTGGTTGCGGCCGTGGCGGGGTTGGGGGCGTGCCTGCGCCGATCCGCCGCGCATCTCAGTGACAATCCGCTGCTTCAGCCGCTGGTCGCTGCGTTGTTTGGCGGGTTGGCGGCTGGCTTGGTCGCGCGAACAGGTTTGTCGGTGGCGCACCGCCTGGTAGCGGTGTGCCCCTGCATGGTGCTGGTGCCGGGACCGCATTTTCTCAACGGGATGATCGACCTGGTACGCGCCCGCATCCCGCTCGGTGCTGCGCGACTGGCCTTGGCCGGGTTGATCGTGCTGGTAATTTGCGCCGGGCTGCTGGCCGGCCTGGCGCTGGCTGGCGCTTCGTTCCCGGAGGCCGGCACGACTCACCCCGTGCCGTTGGCGCTCGACATGCTCGCCGCCGGCGTCGCGGTGGCGGCGTACGCCTCGTTTTTCAACATGCCCTGGCGCATGGTGGGTGCTCCGGTCGCGACGGGCATGGCCGCCCACGCGCTGCGCTGGGAGCTGCTGCAGCTTGGCACCGGCGTTCCTGCAGGCGCGTTCGGCGCGACGCTGGTGGCAGGGGCCGCCATGACCCTGCTGTCGCACCGGCTGCGCGTGCCGTTCGGCGCCGCCGGTTTCGCCAGCACGGTGTCCTTGATTCCCGGCGTCTACATGTTCCAGGCCGCGTCTAGCCTGGTGTCACTGGCGCGGCTGGGGCCCAGTGCGGGGATGGGGCCGCTGCTGGAAATCACGGTCGACTTGTCCACGGCCGGGCTGACTCTGCTCGCGATGGCCGCTGGGCTGATCTTGCCGAAGTTATGCATGGACCAGCAATATGCGTGGCGGTGCAGAGCGCCACATTAAGAGCTTGGCTCTTGTCGGGTTCCGGGGTGGTGGATCTGAGTAGCCGGTTGGTGGGGCATCTGGTGTAATGAAGGCATCGAGCAATCTCGTTTGAGAATGCGCCACGGCGGCTCTTCAACGCAGCTTGATTTCGCCCTGCTACCCAAAACCGCCCGCCTACTTGCAGGACCGCGATACTTCGCATGCTGTGGACACTGGCAAACCCAGCGGCCCAAAAACATCCTCAACAACGAAGGCACAGCTGAGTGCCGCCTAGCGTGGGCCAAGCCGCAAGCAAACAGCGCTATTACGCCTGCTCACCCTGCATGATGATATGCGTGCCGGTTCTTAGAATGCCGTAACAAGGGCAGGATCGTGCTTCCAGGCCGGGACGGTTCAGGATGTTCACGCGGCCGCGTGCTTGCTGGATTAAGCCTTCATCTTGCAGCTCTCCCAGAACGGTTGACACCCCTGCCCTGCGCACCCCCAGCATTTTCGCGATGTCTTCTTGTGTCACCCGCAGTTCATCGATCCCGATCCGGTCGTGTGTCATCAGGAGGAGGCGAGTCAGACGCTGGGGTAGGACATGGGTGGCGTTGCACGCCGCCGTTTGCTCGATCAGCATCATCAAAGCCTGGACGTGCCGTAGGCAAAGCTCCCGCACCTGGATGGAGTCAGCGAGCACTTTCTGAAACCGTGTGCGCTCCAGGCGATAGGCAGACCCAGCAATCTGCATGACCGTACGTTCTGTGGAAACAAATTTACCATCGAACATGGCGCCCGCGCCGGCAAAACCCTCGGAGCCAACCATACCGACCTGGATAGCGCCGCCGTTTCCTGTGTTGGCGATCAGGGCTGCCAGTCCTTCCTCAAGAAAGTAGACGGCATCGACCGGGCTTTTGTCCTCATACAGCACCTGCGAAGCCACAAGGGTAACACGATGCAGGTAAGGCTTTAGGACTTCGATCTGGTCGGGTGGAATTTGGCTGAGTATGTCGTTGTTGTATGCAACGTGCGCTGATCGTTCTATTGACATGTTTTCCCTAGATGTTTTTATTCCAACTTAGCGATAAAAATTGATCGTCTATACATGCTATGAGCCATTTAGGTCGCAATCGGAAATCGCTATGCCTGAGTGCGTCGCGGGCGAAGGAACGTTCCTGGCTGAACCGCATTTGGTGATGGTCCCTTGGTCCATGGCCTGTATGAACTTCAGGCGGTGGATTGGCATCTGAATGTTACAGCGAATGTTGAAGCAATGGAGCTATGGAGGTGACTGACGACGAGACCGAGACAGTCACCTTTTCCGTGGTGGGTGTCGAGCGTGTGCTGGGACGTGGCGAGCTTGTCGGGTTGGCGATCGTGGAACTGACGCTGCATGGCATCGCGATCACGCTGCAAGGCATCAAGATCCGCCGCCTGGCTGGCGACCGGATCACGGTGACGCTGCCCGACTTCCGGCATCCCCGGACAGACCGGATGTGCACGGCGATCATCCTGCCTCGCGAGCTGTCCGACGCGATCGGTGCGACAGTGGCCCACGCCTACGACACGTTAGGTCATCCAACACTGAGAGTTCTAACTTGAGGTAGGCTCTCCTATTTGGCACTCTCCTGGCTTTTGCTGGTGAGGGGTTGGGGATGTCTGAGAGTCCATCCGGGATCATTTGGTTTGCTGACAGAGCTTTCGCAGCATGAGCCGGAT
>CAXSEG010000162.1:0-10478 GCA_964235545.1 uncultured Acetobacteraceae bacterium
GAAGCCGCCGATGATGTTGGCCGCGAACGCCTTCAGCGCCACCACGGCCCCCATGCCCACCGTCACGAACAGCACCGGCGCCACCAGCACCCCCGCGACCCCGCCCAGCGCCGCGGAGTAGGCAAAGGTGAACAGCACCATCAACGCCACCGGGATGCCCAGCAGGCTCGCCATCTCCTTGTCCTGGCTGGTCGCCTGCAGCTTCTTGCCGAGCAGCGTCTTCTCGAACACCAGGTATTGCAGCAGCACCAGCAGCGCCGTGACCACCAGGATCGCGATGTACTGGCTGTCCATGAACACGCCGCCCACGTCGAAGCCCGGATTGTCGAACAGCCCCGGCAGCACCTGCGGGCTCGGCCCATAGGCCGCCAGCACGAAGTTGGACAGCAGGATTGAGGCGCCGATCGTGCTGATGATCACCGGCAACTGCCCGCGGTGCCGCAGCGGCCAATACACCGCGCCGGCGAACATCACCCCGAACGCCGCCATCAGCCCGATCGAGATCGGGATCGCCAGGTAGTACGGCACGCCCAAATCATTGGCGAGGATCACCATCAGGTAGGCGCCCAGCATGGAGAACTCGCCCTGCGCGAAGTTCACCACGCTCGCCGCCCGGATCAGCAGCACGAACCCGAGGCTCACCAGGGCATAGATGCTGCCGATGCCCAGACCAGTGAACAGCAACTGGAAGAAGAGTACCAACTACTCAGGCCGGAAAGTCGATGTGCTTGTCGAACACGATCTTCCCGGCCTCGTTCCGCACGACGTTGTAGCCGTGCAGCCCGTCGCCGTTCTGGTCGAAATCGTACGTGCCTTCCGCCCCGGCATGCCCCTTGATCGCCAGGATCGCGCTGCGGACCTTCTCCGGATCGAGGCTGCCGGCGTTGTTGATCGCCTGCGCCAGGACGGTCACGGCATCGAACGTCCAGGAGGACTGGTTGTCAGGCTCGGTCTTGCGCACCGCGCGGTACTGCTCCGCGAATGCCTTGGACGCCGGGCTGGCATCCACCGCGTAGTCGGCCACCCCGAACGTCCCGTACAACGCCGGGCCGGCGAGCTTCAGCGCCGAGATGTTGGTGATCGACGGCGACCCTACCCAAGGGATGCGCACCCCCAGTTGGCGGACCTGCCGCGCGAACACGCCCACATCGGTCTCGTACGTGAAGTAGCTGCACAGCACGTCCGCCCCGGAGGACCGCACGGCCAGCGCCACCGGGGTGAAATCCGCCTGCTGGTTGGTGTAGCCCTGCACCAGCACCGGCTCCAGCCCCGCCGCCTTCAGCACGTCGGTGAACGCGTTCTTGCCGCCGGTGCCGAACGCGTCTGTGGAATGGACGATCGCCCACTTCTTCTTGCCCAGCGTCTCGATGCCATACTGGCCGATGACCTTGGCGGAGTAGCTGTCGTTCGGACGGCAGCGGAACAGCCACTTGTTGCCCATGTGCGAGAGCGTCGGGTCGGTACCGCCGATCATCATCGGCTTGCCGATCTTGGTCACGTCCGGCGCCATCGCCATTACTTGGGTGGACCGGATGGACCCGAGGAACGCCACCACCGACGCATCACCGGACAGCCGGGAGAAGGCGAGCACCGCCCCTGGATTGGTCGTCTGGTCGTCCTCGAACACCACCTGCATCGGCCGGCCGAGTACGCCCTTCTCGTTGACGGCGTCGAGCGCGATCTTGACGCCGGTCTGCTGGAAGCCGCCGGATTCCGCAGCCGGACCCGTCAGCGGCACCGTCATCCCCACCTTCACCGCGTCCGCGGCACGGGCAACGTATGGCATGGCAAGGCTTCCAGCCGAAGCCAGCATCAGCGTGCGTCGAGTGAGTGGCACGGCGGTCCTCCCGGGAAGTCACGCCGGATTGTTCCGGCTGTTCTTCGGCATTCCAGCCACACCGGCCGGGATTATTCAAGCCGCCTGATACCGGTACGCGCTGATCCCAACTATCCGATGGGCTGAAGCCCACCCTACTTCCACAACGTCATCAACTTTGTAGGGCGGGCTTCAGCCCACCTCGTCGCATCAGCGCCACCGCTGGTTGCGGACTGAGGCGGACTTAGGTCGCCAAGCCCGCAACCAGGGGCAACAGGATGACGAGCGTGCAGATACCGTCGACCAACCGGCGCTGCACCGGCCGTCGCAGCGGCAGCACGCCGCGCAGTAGCCCGAGCAACGCGCCCCCGGCGATGAACCCGGCCGCTGCCTGCCAAACCACCCAATCGTCCGGCAGCCACGAATCGGTCAGGCTGAACGCATACAGCAGGGCGGAGACGATCACCGCGCCGCCGGCATACAAGGCCACGTCAAACCAGACCGTCCGGCGCAGCTGCTCCCGGTGGGAGGCCCAGAACAGGGCCGTCGCCACCGCCATGCACAGGCAGATCAGGAACACCTGGCCGGCCGGGTGCGGGCCGTAATCCAGGTCCGTCTCGGCCCGCAGCACCTTCACCGGGTCGATCCGGGTACCCAGGCCATACCAGGCGAATTCCACCACCGCCGTCAGCGCCGTCGCAACCAGCCCGAGCCCCAGCACCGGCAGAGGCTGGCGGTCCGGCCCAGATGGCAGCAGCCGCCACGCCATCATCCAAATGAACAGCCCGGCGAAGATCACGGGCTCCGACACGTCCGCCTTGGACTGCAGGAAGAAGTGGAACAGCCCCAGCACCGCGACCAGGTAGACCAGCCGGTGCATCCGCTTCCACGCGTGGCCGAGCGTGCGCAGGGCCCGGTCCGTGGAGGTCACGCCGAGCAGCGCCAGCCCGACCAGGGAGGCAAACCCCACCTCGAGGTAGAACCGCGACAGGATCTCCATCGCGACGGTGGGCGTGTTCCACCTCTCGTCCCACGCATACAGCACCAGGTGCGCCAGGGTGTAGAACAGCGCCGTCAGCCCCAGTTGGCGCCGCACCAGCACCAGCCGGTGCCAGTTGAAGATCGCCCGTGCCGGGGTGGCGAGCAGGGACAGCATCAGGAACCGCACCGCCCACAGCCCCGTCTCGTGGTTCGCCTCCAGCACGGGGCGGGCGCCGAGCTTGTCGGTCCCAAGCGCATATGCGATCCAGACTGCCGGCAGCACCTCCAGGATCAACACCGCCGTCTTCAGCCACGAGAACCGGCCGGACCGGTCGTGCCACGGCCATGGCGTCTTCTGCATCTTGTGCCGGCCACGCGGCCGGTGCGGGTTGACCCGCTCGCGCCCGGCGACCGGCGACGCCTCACTCACGGCGTCGCACCCGAGACGTGGCGAAACCCCTCCGGCGCCTTGAACGCCGCCGGGTCCTGCGGGCCGTAGCTGACGGTTACGGCCTCAAGTAAAACCTGTCCCCTCTGGCTTGCTCGCAGCATCACACCATCCGGCGTCATGCACAGTACCGTCTCCTGCCCGGCGCCGTCCGCCGTCTGCCAGTTCGTGCAGCCCAGCCCGGCGACCACCGTGCTGTCCCGCACCGCGTAGGATCCGGCCGCCGCCCCCGGCAGGCCCGGCGCCGCCGTGGACACGTCCAGCACCGCGCGGTCCGCGACCTTCACGACAGACATGCGCTTGGCCGTATAGTCCACAATCATGTATAGCCCGGGTGACGGCGGATCGACCCGCAGCTGCCCCGTGGCCACCGACCAGCGCATCCGCTGGCTGAGCGCCGGGCCACCCGGCACCGGCTGGGCCACCTGATACGTCACGTCCACATCACGCAGCGGCATGATCGGCGGCCGATCGGCAGCCACAGCCGGGCTAACGGCGAATGTGGCCAGCAGGACGAGCGGCTTCATCGCACCCCGAACGGCACGCGGACGAAATCCGCCGGCGGCACGAACGCGGCGGCGGGCACGGGGCCGCGCGCGACCGACAGCGCCACCGCGTGGCCCGGCTGCCCGTTCCACAGCCCCTCGGCCCGCAGCACGATGCCGTCCGCCGTGACGCAGCCGGTCGCGTCCACGTGCCGCGCCTGGATCGCCCATTCGGCGCAGTCCATGCCAAGCACGTGACCGGTGCCCTTGCGGGTGAACCGCGCATCGGCGCCAGCGAGCAGCGTCTGCGGGTCACAGCCCCGGATCGGCAATTCCAGCACGGTCGATTGCGCGGCGAACACCACGTCCGCCACCCGGCGGCGCAGGTCGGTGATGGCGTAGAGCGCCTGCCCCACCGGCTCGGCGCGCAGCCGCTGGCCGGCGGCGTCCCATTCCAGCCGCACGCCCTGCGGCGCCCCGCCGGGAACCTGCTGCGCCGCTGCACCGTCTAGCCGATACAGCACGTCCACGTCCCCCGAGGGGATCATCCGGGGTTGTGCCGCCGCCAGGGCGGGCAACGCCAGTATCACGCCGGCAAGCAACCCAAGACCGTTCACTGCGCCATCAGCCGGATCTCCGCTTCCATCGCCGTGCTCTCTGCCTCCCAATGGGCCTGCTCGTCCACCGCGGCCGCGAGGAGCCGCTTATACTGCTCGCGCGGCACCTCCTCCGTACCGAACTGTGTCAGGTGTGTGGTCACGAACTGTGTGTCCAGCAGCCGGTAGCCGCCGAGCCGCAACCGGGCCACCAGGTGCACCAGCGCCACCTTGGACGCATCCCGCGCCGTGCTGAACATGCTCTCGCCGAAGAACGCACCACCCAGGCTCACGCCATACAGCCCGCCTACCAGCCCCCCCTCCTGCCAGCACTCCACGCTATGCGCCAACCCGGCCCGGTGCAGATCGCCGAACAGGCGCTCGATGTCACGGTTGATCCAGGTGTCTTCCCGGCCCGGTGACGCGGCGGCGCAGGCGGCGATCACAGCGGGAAAATCCGTGTCCGCAGTGACCTGATACGGCCCGCGCAGCACCGTACGCAGCAGCCGCCGCGGCAGGTGGAACCGGTCCAGCGGCAACACGCCGCGGCGCTCCGGGTCCAGCCAATACAGCCGGTTGCCGCGCCGGGTCTCCGCCATGGGAAACAACCCGGCCCGGTAGGCGCGCAGCAGCAACTCCGGAGTGACCTCGACAGTGCGGCGGGACATCGTGGTCGAGCCTAGCATGCCGGGCCGCCCCGCTAAAACGGCAATGGCGCGGCGCGCACGCGGCGGCAGCGCAGGAGTGATGACGCCACGGGCTGCCTCGCTGGATGCTGCCTCGAGATTGGGCCACACTCGCCCCCGCGCAACCATCGGCGGCAGCGATTGCGAAGCTGACTTACCCGCCGGCCTGCTCGGCGTGGCGGACCGCGCCCCCCTACCGTAAGGGCGTGGCAGGGGACTGGCGCGCCACCTCACGCCGGAGATGAACGCCGTGGCGTCGCGCGAACTCGGCTGGGTATTCCCCTTCTTCGGCTGAGAGCCCTGAGTCGAGGCAACGCCCACACGCCCGCCGCGTAATGCCGCGCATGATCAGAGTCCTCCACCGCCTCTGCCTGACCTTGCCGCTCCTGACGGCCTCTTGCGCCGGGCTCGAGCGGGTGGACCAGGGCACGCTGCAGCCGCAAACCGTCTCCGGACCGTGCCAGGTGAAGAAGTTCTTCCTGGTCAATCTCACCGCCGTGCCGACGGATATGACCGTCACGGCGAACGGCCAAGCCTGCAGCCTCACGCTCATCAACCCGGACCTGCAGATCTTCAACACCGCCGCCCTGGTGACCGAACGGCCATCCCACGGCCAAGCGACCTCCGGCCTTCTCCGCGGCGGTGTGCAGGCCGGCGTGTCCTACATCCCCGAGCCCGGCTACACCGGCAAGGACACCTTCACGGTCACGCTGGAACCCGCTGACCGCGCCATCCGGCTGAACGTGACCGTGCAGCCGGGTTAGGCGCAAGGGTCGCCGTGAGCCATCTCCCGCTTTGGGCGAGGGCGAGGCTGCCAAAGGTTCCGCGCGCTCCAGCCCGTGGAAAGGCCGCGGAGGGCGGGGTAAGGAGCGGGCTCCAGCGTCAGGCTAGACCTCCAGCGTGACCGCCACCGGCACGTGGTCGGACGTCTGCGGCCAGTCCCGCGCGTCCTTCAGCACCTCGAACCCGCGCAGCCCCGGCACCAGGTCCGGCGTCACCCACACATGGTCCAGCCGCCGCCCCCGGTCGGACCGGCGCCAGTCCTGGTTGCGGTAGCTCCACCAGGTGTACAGCTTCTCCTCCGCCGGCACGAAGTGCCGCACGGCGTCGTGCCAGCCCGCCCGCTGCCAGGCCTGCATGGCCGCCACCTCCACTGGCGTGTGACTCACCACCCCCAGCAGCTGCTTGTGGCTCCATACATCCTGCTCCAGCGGTGCGATGTTAAGGTCCCCCACCAGCACACCCCGCCGCAGGGCCGGGCGGGCGGCGAACCAGTTGGTGGCCTCCGCGACGAAGGCGAGCTTGTGGGCGAACTTCACATTCACCGCCGGGTCCGGCACGTCCCCGCCCGCCGGCACGTAGAAGTCGTGCAGCTCCACCGGTCCGGACGGGATTTGCAAGGACACGTGCAAGTGTCGGCAATCACCCTTGGCGCACCAGTCGGGCGCCGTGTCCTCCGCCAGCAACGGAATGCGCGAGAGGATTGCCACCCCGTTGTAGCCCTTCATCCCGCGCCGGGCGACGTGCGGGTAGCCCAGCGCAGGCGGCCCGGCATCCGGGAACAGCTCGTCCGGCACCTTCGTCTCCTGGAGGCAGATCACGTCCGGGTCGAGCGCCGCCACCAGCCGCTCCAGCAGGCTCAAGCGCAGCCGCAGCGAGTTGATGTTCCAGGTGGCGATGCGCAGCGTGGTCATCCTGCGCCTTTGCCGTGCCCCGCCCACTCGCGCAAGCGGCGCTTGATTATGCATCCGGTTGCACTAGGTTCGCCCGAAATCCGGCTCCGGGACGTGAAACCATGATACGCAGGTGCTTCGGCACGGCATTGGCCGGCCTCTTGTTCGCCCCCCTGCTGCTCGCCGGCAACGTCGCCCGTGCGCAGGAGCCGGTGCAGCTCGGCTCGATCGAGATCCTTTCCGGCCCTAACGCCGCCTACGGCACCGCCATCAAGGCCGGGCTGGACCTGGCGCTCGGCGAGGTCAACGAGAAGGGCGTGCTCGGCGGCCGCAAGATCGCGCTGACCATCGAGGACAGCGCCGGCAACAAGGATCAGGCGATCAACGCCGCCCGCAAGCTGATCGGCCGCGACAAGGTAGTGGCCATCATCGGCCCGACCCTGTCCAACGAGATGTTCGCGGTCGGCCCCGTCGCCAACGAGCGTCGCGTCCCGATCATGGGCACCTCCACCACCGCCAACGGCGTCACCGCCATCGGCCCCTACGTGTTCCGCACCTCGCTGCCCGAGAGCGACGTCATTCCCGTCACCCTGAAGAAGGCACAGGGCCGCGGTGTGAAGACGATCGCGCTGATGTATGCGAACGACGACGCGTTCTCCAAGTCCGGCTTCGACACCATGAAGGCCGCCGCCGAGAAGGCCGGGCTGCAGATCGTCGATATCGAGAGCTTCGGCAGCAAGGATACCGATTTCTCCGCCCAACTCACCAAGATCAAGTCCCTGAAGCCGGACGCGATCGGCATCTCCGCCCTGGTGGAACCCGTCTCCGGCGTGCTGCTCGCGGCCCGCCAGCTTGGCATCGGGTCGGACACGATGTTCATCGGCGGCAACGGCAGCAACTCGCCCAAGCTCGCGGAGATCGCGGGCAAGGCGGCGGACGGCCTGCTGGTCGGCAGCCCCTGGTTCGTGGCCAAGGACACGGCCGTCAACGACAAATTCGTCACCGACTTCAAGAAGGCCTACGGCCACGACCCGGACCAGTTCGCCGCCCAGGCCTACGACGCGCTGAAGATCATGGCCGCCGCGATCGACCACGCCGGTGCCACCGACCCGGCGAAGATCCGCGACGCCCTGCTGCAAACCAAGTACGACGGCGTCATGGGCCCGTTCGCCTTCACCGCCGGCCGCGACCCGGCCTCCACCGAAGGCGTCGTCGTCCTCGTTATGCAAAACGGCAGCTTCGGCATCGCCCCGTGACCAAACACCCCTTCTTCTCCCTGTCCCGTCCTTCACGGGACAGGGTCGGGGTGAGGGTGCCGAAGCACCCAGGCACATACCTGTGACGCAACGGCCGTAGACGCGTGCGTAACCCGGCCCTCACCCCGACCCTCTCCCGCAAGCGGGCGAGGGAGAAGACAAGAATCACGCCCTAACCCACCATGCTCGCCCAGCAACTCACCAACGGCGTCCTGCTTGGCGCCACCTACGCCCTGTTCGCACTCGGCTTCACGCTGATGTTCGGCGTGCTGAAAGTGATCAACCTCACCTATGGCTTCTACTTCTCGGCCGGCGCCCTGATCGCGCTGTGGCTGGTCCGCACCCTCGGCCTCGGCATCTGGGCCGCCCTGCCGCTCGCCGCCATCGCCGCCGGGCTCATCGCCGTGGCGCTGGATTGGCTGCTGCTCACCCGGCTGCGCTCCGCCAAGGCGCCGGAGCTCGCCTCCCTCATGGTGACGCTCGGGGCCGTGCTCGCCCTGTATTCCGCCCTTACCGCCTGGCTCGGCTCGGACATCCGCCGACTGCCGCCCGGCGTCATCAGTGCGGACGCCCTGCAGTTCGGTTCCGTCCGGGTCACCGTCGCACAGCTGCTCATCCTCGCCGCCGTCGCCCTGATGATCGCCGCCCTGATCGGGCTGCTGCGCGGGACCAAGCTCGGCTTGGCCATCCGCGCCATGGCGGACCGGCCGGATGCCGCCGAGCTGATGGGCATTAACACCGCCCGGGCCGCCGCCATCGTCTCCTTCCTTTCCGGCTGCCTTGCCGGCGCCGGCGGCGTGCTGATCGGCCTGCAATACAACGCCATCGAGCCCTACATGGGCGAGGAGATGATGCTCCGCGGCTTCGTGGTCATCATCGTCGGCGGCCTGGGGGACATCGGTGGCGCCGTGATCGCCGGCCTGCTGCTCGGCCTGCTCGAGGTGCTCACCGCCGGCTATCTCGGCTCCAACCTCAAGGAGGCGGTGGCCTTCCTCGTGTTGGTCGCCGTGCTCTGGACCAAGCCGTCCGGCCTGTTCGGCCGCGCCGTGGTGCGCCGGGCATGACGATCCCGGACTGGCTGGACGACTTCCTGTTTGCCTACGGCAACCTGATCCACGCGCTCGGCATCAACGGGCTGCTTGCCTTGTCCATGTACGTGGTGCTCGCGGTGGGCCAGCTCTCGCTCGGCCAGGCGGCGTTCATGGGCCTCGGCGCCTACTCCTCCGCCCTGCTGACCCTCTCGCTCGGCTGGCCGTTCTGGGCCGTGCTGCCGCTCTCCGTCGTGGCCCCGGTGGTGTTCGCGCTGATCATCGGCGTGCCCACGCTGCGGCTGTCCGGCGTCTACCTCGCCATCGCCACCATCGGCCTGGGCGAGGTGCTGCGCGCGGTCTACCTCAACGTGGACCTGTTCGGTGGCGCGCTCGGCCTGTCCGGTATCCCGGAGCAGGCGGACGATGTCATGATCTACGGCCTGCTCGCCGCCGCCATCGCCGCTCTCTGGCTAGTCGGCCGCAGCGGCATCGGCCGCGCTATGGAGGCGATGCGCGAGGACGAGACGGCCGCCGTGGCGATGGGCGTGAACTTGCTGCGCTACAAGATGGGCGCCCTGCTCGCCTCCGCCGCCCTCGCCGGGCTGGCCGGCTGCCTAAACGCGCACGTCTCCTCCTTCATCGGCCCCGGCGAGTATGGGTTCGAGCCGGCGGTCACCATCCTGTCGTACGCCCTGCTCGGCGGCATCGGCACGCCGCTCGCCCCCGTCCTCGGCGCCTTCACCCTGACGCTGCTGCCCGAGCTGCTGCGTGGCCTGTCGGACCTGCGGCTGGTGCTGAACGGCGTCATCATCGTGGTCGCCGTGCTGTTCCTGCCCGGCGGCCTGCTCCCCTGGCGGTTGCGGCGCCGCGCCGCGTGACGGTGCTGCTCGAACTCGGCGGCCTGACCCGGCGCTTCGCCGGGCTGGTCGCGGTCGACTCCGTGGACATGCGCGTCACCCAGGGCGGCATCCACGCCGTGATCGGGCCCAACGGCGCCGGCAAGACCACGCTGTTCAACCTGGTCAGCGGCCTGCTGCCGCCCACCGCCGGCCGTATCCTCCTGGCCGGCCAAGACGTGACGCGCCTGCCCGCCCATCGCCGCGCCGCACTGGGCGTGGCCCGCACCTTCCAGAATATCCGCATCTTCGGCGGCATGACGGTGCTGGAGAACGTGCTCACCGGCCTGCACCCCACCGCCCGCGCCACCCTGCCGGAGGTGATCGCCCGCCTGCCCCGCTTCCGCCGCCAGGAACGGGCGGCGGTGGCCCAGGCTCACGCCGCCCTCGCGCTGGTCGGCCTCGAGGCGCAGGCCGGCGCCCGTGCCGCCGCCCTGTCCTACGGCGACGCCCGCCGGCTGGAAATCGCCCGCGCCATGGCCGCGAACCCCCGCCTGCTGCTGCTGGACGAGCCGGCCGCCGGGCTGAACCCGTCCGAGACCACCGCCCTCGCCGGCCTGGTCCGCACCATCCGCGCCGCCGGCACCACCGTGCTGCTGGTGGAGCACGA
>CAXSEG010000163.1:0-10442 GCA_964235545.1 uncultured Acetobacteraceae bacterium
CGCGGCCGAGCAACTGTCCTATCTCCTGACGGACCTGGGTGCGTCGGATGATGGCGACCCTGGGGAACAGTCTGTCATCCAGGAACCCATCCGCAATCCACTCCGCAATGTCGGGCGCAACGACCCCTGCCCCTGCGGCAGCGGAAAGAAATACAAGAAGTGCTGCCTTCAGGCAGGGACGGGATGAATGGACAGGCGCACAGACCGCGCTTCGTGCTCCGCCGCCTCGACCAGCTCGCCGGCGACGCTGTTGGGCATGGAGCAGACCGCGCCCACGCTGACCGTGACGACCCCGTTCGGCGTTCCGGCGTGAACGATCTGTAGCGCGGCCACCGCATCCCGCAACCGCCGGGCAACCTCCGCGGCGCCCGCGGCGACCGTCGCGGGCAGCATCAGCCCGACCGAGCCGCCACTTAACCGGCCGGCGAAGTCGTCGGGCCGGCGCAGCGCGGCCAGGGTGCTATTTGCCACGTCGCGCACGGCGTCCTCGCCCGCATCATGGCCGTACAGGTCGACGAACAGGCCGAAACCGTCGAACTCGGCCGCCAGGACCGCCAGCCCGATGCCGTCCCGCCGGGCGCGGCGCAGCTCGCGTTCCAGGGTGGACGTGAAATGGCCGCGATTGGCCAAGCCGGTCGATGGGTCCTCCGCGGCGCGGCGGCGCAGCAGGATGTTAGCCTCCTCCAGCACTGCCTCGCCCTGCTTGCGGGCCGTGATGTCCCGCAGTGCCAGCACCACCCCTGCCCCGGCCGGGACCCGGCGCGCATTGCCCTCCATCCACACCCAGCCGCCGCCCGCGCGGTGCACGCGCAGGGCCACGCTGGCGCAGCGCTCCCCCGCGTCGAGCCGGTCCAGCATGTCTCCGACGGCGTGCCGGTCATCGTCGAGCACGAGGTCCCGCAAATTGGCGCCGGAGAGCGCACCCGGCGGATGACCGAGCAGATTCATGCTTGCAGGGGAGACGTGACGGCACCGCCCGTCCGGCTGCAGCAGCACCATGATATCGGGCGCTGCCTCGACCATGAGGCGCAGGGCTGGCTCCGGCAGTCCGAAGCTATCGTTGGCAGAAGAGAACATCGCGCATCCCGCTAAGCTACCGGCAGGATCGCGCAAAAACGCGAAGGAAACGTTACCGCCTCAACAGACGGAGAGGCACTATCGCCGTCAAGCCTCGCGCGGGGTGACCATCCGGCCGGAGAACGCCTGACCACCGAACAGGTGCACATGGAAATGCGGCACCTCCTGTCCGCCCTGAACGCCGACATTGGCCAGCGCGCGATAGCCCGGCTCCTCCAGCCCCAACTGCCGCGCGACCGTGCCGACCGCGCGGAAGAACCCCGCCACCTCGGCGTCCGGGGCACCGGCCGTGAAATCGGCCAGCGACACCCACCGCCCGCGGGGCACCACCAGCACGTGCACCGGCGCTTGCGGGGCGATGTCATGGAACGCCACCGCGAACGGATCTTCATAGACCCGGCGGGACGGGATCTCGCCACGCAGCAGCCGGGCGAAGATGTTGGTATCGTCGTAGGGCCCGAGGCCGCTCACTGGCATCGTTCGCTCTCCATTCAGGGGATCTTCCGAGTCCGCCCGCCTTGCTGCAGCGGCAGCGAGCGGGCCGCCTTCTCAGCGACGCCGGACACGCCCTCGCGCCGTTCCAGCTCGGCCCATACCGTCGCCGGCTCGACGCCGCCGGCCACCCACAGCACGAGCAGGTGATACAGCACGTCCGCGCTCTCGGCCACGAGCGCCTGCGCGTTGCCGCTGACCGCTTCGATCAGGCACTCGACCGCTTCCTCGCCGAATTTCTGTGCGACCTTCGAGACACCCCGGCCCAGCAGCCGGGCGGAGTGGCTGACGGCAGGGTCCGCGGTGCGGCGGTCCAGGATCACGGACCATAGCCGGTCCAGCACTGCGGCCGAAGGGCCGTCCACTGCCCCGGCCGAAGCGCCGTCCAGTGCGGCCGGCTTATCGATCTTCTTCGGTTTGTCGGCCTTCTTCGCCATCACCCGACCTTATGCGGGCACGCGGGGCAAGCGAACAGGCAACCCGGCATCCGCGAGCGCGTGTTTGACGCCGGCGATGGTCAATTTACCGAAATGGAACACCGAGGCGGCCAACAGCCCGCTCGCCCCGGCCCGGGCGCCGTCCACGAAGTGCTGCGGCGTGCCCACCCCGCCGGAGGCGACCACCGGCACGCGAACGGCGCCGCACACCGCCCGCAGCAGATCTCCGTCGAATCCCTGGCCGGTGCCGTCCCGGTCCATGCTGGTCAGCAGGATCTCGCCCGCACCTAGGCTCGCCGCCTGCTGGCACCACGCCACGGCGTCCAGCCCCGCCGGGTTGCGGCCGCCATGGGTGAACACCTCCCACCGACCAGGCCCCGCACTGCGGGCGTCCACCGCCACGACCACGCATTGGCTGCCGAACTTCTGCGCCGCCTCCGCGATCAGCGCCGGGCGGGCGATGGCGGCGGAGTTCATGCTGCACTTGTCCGCCCCCGCGAGCAGCAGCTTGCGCATGTCACCGGTCGAGCGCACCCCGCCACCCACCGTCAGGGGCAGGAACACGCGCGCAGCGGTGCGGCTGACGACGTCATAGATCGTGTCCCGGTTCTCGTGGCTGGCGGTGATGTCCAGGAAGGTCAGCTCATCGGCCCCCGCGACGTCATACACCGCCGCCTGCTCCACCGGGTCCCCGGCGTCCCGCAGCGAGACGAAGTTCACGCCCTTCACCACGCGGCCGTCCTTGACGTCCAGGCAGGGGATGACTCGGAGCTTCAGCATGGCTCCGTTTTGGCCACGACCGGCGGCGGGGCGCAAGGCTGCACGTCCCCGGCCACCATCACGCAGCGGCCGGACACCGTGTCCAGCAGCAGCGCCCCATCGGCGCGCAGCCCGGCAAAGCGGCCGGACTGGGTCCGCTGCCCCGCCCGCACGGTCAGCGCCGTGCCGTAGGCCGGGCCGCGCTGGGCCCACCGGTCCAGCACGGGGGCGAAGCCGTGCCGGCACCACTCGGCCCACTCCGCCTGCAAGGCGCCGAGCACGGCAGCGAGCACGGATTCCACCTCCGCCGGGCAGCCGAGCGCGTGCAGGCTGGTGACGGGATAGGGCATGCCCGGCGGCGCGTGGCACACGTTCAGGCCGATGCCGGCCAGCACCGCGCCGTTCTCCAGCCGCTCCAGCAGGATGCCGGCGAGCTTGGCCCCGTCCCGCATCACGTCGTTGGGCCATTTCAGCGCCGTTCCGGGGCCGGCCAGCCGGTCTGCCGCCGCCGCCACGGCGACGGCGACGAGGAAGCCCAGTTGCGGGGCCCGCTGTGCCGGGCCGCCGGGCCGCAGCACCACCGTCATATACAGGTTACCCGGCGGGCTGGCCCACGCCCGGCCGCTCCGCCCACGACCCGCACCCTGCTCCGTTGCCACAACGACAGTCCCGTGCGATGCCTTATCATATGCTAAGGTGCGCGCCTCCTCCATGGTCGAGCCCACGGCTCCGAGCCGGTGCACCGAACCCTCCCATTGAGTTGCTTTTCCGGCGCTAACGATCCCGGACACGCTGCGTTCTGCAATCATGGCGGTATCATACGCCGCGATTGGCGACGGTGGAGAATCACGGCTGATGGCCGACGCGGCGCAAAGCAAGAAGGCAAGGTTCGGGATCGAGGGCTTGGACGATATCCTCAACGGAGGGATCGAGCGGAACCGGCTGTATCTGGTCGAGGGTAATCCCGGCACCGGCAAGACTACGATGGCGGTGCAGTTCCTGATCCAAGGTGTCCTCGCCGGCGAGTCGACGCTCTACATCACGCTGTCTGAGACGGAGGAAGAGCTGCGTGCGACGGCTGCCGGGCATGGATGGAGCCTGGAGGGGATCGAGATGTTTGAGCTCGTCCCTCCGGAAAGCCTGCTGGACGAGGCGCAGCAGCAAAGCCTGCTGTACTCGTCCGACCTGGAACTGGGCGAGACCACCCGGGCCATGTTCGAGATCGTCGAGCGCACGAAGCCTGCCCGGGTCGTGGTGGACAGCCTGTCCGAGATCCGCCTGCTGGCGCAATCCTCCCTCCGCTACCGCCGCCAGATGCTCGCGCTGAAGCATTTCCTCTCGCGGCAAGGCTGCACCGCGCTGCTGCTGGACGACATGACGGCGGAGCTGTCGGAGCGCACCGTCCACAGCATCGCCCACGGGGTGCTGCACCTCGAGGAGCTGTCGCCGCTCTACGGCACCGACCGGCGCCGCCTGCGGGTGACGAAGATGCGCGGCCAGGCCTATCGCGGCGGCTACCACGATTTCGCGATCGTCCATGGCGGCGTCAGCGTGTTCCCCCGCCTCGTCGCCGCCGAGCAGCAAGCCGTCTTCCCCCCGGGTTGCCTGTCCAGTGGGCTGCCTGCGCTGGACAGCCTGCTGGGCGGCGGGCTGGATCATGGCACCAGCACGCTCATCATCGGTCCGTCCGGTGCGGGCAAGACCCTGACGGCACTCACATTCGTCGCCGCCACCGTGCGGGCCGGCAGGCGGGCGGCGATGTTCGTGCTGGACGAGGATATCCGGATGCTGGCCATCCGTGCCGCCGGGATCGGCCTGGACGTGACCGGCATGATTGCCGCCGGACAGCTCCTGATGGAGCAGGTCGACCCGGCGGAACTCTCCCCCGGCGAGTTTGCGCACCGCATCCGCCACATGGTCGAACAGCTCGGCGTCTCGACGATCGTGATCGACAGCCTGAACGGCTACAACGCCGCAATGCCGGAGGAGCAGTTCCTCATGCTCCACATGCACGAGTTGCTGAGCTACCTGCGCCGCCGCGGCGTGGTCGCGATGCTCACGATGGCGCAGCAAGGTGTCATCGGGGACATGCGGTCACCGGTCGACGTCACCTATCTGGCGGACACGGTGATGCTGCTGCGCTTCTTCGAGGCGAGCGGGCAAGTGCGCCGGGCCATTTCCGCCATCAAGAAGCGCTCCGGCCCGCACGAGGATACGATACGCGAGCTGCAGGTCAAAGCCGACGGATTGCATGTCGGCAGGCCGTTGCGGGAGTTCCAGGGCATCCTGCGCGGCACGCCGACCTATGCCGGCCCAGCTGGTCTCGAGATGCTGGAGACTGCATCCTGAGCCTGACCGCCCCTCGCATCGATCTGGAGCGCCGGGCGCTGGTGCTGGCCCCGGCCGGGCGGGACGCGGCGGTCGCGGTCAGCCTGATCTCCGAGGCCGGCCTCTCTGCCGGGTCATGCCCGGACCTCGCCTCCCTGGCGGGTGCGATCGGCGAAGGGTGCGGGCTGGTGCTGGTGACGGAGGAGGCGTTGCGGACCACCGATCCCCGTCCGCTCGTGGCGGCGATCGCAGCGCAGCCGGCCTGGTCGGACATCCCGTTCGTGCTGCTGGCCTCCCAGAGCCAGACCGACCGCATCCTGGCCGCGACCCGCTACACCGGGTTGCTCGGCAACGTGACGTTCCTGGAGCGGCCGTTCCACCCGACCACGCTGCTCTCCATCGTCCATACCGCCCTGCGCACGCGGGACCGGCAGTATCAGGCGCGGGCGCATCTCGAGGAGCGGATCCGGCGCGAGGCGGCGCTGAACGAGACGCAGGCCGAGTTGCTGCAGCACCGGGCCGAGCTGGAACGCCTGGTGGGCGCCCGCACCGCAGCGCTCGAACGCGCCAATGGCCGGCTGCGCGAGGAGATCGTCGAGCGGACCCGGGCCGAGGACGCGCTGCGGCAAAGCCAGAAGATGGAGGCGGTGGGCCAGCTGACGGGCGGCATCGCGCATGATTTCAACAACCTGCTCTCCGCCATCATGGGCGGGCTCGAGCTGATCCTGCGGCGCTCGCCGGAGGAGCCGGTGCGCCGCCTGGCTACTGCCGCGATCGACGCGACCAAGCGCGGTGCCAAGCTGACGGGCCAGTTGCTCGCCTTCTCGCGCACCCAGCAGCTGGCCCTGGCACCGGTGGAGCTGAACGCGCTGACGGCAGGTCTGCACGACCTGCTGATACACTCGATCGGCTCCCTGGTCGAGTTGCGCTGCATACCGGCGCGCGAGCCGGTGTGGGCGACGGCCGACGTCAACCAGCTGGAACTGGCGCTGCTGAACCTCGCGATCAATGCGCGGGATGCCATGCCCGGCGGCGGACGGCTCACCGTGTCGGTCGCGGTGACGCAACCGGACGGGCGCAAGATGGCCAGCCTATCCGTTGCCGATACCGGGACAGGCATGCCGCACGAGGTGGCGGAACGGGCGTTCGAGCCGTTCTTCACCACCAAGGGGGTGGGCAAGGGCACCGGGCTCGGCCTGGCGCAGGTCTACGGCATCGCAAGCCAGTCCGGCGGAACCGCCCTGATCGAGAGCCAGCCCGGCCATGGCACGACCGTGCGCCTGCTGCTGCCGCTGCTCGACCGGGCCGCCGTCCAGCGTGTGGGGGCGGATACGCTGGAGCAGGTGTCCGCCATCCCGCTCGGCCATGCCTCGGACGTCGTGCTGGTGGTGGACGACGACGCGGCAGTCAGGGCGTCGCTGGTGGAGATGCTGCGCAGCCTCGGCTACTGCGTGCTCGAAGCGCCGCACGGACGCGCCGGGCTGGAGGTGTTGCAGCAGACGCCGCGTCCGCATGTCATGATCGTGGACTACGTGATGCCGGGCATGTCCGGGGCGGAAGTCGCCCTGGCAGCCCGGCACGCGCATCCCGGGCTGCCGATCCTGTTCAGCACCGGCTACGCCGACACAGCGGCGCTGCAAGGGGCGCTGGCCGACGTGCCGGTGCTGCGCAAGCCGTTCCGCCTGGCGGACCTTGCGAGCTCGGTCGCGGCGTCGCTGGCGGATGCACGGCACGCCATGGCCGAGGCTACGCGGGCGTAGCTCCCAGCTATCAACAGCGTTGCAGCCTTCGTCATGCCCGGACTTGATCCGATTATCCCAGGCGCATGGATATGTGACGTCGAGGGAGTTGGTGCACCGGATCAGGCCAAGTCGGCGCAGCCGCGCGCGCGGAACCCCGTGGATGGTCGGATCAAGTCCGACCATGACAAGCGTGGGTTTTATTTACCTGCGTCCGTCGGTATTGGCTCGACCGCGTCCACGGAGCGAGGGCGGCCGCTTTCGTCGACGGCGACCATGACGAACTTCGCCTCCGTGACCCGCAACCGGTTGGTTCGCTGGTCGCGCACGACCCACGTTTCGACGTCGACGGAGATCGAGCTGCGCCCGGTACCCGCGATCTGCGTGTAGCAGCAGACCACATCGCCGACCTTGACCGGGTGGAGGAAGCTGAGGCTAGAGACGGAGGCGGTGACGACGCGTCCGCGCGCCCGGTCCCGCGCTGCGATGCCGGCCGAGACGTCCATCAGCCCCATGATCCAACCGCCGAAGATGTCTCCGGAGGGGTTGGTGTCGGCCGGCATGGCAATGATGCGGACGGTGAGTTCACCCTTGGGTATGGCCGTATCAGTCATGCAGCAAATTCCTCTCGCACCGGGGTTACGCGATGCACGCCAGCGGCCGTTCCACCATCACCCGTTCCGTCGGCGGTAGCCCGCCGGCACGGGACCGCCCAGCCAGAGGACAGTGGTCCTCCGGACACCTGGTCGTCAGGCTTCGACCACCCGGCCTTCGTGCAGCGTCACCCGCCGGTCCATCCTTGCGGCCAGATCGGGGTTGTGCGTCGCGATCAGCGCTGCGACTCCTTGGCCGCGCACCGTCGCCAGCAGCGCGTCGAACACCACGGCGGACGTACCGACGTCGAGGTTGCCGGTGGGCTCGTCCGCCAGCAGGATCTTGGGCGCGTTGGCCAGCGCACGGGCGATCGCCACGCGCTGCTGCTCGCCGCCCGACAGCTTGCCGGGCAGGTGCCCGGTCCGTGCGCCCAGCCCGAGCGTCTCCAGCAGGCCGCGCCCGCGCATCTCGGCGTCCCGCCGCTTCTTGCCCGCGATCAGTTGCGGCAGCACCACGTTCTCCAGCGCGCTGAACTCGCCCAGCAGATGGTGGAACTGGTAGACGAAGCCGATCGCATCCCGCCGGATCGCGGTGCGCGCCGGGTCCGGCAGGGTGCCGGCATCGCGCCCGTCCACCAGCACCGCCCCGGCATCCGGCCGCTCCAGAAGCCCGGCCAGATGCAGCAGGGTGGACTTGCCGGTGCCCGAGGGCGCCACCAGCGCCACGATCTCCCCCGGGCGCAGCACCAGATCCGCCTGGTTCAATACCGCCAGCGTGGCATCCCCGGTGCGGTAAATGCGGCTGACGGCGCGCAGCTCGAGCGGCATCGCCGGGTCAGACATTGCGCAGGGCTTCGACCGGGTCGGTCCGGGCGGCGCGCCAGGATGGATACAGCGTCGCCAACAGCGACAGCACGAGCGCCATGACGATGATCTGCGCCACCTCGTGCCAGTCCAGCCGGGCCGGCAGGTGGGCCAGGTAATACACCGTGGGATCGAACACGGTCCGCCCGGTGATCGCCTCCACCCAGCCCTGGATCCGCTGGATGTTCTGGCAGAACAGCACGCCGAGCACCGTGCCCAGCACGGTCCCGGTCACGCCCACGGACGCCCCCACCATCAGGAAGATGCGCAGCACCGCGCCGCGCCCGGCGCCGATGGTGCGCAGCACGGCGATGTCCCGCGTCTTGTCTTTCACCATCATGATCAGCGAGCTGACCACGTTGAACGCCGCCACCAGGATGATCAGCGTCAGGATCAGGAACATCACGTTCTGCTCGACCTGGATGGCGGCGAAGAAGCTGTTGTTGGTCTGCTGCCAGTCGACGATGTTGACGTCCATGATCGGGCGGGACGCCTGGATCTCCCGCCCGACCGCGCGGGCCTGGTCCGGGTCGCTCAGCTGGACCTCGATCTGGGACGCCTGGCCGGGCTTCTGGAAGTAGATCTGCGCCGCCTCCAGCGGCAGGAAGACGTAGCCGCTGTCGTATTCGTTCATGCCGACCTGGAAGATCGCGGCGACGTCGTACACCCGCACCCGGGGCACCGTGCCGAACGCGGTCGCGGCACCCTGGGGCGAGATCACCGTGATATGGCCGCCGACGGTCAACCCGAACCGGTTCGCCAGCGAGATGCCGACCGCGATGGCATCCGGCCCGTGGAACGCGGCGAGCGAGCCGGCCAGGATATGGTCGCTCACGGCATGCAGCTGCTCCAGGTCGGCCTGGCGTATCCCGCGAACGTAGCCGCCTGTGTTCACGCCGTGGTCGCTCTCCAGCAGCACCTGGCCGTCCACGACGGGGATGGCGGACACGACCCCCGGGATAGCTTTGATCTGCGCTACGTCCGTGTCGTAACCGGTGAGCGGCTGACCGGCGCCGTAGATGCCGAGATGGCCGTTGAAGCCGAGGATGCGGCCGAGCAGGTCCGTCTTGAAGCCGCCCATGACCGACATGACGATGATGAGCGTGGCCACCCCCAGCGCGATCCCCACCAGGCTGAACCCGGCGATAACGGAGACGAACCGCTCCCCTTTCCGCGCCCGGAGATACCGGCCGGCGACGGCGCGTTCGAAGGGGCCGAACATCAAGGCTCCCCCTCCCGCAAGGGGAGCGGGCTTCTAAGCAACCCGCTCAAACCCCCACTTTCGCCAGCGCGTCCTCGACTGATAGCTCCAGGCGTTCGCCGCCGGCGCGGCGCTTCAGCTCGACGCGACCGTTCGCGGCGCCGCGGGGGCCGACCACCAACTGCCAGGGATGGCCCATGAGATCGGCGTCGGCAAACTTGACCCCGGCCCGCTCCTCGCGGTCGTCATACATTGCGGTGGAACCTAGCTTAGCATAGAGAGCCTCACAGAGAGTGCCGGTCGCCGGGTCACCTTGCTTGAGGTTCAGGATCGCCGCGTGGAATGGCGCGATGCTGTCCGGCCAGATGATGCCGGCCGCGTCATGGCTCGCCCCGATCACGGCGCCGACCAGGCGGGAGACGCCGATGCCGTAGCTGCCCATCTCCGGCACCACAGCGGCACCGTCGGGTCCGGTGACCGTCATGCCCATCGGCTCGCTGTACTTGCGGCCGAAGTAGAAGATGTGGCCGACCTCGATCCCCCTGCCCTCGCGGCGGCGATCCTCCGGCACGCGGGCCCAGGCCGCCTCGTCGTGCTTCTCGTCCGTCGCGGCGTACAGGCTGGTCATCAGGTTGTAGAAGCGCTCCATGTCCTCCGGCTTGGTGTGGTCGATATCGGCGGCGAGCCAGTCCATGTCCTCGAACCCGGCATCGAAGAACACGCCGCTCTCGCCCGTGGGGGCCAGGATGATGAACTCATGGCTGAGGTCCCCGCCGATCGGGCCGGTATCGGCCACCATCGGGATCGCCTGCACGCCCAGGCGCTGGAAGGTTCGCATATAGGCCAGCATCATGCGCCGGTAGCTCAGGACGGCGCCCGCGTAATCCAGGTCGAAGCTGTAGGCGTCCTTCATCAGGAACTCGCGCCCGCGCATCACGCCGAAGCGGGGGCG
>CAXSEG010000164.1:0-10423 GCA_964235545.1 uncultured Acetobacteraceae bacterium
ATTGACCACGAAAGTCAATAGATTCGCCCATGGTTATGTCGGACCCGCATCAGACCCTGGGTTGTCATGCTGTTCAAGGCCCCCCAGTCAAGACGTGGCGTGCCTATGCCAGCTACTGGCGGCGCTTCTCGGCTTGGTGTCTCGCCCGCGACCTCGAAAAGGCTGGATGCATCGCTGTGCCGGGCTGCAGCCACCCCAGGCCCGCGAAGGTAAGGCTGCCATCTTCGAGGTCATGGCCGGCCTCCCGCCGGAGCCACGGTATCGCCCCGGTCAGGAAGCACGCCGCCGATGCCAACGCGCTTCGCGACCTGCTGCGCGCCATCACCGGCGATGAGCTGCGCTCGGTGCATGACCGGGCGCTGCTGGCCTTCTGCATGGCCGGGGCGTTTCGTCGCTCCGAGCTAATCGTTGTTGACGATCGAAAATACATGTTACATGTAAAAAGCATCCATGGAGTTCATCGATTGACGGTTAGTCTACTCCGCTTTGATGCTGTCGTGTTTGATCTACTAACGGGGCTCCTCGACTCCTGGACGGTGTGGAACCACGCTGCTGGGTCAGCTGTCGACGGCCTTCAGTGGCGGCGCGAGTATCTCCGCCTGACCTATGGGTGCGGCGCCTACCAACCCTACGAGGACTTGGTCGGCAGAGCCGCCAGGACCGTGGGTCTGCGGCAGGCCCATGCGGACGCGTTGATGACGCATTGGGGCGAGCTGCAGCCCTGGTCGGAAGTCGCTGGCGTGCTTGGCACACTGTCACGCCGCGGCGTGCCCCTTGGGGTCGCCACCAACTGCTCCATTGAGCAAGGCCGGCGAGCCGCGGCGCGCATCGGGGTGCCTCTAGCAGCTATCGTGACGTCGGAGGAGGCCGGATTCTACAAGCCGCGCCCTGAGCCCTACCAAGCCGTGCTGGACCGGCTCGGCACCGCGCCTGAGCGCACCCTGTTCGTGGCAGGCTCTCCCGCCGACGTGCCAGGCGCCACCGGCGTCGGCATGCCGGTGTTCTGGCACAACCGTGCCGGCCTGCCGTTCGTCGCCGACGGTGCACGCCCCTTCCTTGTGGCCGACACCCTCCACCCACTCCTGGAGCTGGCGTGATGACCGACATCTCCGGCCTGGAGTTCCTGGACACCCCGCGCCTGCTGCTCGACCGGGAACGGTTGGAGCGGAACGCCCGCCGCATGCGCGAGCGGTGCGACGCCCTTGGCGTGGCGCTTCGTCCGCATCTCAAGACAGCAAAGTCGGTCGAGGTGGCGCGGCTAGCCGGCGGTGGCGAGCCCGGCCCCGTCACCGTCTCGACGCTTGCCGAGGCGGAGTACCTGGCCGCGGCAGGATGGCGCGACATCCTGTATGCGACGGCCATGGCGCCGGCCAAGGTGGCCCGTGCCGCCCGCATCCAGCGCGACGCGGGCGCCGCCCTGCGGCTCGTCGTGGACAGCGTGGCGGCCGCGTCGATGCTGGCGGCAGAGGCGGCGGAGCACGGGGCGTCGTTCGGCTGCCTCGTCGAGGTGGACTGCGGCGAGCACCGCAGCGGCACCGCCCCAGCCTCCGCGGAGATGGCGGCGGTTGCCGAAACGGTGGCGGCCGGCGCACCCCACCTGCGGCTGGACGGCGTGATGACCCACGCCGGGCACTCCTACGCCCTGGACGACCTCGCCGGGCTGCAGGCCGTCGCGGAGGCGGAGCGGGCGGCGGCCGTGTCCTCGGCGGAGATGCTGCGCTCGCTCGGGCACCCCTGCCCGATCGTCAGCGTCGGCTCCACGCCCACGGTCCTGCACGCCGGGCACCTGCGCGGCGTGACCGAGGCTCGGGCAGGCATCTACCTGTTCTGGGATCTCGCCCAACTGTCGCGCGGCCTGTGCGCGCAGGCGGACATCGCTGTCTCCGTGCTGGCCACCGTGATCGGCCATCAGCGGCGCGGACCCAGCCTGGTGCTGGATGCCGGCGCCCTGGCGCTGTCCAAGGACATCGGGGCCAACCGCCTCATGCCGGACGCCCACTACGGCTGGGTGTGCGACACGGTGACGCTGCGGCGTCTCGGTGCGCTGTCGGTCGGGACGGTGCACCAGGAGCATGGCACCGTGCCGGTGCCGGACGAGGACTGGTTCGACCGCCTTCCGGTGGGCAGCACCGTGCGCATCCTGCCCAACCACGCCTGCCTGACCTGCGCACCCTATCCGGCCTACGACGTGGTGGCGGATGGCGTCGTGGTGGACCGCTGGAACCGCACCGGCGGCTGGTAACGACAACAAAGGACGCACGATGACGCCGAAGCTGACCGAGGTGCGCTGCGCCGAAGCCCCACCGCCCGGCGGGCACTATGCGCAGGGTGTGCTGCACGGCAATCTGCTGCACGTGTCTGGGCAGCTCGGGGTCACCCGCGACACGCTGGACCCTGATGCGGTGCCGGTGGCCGAGCAGATGGTCTTTGCGCTGGGTAATATCGAGCGCATCGCCCGTGTCGTCGGCGCAGGGCGCGCGGACGTTGTGAAGTGCACGGTGTTCGTGGCTGGCATCGAGCATTGGGAGGAGGCGAACCGGACCTATGCCGCCTTCTTCGGCGCGCACCGTCCGGCCCGCTCCGTGGTGCCGTGTAGCCCACTGCACTTCGGCGCCAAGATCGAGATTGAGGCCGTCGTGGCGGTCGGCGGATGAGCGGCGCGCGGGCGGGCAAGCCGGGCGAACACCTGGTCCGGCGGTAGGCGCCGGCTCGTGCAAGCGCTTTCCGCCCTCAGGCCCTCCGAGCGGATCGTGGATTCCGTTCACGCAGCCCTTCGTGACGCCATCCTTGACGGCTCACTGGCGCCGGGCCAAGCCCTGTCCGTGCCCGAGCTGTCGCGCCAGCTCGACGTGTCGCGCAGCCCGGTGCGCGAGGCAGTCCTGGCTCTGGTCGCCGAAGGGCTGGCGGTCGAGCAGCCGCGGCACGGGGTCACCGTGGCCGAGATCGACGCGGCCGATATGCTGGAGATCCACGAGGTGCGCGAGGGCGTCGAGGGGCAGGCCGCGCGATTGTGCGCAGAGCGCGCCGGCCCTGCGGTGCTGAGCCAGCTTGCAGCGCTGCTGCAGCGGCAGGCGGGTATCGTGGGGCGGGGCGATGCGCCGGGCTGGTTCCGGACCAATGCCGACTTCCACCGACTGGTCGCCGCAGGCGCCAGCAACCGTCGCCTGTCCGAGATGGTGCTGGTGCTGGAAGGCCAGATGTGCCTGGGGTTGCGGCAGGTGTCTTCGGACCAGGACCAGCGCCGACGGGGCCTAAGCGAGCACCAGGCCATCCTGGCCGCGATCACCGGTCGCGAGCCGGACGCCGCGGAGCGGCTGATGCGCGAGCACATCCGCCGCACGAGGGAGAGGCTTTCCATGCAGCCTGGCTGATTGCAACCGCGTTGCTGCGGCGGTTCTCTGGCAGCAAACGTGCGAGGATGGGGGCGGATAATTGTGTGCACTGATGTCAGCTAAACATTGCGCATTACTATTGTTACACTACAGTAACTCAGTAAAAGAAGAGCTGGGCTGACCCTTCCTGGCGTTGTTCCGGGCGCTGCTGCTGGCAACATAGTACGACCTCTCGGACGTGCGCCTGGCCAAGCCGCTGGATAACCGGAACAGCTTTCGTCGGTTCTGTGGCTTCGGGTCTCATGAGCCCACTCCTGAGCGCACTGCCTTCGTGCGCTTCCGGCGTGTCCTGATCCGCCTGGACCTGGACCGAGTGCTGTTCGAGGCGGTCGCGCGTCAGCTTGATGCAAGCGGCGTGGTCGTCCGCACCGGCACTCTGGTGGATGCAACGCGGCTTCCGTCGGTTAGCATCCAGCACGATACCGAAGCCAGGTGGGTGGGCCACAAACGGCGCAAGCCGGTGCATGGATGCAAAGCCCATGTCACGACCGACCAGGAAGCAGTGTTGATCCGCAAGGTCGAGGTCACGACGGCCAACGTGCACGATGCCGCCCGCCTGGAGGCGGTGCTGCCACCAGAGCCGGGCGAGGTGTATGGCAACAGCGCGTTTGCGAGTGCCAGGTCCGATTGCCTCATCCTGGCTTGTGGCGGCACGCCATTGACCGTGCAGACAGGCGTTTGGGGCGGACCCGAGGCGCTGGCGCGGTTGAAGATCCATAACGCCGTGGTGCGGGAGGTGCGTTGTCGGATCGAGAAGGTGTTCGGCACCTGCAAGCGCAGCTACGGCCTGCGCCGGATGCACTGGTTTGGCCTAGCCGAAGCAGGTTTGCAGGTGCGGTTGACCGCGATCGCCTACAACCTCAGACGCAGCTGGCGTTTGCTGGCGCCGGTTTGTGTCTGACTATGCCCGGACTCTGTTCGGCCGCGTGCTTTAGCGGACGGAGTTGGGGGAGGAGGTAGGGAAAGGGCAGGAGAGAGGGGCTTGCGGGAGGAAAAAAATGTTGCCAGGCAATGGTTTATATAAGTTTCGGGCCATGCCGAGCAAGCCTGAACAATTTTTTCGTGCCTTGCCTGCAGAGGAGAGTTAATTGCCTCATTTGCACGCCTTCGCCAGATATGTGGCGAGCAAGTGGAGGCAGACGGATTGATCCAGAAAGTCCACGAAGGCACAGCCGACTTCCGAGGCTGGAAGACGTGGTTCCGTGTCACTGGTGATCTGACGTCCGGCAAGCCTCCACTGGTGGTGCTGCACGGTGGACCGGGCATGCTCCACGACTACCTGTTGCCGCTGGCCGCGCTGGCCGATGCCGGACGGGCGGTCATCCATTACGACCAAATCGGCTGCGGGCGGTCCACGCACCTGCCTGACCGAGGCCCCGATTTCTGGCAGGTGCCACTGTTCGTGGACGAGCTGGACAACCTGCTGGACCATCTTGGCATCACAGGCAGCTACCATCTGCTTGGCCAGAGCTGGGGCGGGATGCTGGGCGCCGAGCACGCCGTGCGGCGGCCGCCGGGCCTAAAGTCCCTGGTGGTCGCGAACTCACCTGCCTCCATGCAGCTCTGGCTGCAGGAGGCGAACAGGCTGCGCGCCCTGCTGCCGCCGGCAGTGCAGGCGACGCTCCTCGCGCATGAGGCCGAAGGCACCACCGACACCCCGGAGTACCAGGCCGCGGTGCGGGTGTTCTACGACCGCCACCTGTGCACGGTTCCATGGCCGCCGGAGCTGGAGGCGAGCTTCACCGGGATGCAGGCCGACCCGACCGTCTACCACACCATGAACGGTCCCAGCGAGTTCCACTGCATCGGCACAATACGCGACTGGTCCATCATAGATCGGCTCGACCGCATCCAGGTTCCTACGCTGCTCATCTCCGGCCGCCACGACGAAGCAACGGCAGCTGTGGTGCAACCGTTTGCCCGGCACATCCCCGATGCGCATTGGACCGTATACGAGAACTCGAGCCACCTGCCTCATGTTGAGGAGACCGACGCGTTCCTTGGGGAAGTCAACAGCTTCCTCGCAGCGCACGACTGAGGCCACTCCCGGTCTCAGGGAACTTGATCACCAGAGACTTCGCCAACCAAGCTGAACAAGCCCGAAGCTTCGCACAGCACCCGGGCAGGAGCAGGATCAGTGACGCTGGCTGAACGGTACGGCTTCACCAATGTGAGCAGATCGCCCGCCACGATCTGATCGCTGTCTCCGTCGTTGCAGATCAGACCAGTGCCTTGTCCTCTCCGTATCGCTTGCGCGGGACAGAGTTGAGCAACGTAGCCGATCCATTCTCGCTCAAGGCTGCATCCTTCCAACCCCGGTCGCGTGTGCCAGCTCCGGCTCTTCGTCGATCAGCACTGGCCAGAAGCACTCGGCATGGCACTCCTCGCCGCGCAGGGAGAGGAACACCACCTAGTCCACTGCCTCGGATGCCCCGGCCTCATCATACCCGGGCAGCAGCCGGTGACGTAGCTGTCTACCGGTCTCAGACCGCCCCAGCGGCCTCAAAGCGCCAACGCCTACCTGCGGCTGACCGGGAACCCCTACAACCCGAGCCACAGCTGGCGTTTGCTGGTATCGGCTTCGTAGCACGCAAATTGCGAACGAGCGGGAGGCCCACTCACACCGTCGATGGGCCTCATTCAACCGACCGACCACCGCAACCAAGGACCGGCACCGATGGACCAGGACAGCATCGAGGCCCGCCCAACTGCCGCTTCAGCTTCTCCTCAGCTTCGCCGGCAGCTCTCTGGCTTCGGCGTGCTTCTGCTGGCGCTCTCCTCGCTCTCGCCAGTCCTCTCCGCCTACGGAATCGGCTCGGACGTGCTCCTGCATGCGGGCACAGGGGCGGCGATCCTGTTCCTGCTCAGCATCGGCGTCGCCCTGGTCTACGGCGTGGTCTATGCGGAACTGGGCTCGGCCTATCCCCATGCGGGCGGCGACTACGTGGGCGTCGGCTCCATCCTTGGCGGCTGGGCGGGCGTGTCCAGCATGGCGATCTGGGCAGCGACGTCGGGGCCGAACATCGCGTTCGCGGCGAAGGTGTTCGCCGACTACGCGGGACCCCTTGCCCCTGGCGTGCCGACCTGGGTCCTCGTGTTCGGCTCGCTCGCTGCGGCAACGGCGGTGGCGCTGCTTACGGTGCGCTCGAGCGCGTGGATCACCGGCCTGTTCCTCGCCGTCGAGATGGCCGCCGTGGTTGCGCTGATCGCCGCAGGCCTGTGGGACCAGGCTGCCGATCCAGGCGTGACGCTGCTCCATCCGGTGGCACTCGACGCCCACGGCGCGCTGGCGCCCGTTCCGATCGGCGTGCTCGCACTGGCTGGGGTCAGCGCCGCCTATGGCACCGTCGGCGGCAACCAGGCCATCGGCTTCGGGGAGGAGCTGCGCGATCCGCACGCTGCCATGGGCCACGTTGTCCTGGCCTCCTGCATGGTGGGGGCAGTGGCGACGGCACTCCCGGTCGTGGCCGTGGCCCTCGGTGCGCCCGACCTCGTCGCCGTGCTGCACAGCCCGGCTCCGTTCACGACGTTCATGGATCAGGTTGGGGGCCCCGCCGCGGCCCGCGCTCTCGGCCTTGGCGTGGCGCTGGCGGTCTTCAACTCAATGATCGCGACGCTGATGTACCTGTCGCGACTGTTCTTCAGCATGGGCCGGGACGCGATCTTTCCCGGGCTTGCGAACCGCGTGCTGATGGCCGTCCATGGGGACTCCGGCACGCCGCGCAACGCGACCCTCCTGGTGGGCGCCTTCTCGGCTGCCTGCTGCCTGCTGTCCTCGCACGTATTGCTGGTCTTCACCTCGGGCTTGATCGTGTTTGCGCTGGCGCTGGTGTCGCTTGCCGTGCTCGTCGGGCGCAGGCGGGGGCTCACGGGCCAGTCAGGTTTCTGGCGTTCGGCCCTGTTCCCGGCTGCACCTGTGGCGGGCCTCGTGATCGCCGCTGCCTTCGCAATTGCCGACTGGGCCGATGCCGACGTGGGCCGGCCAAGCTTGCTGGTCATGGCGCTGGTCATCGCCGCCGCTATCCTTTGGCATCGCTTCGGGCTGATGCGCCGCGCGGAAGGCTGGATGCCGCGCCTGGGTTGAGCCTTGCGTGTGGGTGCTGCTGGTGTGGACGAGGGGCCCTTGTGCTGCTGGCGAGCCCGAACGGAACAACGCTGGCTGCCCTTTGCCGGAGCGGCACTCTAAGCTGACGCGATGAACAACACGCCCCAGCCGCCCGACGCCCGCCGGGAGCCGCACGTCATCGAGCAGCTCGGCCGCACCCGCACCGACCCGTATGACTGGATGCGGGATCCGAACTGGCAGGCGGTGCTGCGCGACCCTACCGCGCTGCGGCCCGACATCCGCGACCACCTTGAGCAGGAGAACGCCTACACCGCCGAGATCCTGGCCGGCACGAACTCCCTCCAGGAGACGATCCTGGCGGAGATGATCGGGCGCATCCGCGCCGACGACAGCTCGGTGCCGGTCCCGGACGGCTCCTGGAGCTACTACACCCGCTTCGCCGAGGGCGCACAGCACCCCCTGCACGCCAGACGCCCGAGCGCGGACACGGACGACCGGCACGAGCAGGTGCTCCTCGATGTCGACGCCCTGGCGAGGCCGCACGCCTACTTCCGTGTCGCCGGCGCCGAGCACAGCCCAGACCACGGGCTCTACGCGTGGGCCGAGGATCGGCAGGGCTCGGAAGCCTACACGATCCATGTGCTCGACCTCGCCACGCGCGCCACGGTGGGCGCGCCGATCGAGAACGCTGCCGGCTCGTTCGCCTTCTCGCCGGACGGGCGCTTCCTATTCTGGACATTCCGTGATGGCAATGGTCGACCCACTCGCGTCCTGCGCCGTCCGGTCGGCGGCGGTCCGGCCGACGATGCGCCCGTCCACGACGAGCGTGACCCCGGGTTCTTCGTCAGCGTCGAGGTGACGCGGTCGCGGCGCTGGATCGTGGTCAAATGCGGCAACCAGGAAACCAGCGAGGCCTGGGTGATTCCCGCAGCCGATCCGACGGCGGCGGCGCGCTGCATCGCCCCGCGCGAGACCGGCGTACGCTACAGCCTCGATGACTGGGGCGATGGCTTCGTCGTGCTGACCAATGCGGACGACGCGATCGATTACTGGATTGCCACAGTGCCCCACGACGCGCCGGCGGGACGCGGTGCCTGGCAGGAATGGCTCGCTTACCGCCCCGGTTGCTACGTCACCGCGCTGCTCGCCTTCGAGGGCTTCCTCGTGCACGTCGAGCGCGTAGATGCCAGCGACCGCCTTGTGGTGACGGCGCGCGACGGTGCGTCGCACGTCATCGCCATCGAGGACGAGGCAAGCTGCCTGCAGCCCAGGGGCGGCTCGGAGTTTGCGACCGCCACCCTGCGCTACGTCTATGACAGCCCGCGCGACCCGGCGCAGGTGTTCGACTATGACATGGCCAGCCGCGTGCGGACCCTGCGCAAGACGCAGCAGGTTCCTTCTGGCCACGATCCGCAGGATTACGTCGTGCGCCGGCTGCATGCCCGCGCGGCGGACGGGGCCTCTGTGCCGGTCACCGTGCTCGCGCGCCGTGACGCGATCGAAGCGGGGCCGTGCCCACTGCTGCTTTATGGCTACGGCGCCTACGGCATATCGATGATGCCGCATTTCTCGGCCAACCGCTTCAGCCTGGTCGACCGCGGGTGGGCATGGGCAATCGCGCACGTGCGCGGCGGCAGCGAGAAAGGCCGGGGCTGGTTCCTCGACGGACGCGGTACCGCCAAGACCAACACCTTCACCGATTTCCTCGCCTGCGCCGACACGTTGGTGGAAGAAGGCATCGCGCGCCCGGGCGGCATCGTGGCCCATGGCGGCTCGGCCGGCGGCCTGCTGATGGGCGCGGTGCTGAACCTGCGTCCGGAGCTGTGGGCCGGCGTGGTGGCCGCGGTGCCGTTCGTCGACGTGCTGAACACCATGTCGGACGCCACCTTGCCGTTGACACCGCCAGAATGGCCAGAGTGGGGCAACCCGCTGTTAGACGTCGAGGCCTACGACCGGATCGCGGCCTACTCGCCCTATGATCAAGTCGGCCCAAGGCCTTACCCGCCGGTGCTGGCGTTGGGCGGCCTGTCAGACCCCCGCGTCACATACTGGGAGCCGGCCAAGTGGGTCGCCAAACTGCGCGCGGAGACGACCGGGACGGCGCCGATCCTGCTGCGTATCACCATGGAGGGCGGGCACGGCGGCCGGTCCGGTCGGTTCGAGTACCTGCGCGAGCCGGCTCTCGTGCAGACCTTCGCGCTGTGGACACAGATGCGGGAGCGCTAGGATCTGTGACGAGGGCGTGGAGAGGCCGACTTTAGTGATGCTGGCGTCGAGGAAGCGCAAGCTGCACGCCGCCTCCGAAGTCACAAGACACGCGCCGTGGGTGGCGCTGGCGGACCAAGCGGGCAGGGGGACGAACCGGACGTATAGGCGGCCGGAGCGACAGCGCTACTCCGCGCCCTCTGTGGCCGCCCGCGCCGGCTTGCGGCCTCGACGTGCCGGCCCAACCGGTGCCTCGTCCTGCCCCGTGGCATCGGCGTCCGACTCGGCTGCGGCGGGCTTGCGGCCCAGCCCGATCGACTTGTCCAGGGCCGAGGCCTTTCCGCATAGTTAGGTGCCACCATCGGGTAGTCCGGCGGCAGGCCCCAGCGCTCGCGGTAGGCGTGTGGCGTCATGCCGTAGGACGACATCAGGTAGCGCTTGAGCATCTTGAGCTTCTTGCCGTCCTCAAGGCAGACGATGTAGTCGGCGAAAACGGACTTCTTCACCGGCACCGCCGGATCCGGACGCGCCTTCGGGGTGGCGGCCGGGCTGTGGTCAGTCCGGCGAGGCCCTGGAACACGCGGTCGATCAGCTTGGGCAGCTCGGCGGCCGGTGTGGAGTTCTTGCCGAGGTAGGCCGCCACGATCTTCGCGGTCAGCGCCAGCATGGAGCTGGGCTCGGCGCTGTTCGTGGGAGCGTCGGGATTGGTGTCGCTCATGTCGGGTTCAGTTGTGCGTGGTCGAGGCGACTTGATATGTGA
>CAXSEG010000165.1:0-10341 GCA_964235545.1 uncultured Acetobacteraceae bacterium
TTCGGGCGTGGTGGTGCGCCCCACGATGTTCAGCCCCGCCTGCCGGATCCGCCCGGCCAGGTAGCTGTCCGACACGGCCCGGTTCCCCCGCATCAGGCGAGAGCCCATCTCCTGCAGCCGCCCCTTCAGCGTGGGGCCGAGGTCCTTCATCAAGTAGGGGACGCCGGCGAAGGCGCCGTCCGGGTTCATGCCGTCCTTCAGTGGGTCGGCCACCACGTCCTCGAACACCTCGACGACGGCGTCGAGGGCCGGGTTGGTCTTGGCGATCCCCGCGGCAGCCTGGGCGGACAGCTCGGCTGCCGTTACCTGCCCGCTGCGCACCAGCGCGGCCAGGCCCGTCGCGTCCTGCCCGGCCCATTCGTCCCAGCCCATCGCCAATGCCATGTCGCGCACCCCTTGTCCGGTCTACGGCATTCTACACTCTGCGACGCAGAAAACCTCCGCCTCGCTCAAAGGCAGGGCATTCGTCCTCTCCCTCTCCCGTTCTTCGCGGGTTCTATCGCTCCGATGCCTGGCCGGTTGTCCCGCGAGCGATCGACTCCGGATGGCGGTCCAGCCGGTCCGCCAGCAGCCTTGTATAGCGCGCCGTGTCGTAATACTTGGCCAGCGCGCGCTCGATCTCGCCAGATAGGCTGGACCCCGTGCCATAGGACTCGTCGGCCTGTCCGAGAGTGCGGTCAGCTTGGACCAGCGAGCCCTGTAACCGGTCCGCCGTCGCCGGCAAGCCACGGAGGATCTGCGTGAGGCTCGCATCGGTGCTCCTGATCTTGCTCCGGGCGGCTTCCAACATGGCCATCAACGGGGCGATCTGCTTGCCCGCCTGAACCGCCCCGATCCTGGCCGTCAATGCCATCAGGGTTGCGTCGAAGCTCTGACCGATCTCGGCATAGGGAACCTGCATGGCACTCTGAAGCAGTCCCCCTGCCCCGGACAGGCCCGCCGACGCGGAGGCTTGTGCCGTCGGCAACACCACCATCCCAGCTTCCTCCGCACCGTTCGCGGCAGCCGGACTGGCCTGGAAAGCCAGTGTGACCGCTTGCGCCCCAGTGACGTAGCTCACCGTGTCGAGCTTGCCCTGCAGGCCGCCCTGCACCAGCCGATGTCCCAAGCCGGCGGCACTGCCCGCAACCCCGACGACGTGCAGGGTCTGCGGCAGGAGTTCCAGCGTGACCCGGACACGCAGGTGTCCTTCAGCGTCGCCGCCGGCGAGTTGCACCCCGGTGACGTCCCCGACCTGCTGGCCCTGGAGCAGGACCTGGGACCCGGCGCTGAGCCCCGCTGCCGATTTTTCGACATAGAGCACGTAGGGGATGCGTTCGTTGTAACTCGCACGGGTTGCGGTCGGCTCGTCGTCAAATAACCTGAACGTGGCCCCTCCAGGTGCACCGGCATAATCCGGCGCGCCGGGCGGCGTGCCGAAAGCAATGCCGCCCCCTACGGCGGCAGGAAGCGAGGTGACCTCGATATGCAGGCCACGTCCGGATACGGTCGTCTCCACGCCTTTCGAACGCCAGAACACCGTCCCCGTGCGGACCCGGTCATCGAACGGCTTCCTCACGAAAACCTCCGCCCGCACCGGATCATTCCCTTCGACAGCGTGGTTTTCAAGCACCTCGCCCACGAGGACGTCACGATAGAATACCCCCGTGCCGCTGTTGAGGCCGTTCACCTCCGGCGCAGTGAGGGTGAACGTGGTACCCGGCTGGTCGGACCGGACCCCGGGCGGGTTTTCCAACCCGCTGAACCGGGTGCGGCGCGCGCCCCCGCGTGTCCCGGGATCCATCTCGATGTAGGTCCCGGACACGAGGGAATCGATCCCGGAGACGCTGCCACCGGAGAGTTGCAGCCGGGCCACCCAGAACTGCGCCTTGTCGGTCAAGAACGGTGCGGCTGTGGCCTGCATGCGGACATGGACGTCGACATGACCGAGATCGTCCGAGAGGCCGACCGCCGTGACGGAGCCGAGTTCGACCGCCTTGTGCTCGACCTTGGTCCCGACCTTCACGCCGCCGGCGGCGTTGAAGGTGATGTCCACCTCAGGACCGCGTAGGGTGAGCGTCGTGACGGCAAGGTAGCCCCCGACCCCGAGCGCGATCAGGGGAGCGATCCACACCAAGTTCAGTCGAGGCCTGGCGTCCGTATCTCGCCTTCGGGCGAATTCTGGCGGCGGAATGGCGTCGGGCATGCGCTGCCATACAGGATATTCGCCTGAGGCGCCCTACCCACAAACCTTATACAGGGACATCGCACTCTGCGATGCCGATCACCGGCGATCTACGGCTTGGGGCCGTCTTGGGCGGGGTTCACCGGCATTCCTGGCCTTAGCTTCTGCAATTGCCCGGTAATGACTTGATCGCCCGCCTTGAGCCCGGTCGTGACAACCACACTCTCGTCGTATGTGTCGCCGAGCGTGACGATGCGTTGCTCGACCTTGTCGCCACCGCCGACGATCATCAGCGTCTGGCCGATCTGGGTCGAACCGACCGCGTTCTGGGGCACCAGCAAGGCGCCTTGCAGGTCGCCGAGATGCAGTGTCGCCGTCACGTACTGACCCGGCAGCAACCCGTGATCGGGGTTGGCGACGGTGGCCCGCAACAGGATCGTCCCGGTCGACAGGCTGACCTGGTTGTCGACGAACGTCAGCGTGCCGGTATGGCCCGGCTTGCCGTCGCTTTGCGATACCGTGGCCGCGACCGGCCCCTGGGCCTGTTGCCGCGTGATCGCTTCGAGGTTCGACTCGGCCGGGTTGAAGCTGACATAGATCGGATCGAGCTGGACCAGCGTGTTGAGGGTCGCGCCGGCCACGCTGATCAGGCTGCCCGTGAAGACCTGGCTGGCGCCGATGCGGCCGGCGAAGGGCGCGTAGATGTCGGTCCGGCCGAGGTTCAGGGCCGCTTCCTTGAGCGCGGCGTCGTTGCTGGCCAGGCTTGCCTGGCCCTGGTTGAACGTGCTGTTGGCCTGGTCGGACGTATCCTGGGACACCCAGCCATCATGGGCCAGGATCTGGTTGCGCCCCTGGCTGACGCGGGAATAGCGCAGGCTCGCATTCGCCTGGGCAAGGAGGGCCTTTGCCTGATCGAATGCCGCCTGGTAGTCGTTCGGGTCGATCTTGTACAGCAGGGTGCCGGCCGCCACGTCCGCTCCGTCCGCCGCTCCTTGTTGCAGCAGGTAGCCGGTCACCCGGGCCTGGATCGTCACGCTCCGTATGGCCTGGGTCGTCGCAGGGAAGCTGCGGTAGATCGGCACCGTCTGCGCCACGGCCGTCATCACCGGCACCTTCATCGGCGGTGCGGCGGCCGCCTGCTGGCGGGTCTGCCCGGCGAACCACCAGGTGGCGCCGCCACCAGCCGCCACGATCAGAAGGACCAGCAGGGCGGTCCACCAGGGCCGGTGCGGGTGCAGGCCGTCCGGCGGCTCGGGACGGCTCCTTTGGTCATCGATGCGGGGCAGCTCGGTCGGGGTGGTGTAGGGCATGGCGCTATTCCGCTGGTTTCGCAGCGAGGGTGCCGGCAGGCTTCGCGGCCGGCGCACGGCGCTCCCGCAGCCGCTCGATGACGACGTAGAAGACGGGGGTGAACACCAGGCCGAGGACGGTTGCCGCCAGCATGCCGCCGAAAACCGTGGTGCCGAGCGACTGCCGGCTGGCTGCGCCGGCGCCGCCCGCGACCACCAGCGGCGAGACGCCCAGGATGAACGCGAACGCCGTCATCAGGATCGGGCGCAGCCGCAGCCGGGCCGCATCCATCGCGGCTTCCAGCACCGGCTTGCCTTCTTCACGCAGGCGCTTGGCGAATTCCACGATCAGGATGGCGTTCTTCGCCGACAGGCCGATCAGCATCACCAGGCCGATCTCGCCATACACGTCGAGCTGCAGGCCGCGCAGCCACAGCGCGAACAGGGCGCCGAACAGCGCGAACGGTACCGACAGCAGCACCATGAACGGCATGCTCCAGCTCTCGTACTGCGCCGCCAGCGACAGGAACACGAAGACGAACGCCAGCGCGAAGATCAGGATGGCGGCGGACCCGGCCTGCAGCTGCTGGTAGATCACGCTCGTCCACTCGAAGCCGAAGCCTTCCGGCAATGCCGCCGCCGCTGCCCGCTGCATCGCCGCGACGCCCTGGCTGGAGCTGAAGCCGGTGGCCGGGCCGCCGCTGATCTGCGCCGAGCCATACAGGTTGTAGTGCGGCACCGTCGCCGGGCCAGTGGTCGGCAGCAGCTTGCCGATTGCATCGAGCGGCAGCACGCCGCTGCCCGTGGTCGGGACGAAGATCTTGGCGAAGTCGAGCGGGTTGTTCCGCTGGCTGCCCTCGGCCTGCACGATGACGCGGAAGGTGCGGCTGAACAGGTTGAAATCGTTGATATAGAGCGATCCCAGGTAGACCTGCATGGTCGTGAACACGTCGGACAGGCTGAGGCCGAGCTGCTTGGCCTTGTCGCGGTCGAGCGCGAAGGTCAGTTGCGGCGTCGCGGTGCCGAAGGTCGTCAGCAACTGCTGGGCGTCCAATTCCGGCTGCTTGCGCGCCTCCGCCAGCAACGCCTGCGTGGCGGCATCGAGCTTCCTCGAACCGTTGCCCGTCAGGTCCTGTACCTCGAACTCGAAGCCGCCCGTGGTGCCGAGGCCGGGGATCGACGGCGGGTCGAAGCTGAGCACCAACGCCTGCGGGATGCCCAGCAGGCGCGGCTTGAGCGCGGCCACGATGCTTTGCGCGGTGTGGCCGGCGCCGGCACGCTCGTCCCACGGCTTCAGGATGGCGAACGCCACCGCGCTGTTGGACTGTGCCGAGTTGGTCAGGAAGTTGAGGCCGGTGATCTCGACCACGTTGTCCACCTCCGGCCGTTGCATCACGATCGCCCGCACCTGCTTGGCGACCGCCTCCGTCCGCGCCAGTGCCGCGCCGTCCGGCAGCTGCATGACGATGAAGAAGTAGCCCTGGTCCTCCACGGGGACGAAGGAGGTGGGGACCTCGTGCAGGATGAGGTAGCTGGCGCCGGCGGTGCAGCCGAGCAGCAGGAACATCAGCGGCCAATGGCGCGTCGTCACCCGCACGCTGGCGGCGAAGCGCTCCGACAGCCAGCCGAACCCGGCGTTGAACGTGCGGAACAGCCAGGCCTGCCCGCCGGTGCTGGGCTTCAGCAGGATCGCGCACAGCGCCGGGCTGAGGGTGAGCGAGTTGAAAGCGGAGAAGCCGACCGAGATCGCGATCGTCAGCGCGAACTGGCGGTAGAGCTGCCCGGTGATCCCCGGCAGGAAGGCCACCGGCACGAACACCGCCATCAGCACGGCCGTGGTGGCGATGATCGGCCCCGTCACCTCGGTCATGGCGAGCTTCGCGGCCTCGAACGGCGGCTTGCCATCGTCAATCTGCCGCTTGACGTTCTCCACCACGACGATGGCGTCGTCCACCACCAGCCCGATCGCCAGCACCAGGCCGAGCAGGCTGACCGTGTTGATGGAGAAGCCCACCACCTTCATCACGCCCAGGGTGCCGATCAGCGAGACGGGGATCGAGATCGCCGGGATCAGCGTCGTCCGCCAACTCTGCAGAAAGATAAACACGACGATGAACACCAGGATCATCGCCTCGGCGAGCGTGATGACCACCTCCCGCAGCGAGGCGGACACGAACATCGTCGTGTCGTACCGGATCTGGTAGGCGATGCCGGGTGGGAAGTGCGGCGCCAGCTCCTCCATCTTGGCGCGGACCAGCTTGTCCAGCGCCAGCGCGTTGGCGGCCGGCAGCTGGTAGACCGCCATCAGCACCGTGGGCTTGCCGTCGATATAGGCGTTCGAGTCGTAGGATTGGGCGCCAAGCTCTACCCGGCCCAGATCCTTGAGGCGTATCATGGCGCTGCTGCCGTTGCCGGCGCGCACGACGATGTTCTCGAAGGATTTCACGTCCGGCAGGCGGCCCAGCGTGTTCACCTGGAGTTCGAACGCCTGGTTGGACGGCGACGGCGCCTCGCCCAGCTTGCCGCCGGCGACCTGCTGGTTCTGCTCGGTGATGGCGGCCTGCACCTGCACCGCGGTTACGCCGAGTTCGGCCAGGCGGTCGGGGTTCAGCCAGACCCGCATCGCGTAGCGTTTCTCGCCGAAGATCGCCACGTCGCTGGTGCCCGCCAGCCGCTTGAGCGGGTCGACCAGTTGCAGGTAGGCGTAGTTGCTGAGCCCGAGCGCATCGACCGAGCCGTCGGGCGAGACCAGGTTCACGATCAGCGTGAAGTTAGGCTGTTCCTTCTTGATGGTGACGCCGCCCAGGGTCACGATCGCCGGCAGGTCCCCGGTGGCCTGCGACACGCGGTTCTGCACGTCGACCGCGGCGATATCGACGTCGTAGCCCACGTTGAAGGTGATCGTGATGGTCGACGTACCGTCATTGGCGCTGACGGAGGACATGTAGGCCATGCCCTCGACGCCGTTGAGCTGCGTCTCGAGCGGAGTGGTAACGGTGTCGGCGACGACCTGCGCGCTGGCCCCGGGGTAGGCGGCGGTGACCACCACCTGCGGCGGGGCGATCTGCGGAAACTGCGCGACCGGCAGCAGCACGTAGCCGACGACCCCGGCCAGCACCATGATGATGGCGACGACACCGGCGAAGATCGGCCGTGTGATGAAGAAGTTTACCACCTACGAAACCGAGGCATCGCGATGGCTACGCCGCCATGGCGTGAAGCGCCCCGTAACGCCTGGTTTGTACTCGCCTCCAGCACTGGCCACCTGACACCCCGACGATCGTCCGTCTGACTAAAGCGAAGCCGGACCATCGGCTAGGCTCGGGAAATACTCATGCCCGAGGCCGGCTTGGACTCGTTTCCGGCAGTCAAGTTTAGGCTCTGATCCAATCACTAACCCTGATCGATGGAGGCGCCCCGACGATCGATGGTGATCACTCCGCCTTGCACTTGTCACTCGGCCGCCTCGGCGAGCCGGAGGATATCGCCCGGGTGGTGTCGTTCCTGGTGGGCCCCGACGGCGGCTGGGTGAACGGCCAGGTGTTGCGGGCCAATGGCGGCGTGGTCTGACGGAGGCGGGTTCGTCGAACTGCGAGGGTTCCCGCCGTAGCGGTGCAGCCGCAACAAGCAACCCTCGCAGGGCCCAACCTCGCGCGCACCACGTGCGTTGCGGTGCACGTTCGGCTCGCTACGCCGGCGTTCACGAAGGACGGGCGACGGCCTCTACTCGGCCGCCGCCTGGTGCGCGGCACGTTCGGCAAACAAGCGCCGGGTCAGCGGCAGCAATGTCCGGCCGTACTCCAACGCGTCCTCCAGCGGATCGAAGCCGCGGATGAGGAAGGTGGTGACGCCAAGCGCGTGGTAGTCCAGGAACGCTTCGGCCACCTGCTGCGGCGTGCCGACCAGGGCCGTGGTGTTGCCGCGCGCGCCCGTCACACGGGCGATCGCGGTATACAGCCGCCCTTCCGGCCGGTCCCCCAAAGCCGCCGCTGCCAACAGCCGCTGGGACCCGGCGTTGGCCGGCGTGGCCACCGGCGGGCCGAGCGGCGCCTCGCCCCGGGTCTGCTGGATACCGGCGAGGATAGCCTCCGCCTTGGCCCAGGCTTCCGCCTCCGTGGCGCCAAGGATCGGGCGGAACGACAGGCTGAACCCGACCTGGCGGCCGTGCCTGGCAGCCTCGGCCCGCACGCGGCTGGTGATCTCGGCCACCTGCGCGCGGGTCTCGCCCCACAGCGCGTAAACATCGGCATGCTTGCCGGCAACCCGGATCGCAGCATCGGAGGCGCCGCCGAAATAGATCGGGATGCGCGGGCGCTGCACCGTCCGCACGGCGGGCGACGCACCCTGGATGCGGTAGAATGCGCCGTGGTGGTCCACCGGCGCGTCGGCGGCCCAAACGCGCTTCAGCACGTCCACGTACTCGTCCGTGCGGGCGTAGCGGTCGTCCTTGCCCAGCCAGTCGCCGTCGCGCGCCTGGTCCGCATCATCGCCGCCCGAGATCACGTGGATCGCCGCACGGCCGCCACTGAGCTGATCAAGCGTGGCGTAAGCCCGGGCCGCGTTGGTGGGCGCCTGGAAGCCGGGCCGGTGCGCCACCAGGAAGCCCACCTGCTTCGTGTGTGCAGCGGCATGGGCCGCGATCTGCAAGCCGTCCGGCCCGTTGCTGTGCCAGCCGATCAGAACGCGGTCGAAGCCGCCGCCCTCCGCCGCATGGGCCTCATGCGCTTGGGCCGAGGCGACGAGGTAACCCGGGTCGATCGCCGGGCCGTGCGCCGGGTGGATTTCCGACTGCTCGCGCGGCTGGATCATGCCGATGAATTCGAGGCTCATCCTGTGATCTCCTATTGGCCGAGGGCCACGCGGCCGGCGGCGGTGTAGGCGCTGTCCGGCTGCGGCGTGTGCACGCGGGCGCACAGCACGTCCCGCAGATGCCGCTCCAGCGGGTTGGCGCGTGACAGGCCGTGGTTGCCGGTCAGTTCCATGGCGGCCTGCACGGCCGCGATGGCGTTCTCGGCCACCACCGTCTTCAGCAAGCCCGTGTCCGCCATACCCGGCGGCGACCCGGCATCGGTTTCGGCGGCGGCAGCGGCGATCAGGCGGCGGTTGGTGATCAGCAAGGCCTCGATCCGTCCCACAGCCTCCTGCATGCGCGGCAAGCTGGCGAGCGAGGCCCCGAGATTGGCCGGCACCCGGCCGCGCAGGAACCCGGTGACCCAGTCCCGGGCCGCCTCGGCGACCCCGGTGTAGAGCGCTCCCACCATCAACGCCGCCCACGCGGCCCCGGCCGGATCGCGGACGCTCCAGCCGGACGGCGCACGCAGGTCGACGGCGTGGTCGGCGGGGATGCGGACATCGTCGAACACGACGTCGTCGCTGCCGGAACCGCGCAGGCCCAGCTGGTCCCAGGTCGGCTCGATGCGGATGCCGGGGCTGCGGGCCGGGACGACGAACAGGCCGGTGCGCGTGGGCGCCTCGTCGGTGCGGGCGAACACCAACATCCAGCTGAGGCCCGGCGCGCCGGTGCTGAAGATCTTGCGGCCGGTGATGCTCCAGCCATCGCCGCTACGCCGCGCCACAGTCTCCGGCAACCCGCCACGGGCCGGCGTGCCCAGCGCCGGCTCGACGCGCAAGGCGTTGATCAACGCGCCATACAACCCGGCACTGCGGCCGATCGTCGCGCGGACGTGCTCCGGCCAGTCCGACTGGGCGGCGGTGCGCAGATGGATGAGCTGCATGGCGAAGATCAGCGCCGTGGACGCACATCCCTGCCCAGCCCGGCGCACCAGGTCGGTGCAGCGCGCCAGGCCGGCTTCCTCGCCGCCATCGGCACGGCGCGCCGTAAGGTTGAGCAAGCCTTCCGCGTGCAACCACTCGAGGCTTTCGAGCGGAAAGCGGCCTTCCTGGTCGATGAGCGCCGCCCGCTGCGCCAAGCCTGCAACGAGCTCGTCACCCATGCCACGCCGGGCCAGCACCATCCCATCCATCAGCGGTCTCCAAGAGCGGGTGATCCATAGTGACGCCTTGCCATGACCGCGGATTCGCTCAGCTCGGGCGGCACGAACTCGTTCCAGCCTCGTGCGCCCGGTCTACGGCAAGTATCCAGTTTCAGGACAAAGATGACGCTGAAGCCTGACGAAGACTTTGGCGGCTCAACCGGTGAAGTCAAACCGGTATGCGTGATAGACCATCAAAAAGAAAACGTTTGCTCTGCGTCGGCGATGCGGGAGCAGGACTTACGCCCAATCCGGTGTTGAACGACAAACCGATTTGAACACGGCAGTCGAAAAGAGAGGTCACCTTCCGAACGCATCGATGGGCGGTTAGAAGGCGTCTCCCTGCGTGGAGGTGCCCGACCGTTGCCCGACCCGACCAGCATCCATCACTGGCACCGGCTGGACGACCGCATCACCACCTCGGGCCAGCCGACCGAAGCCGAGCTGGCCGAGATCGGCAAGCTCGGGGTGCACCGGGTCGTCAACCTGGCACTGGCCAGCTCGCCCCGCGCATTGCCGGACGAGGCGGCCGCGGTGAGCGCGCTCGGGATGGCCTACGTCCACATTCCCGTCGATTTCGCCGCTCCGACCGAGGCCGACTTCGCCGTGTTCTGCGCCGCAATGGCGGCGGCCGAAGGCGAGACCGTCCACGTCCATTGCGCCGCGAACTACCGTGTATCGGCGTTCTTTTGCCGCTACCGCCGTGACGTGCTCGGCGTGGGCCCGGCGCAGGCCCGCGCCGACCTGGAGCGGGTCTGGCAGCCCGACGCCGTGTGGGCCGCGTTCATCGAGGAGACTAACGTCCAGCCGCGCCGGAAGTGACACGTGCGAAAGGGAAGGCGTGAACGCGCTGACGTCGAGCTACCCGGCGTCATGACCGCTCCTGGGAGCCATG
>CAXSEG010000166.1:0-10328 GCA_964235545.1 uncultured Acetobacteraceae bacterium
CGCCCAGCATGGCCATCCCGCGCGCCCGCGCCTCCCCGGCCAGGCGGGGCAGCAGCCAGGTGCCACCGGCATCCGGGATCAGCCCGATCTTTACGAAAGCCTGGATGAACCGCGCCGACCGCCCCGCCAGCACGATGTCGCAGGCCAGTGCCAGGTTGGCCCCAGCCCCGGCCGCTACGCCGTTCACCGCGCACACCACCGGCATGCGGAGCCCGCGGATGCGGCGGATGAGCGGGTTGAACGTCCGCTCCAGCACGTCGCCCAAATCCGCCTGACGCTCCGGGCCCACGGTCGCCGCCAGGTCCGCACCCGCGCAAAAGCCCCGGCCCGCGCCGGTCAGCAGCAGGGCCCGGCAGTCCGCATCCGCATCCGCCTCGTCCAGCGCCGCCCGCAGCGCCTCGTGCAGCGCGTCATCGAACACGTTCAGCTTGTCAGGCCGGTTCAGCGACAGCGTGCGATAGCCCGCGCCACGCTCGACCAGCACCAGATCCGCCATGCTCAAGCCGCCTTCGCCGCCTTCGGATCGTCGATCGCCTCGCCCAGCCGCCGGCTGAGGAACGCGGTCACCGCCACCTCCTCCGCCGTCAGCCCCGGGCTGCCCTCGTCCAGCACCTCGTCCGCGCGCTCCTTCAGGCCCTCCAGCAGGCTGCCATCCAGGTAGCCGTCGAAGATCGCCGGGTGGATGTAGCACTTGCGGCACACCGACGGCGTGTTGCCCAGCATCCCCGCGACTGCCTCCACCGCGTGCACCACGTTCTTCTTGTTCTTCGCCTCCGTGTCGTACCGCTCCAGCTCGCGCAGCGCCATGGCCGCCAGGTTGGTCGCCGCCCAAGTGCGGAAGTCCTTCGCCGTGATGTCCTCGCCGCTGACCTCGTGCAGGTACTCGTTCACGTCGTCGGACGTGATGGCATGCAGCGTGCCCTCCTGGTCGACGAACTGGAACAAATGCTGGCCAGGCAGCTCCCGGCAACGCTTGACGATGTTGGCCAGCCGCCGGTCCTGCAGGTCCAGGTGGTGGTCGATGCCGTGCTTGCCGCGGAAGTCGAACTTGATGCGGCTGCCCTCCACCCGCGTGTGCCGGTTGCGCAGCGTGGTCAGCCCGAAGCTCTTGTTGTCGCGCGCATATTCCTCGTTGCCGACCCGCGCCAGCGTCTTCTCCAGCAGCTTTACCAGGGCCGCGAGCACCCGGCGCCGCGGCAAGCCAGGGAGCGCCAGGTCATGCTCCACCTGCGCCCGGATCTTCGGCAGCACCCGCCCGAACAGCAGCATCCGGCCATACTTCGCCTCGTCCCGCACCACGCGCCACCGCGGGTGGTAGCGGTACTGCTTGCGCCCACGGGCATCCCGCCCCGTCGCCTGCAGATGGCCGTTCGGGTCGCGGCAGATCCACACATCGGCGTAGGCCGGCGGGATCGCCAGCTTGCGGATTCGCGCGATCTCCGCCTCGTCCGTGATCCGCGTGCCGTCCGGCAGCGTGTAGTCGAACCCGTCCGCACCCGGCGTGCGCTTGATCCCGGGCTTGCGGTCGCTGACGTAATGCAGATGGGCGGCCTTCGCGGCCTCCCGCGCCTCCTCGACGTCCGCCGTGGCAGCGGTCTGCGAGAATGATGTGTCGGTCGTAGCGGCCTCCTCGGAAACGGCGTAGCGAGGCTGAACAGTTGGGCTGGCCGCCGGGTTCCGCAGGAGGGGCGATGTACGCGACGCTTCGAGACACCACGCTGTATTTCGATGTGGAGGGCGCCGGCCTGGTCCCGGACGGCCCGGTGATGCGGCAGCGCCCGATCGCCATGCTCATCCACGGTGGGCCCGGCGGTGAACACGCCGGCTTCAAGCCCGCCATGTCCCCACTCGCGGACACCATGCAGCTGGTCTACTTCGACCACCGCGGCCACGGCCGGTCCGGGCGGGGGGACCCGGCGCGCTACACCCTGGACGAAAACGTGGAGGACATGGAGGCCCTGCGCCGCCACCTCGGCACCGGCCCGATCGTCAGCATCGGCACCAGCTACGGCGGCATGGTCGCCATGGCCCACGCCGCCCGCTACCCGGACGCCGTGGCCAAGCTGATCCTCGTGGTGACGGCCTCCCACCACGGCTTCCTGCCCCGCGCCGAGCAGTTCGTCCGCGACCACGGCACGCCGGAGCAGCAGCGCGTCAGCGAGCGCGTCTGGTCCGGCACCACGCAGACCCCGGACCAGATGGCCGAGTTCTACGCCATCATGGGCCCCCTCTACAGCCGCCGCCACGACCCGGCCGCCCAAACCGCCGCCCGCACCCGCTTCCTGTATACGCCCGACCCGCAGAACCGCGCCTTCGGCCCCGGCGGCACCTTACGCACCTTCGACCTCCGGCCGGAGCTGTCCCGCATCACGGCGCCGACCCTGATCATCGCCGGGGCGCATGACTGGATCTGCCCGCCCGACTTTTCGGAGGAGATCCACCGGTTGATCCCGGGGTCACAGCTGCGGATCTTTGCCGACAGTAGCCACACCATCCGGGCCGACGAGCCGGAGGCGCTGAATGCGGCGATCCGGGGGTTCGTGAGCGCATAGCGCCGTATCATTCGATCAACCCTGACTGGTAAGCCCCATGCGCCGCTCGATCGGTCTATGTTCGATGATCCTCTCCCCGTGTTTGTTCGCCTGCGCGGGACCGCTCGCCAGCGCAACGCCCGATCTGTCCGCGCGAGACCAGGTCGTCGCGGTTCCGGTGACGGACGCAGCCGGCCAAACGATCCAGATGCAGGCCCGGGTCTGCCGCCCGACCGGCGACGCGCCCGCACAATTGGTCGTGATCAATCACGGCTCGCCGCCGAACGCCGCCGCGCGCCCAAGGATGGCCGTCGGTTCGTGCGGGCAAGAGGTAGCGCGCTGGTTCCTGGACCGCGGCTATGTGGTGATGTTTCCCCTGCGCCGCGGCTACGGCGCGACCGGGGGGGCTTGGGCCGAGACGTCCGGCCGTTGCAGTGATGTGGAATATCGCGCGGGCGGCCTCGAGACCGCCCGGGACATCGACGCGGCGGTGAATTACGCCACGGCGCTCCCGTTCGTGCGCCCGACCGGCGTCGTCATCGTGGGACAATCGGCGGGAGGATGGGGCACGATCGCCAATGACAGCCTGCCGCATTCCAAGGTGTCGGCCTTCGTCTCCATGGCGGGTGGGCGCGGCGGTCATCAAGACGACATCCCCAACCGCAACTGCCACCCGGAGCGCCTGGCGGAGGCCGCCGGCCACTACGGTGCGACCGCGTCGACCCCCATGCTCTGGGTCTACGCCGCCAACGACAGCTACTTCGCGCCTCCGGTCGCCGAGGCGATGCACGCGGCCTTCACGGCGGCCGGTGGCAAGGCCACGCTTATTCAGCCTGGTCCGTTCGACGGAGACGGCCACCGCTTGTTCTTCGGCCCGGGCGGCTCCGCGATCTGGGGCCCGATGGTGGAGAGCTACTTGGCAAGCCAGCCGACTCAATAGGGGCAGCGGCTTCGCTGGATCCAGCGTCAGTATCAGCTTCTAAACGCTTCGATGACAGGCGGCTGCGGAGTATGCCTCGCAGCGTGATCGTTCGGCATCGACCTCGTGCCTGCTCCCTTTCCCGTTTTACACGGGAGAGGGTGGGAGTGAGGGGTACTCACGCATCAATGTTGGAGGGCTGGCATTGATGGATTGTGTTGAAAGAGGCGAGAACTGCCGAGGTGCCGGTTTCTCGTCCCAACGTCCAAACGATTAGATCAACCTCGTCAACAGCTTATCAGTTTCGATATCGTTCTTGTTGCATGTTCGTGAGCCTTGGCGGCCTTTTTCAACACAATCACGTCGAAAGCGGACCTTCGATCTTCCGGTTCGCGCGGGGCCGCCGTAGTCGATTCAACCGGTAAGTTCGGTATGCAGCGGCAGGATTTTAGTGCGGCCCATTCGGGCTGATGCTCCCGCATCGCCAGAGCGGGATACGAGCTACGAAACCCCACTCACCCGCGTCTTCCGCGCCACCCCCCGCAGCAACCCGGGCCAAACCCCCCCCACCCCCATCACCGCCGTCCGGATCGCCCGGGACCGCGTCGCCCGATACAGGCCATAGGCCAGCCGCACCGGCGGACCGGCTTCGCGTCGCATCGTGCGGTGGTAGGAGGCGGCATCTCGCCCGCCCAGCACCGCGTCGGCAGCCAGCCGGGCCGTGTGCAGGGCGATGGCCATGCCGTCGCCGCAGAAGGAGGGGATCACGGCGGCTTGGTCGCCAAGCCGGTAGAGGCCGTCCTGCTCCGGGCCGTTATGGACGTAGCCGTAAGGGACGCGGAAGATGCTCAGCGGGCGGTCCCATAGCGCGTTGGCGCCGTCCAGCCGGCGGGCCAAATGCGGGTCTTCGCGTTGCAGCGCGGCGAGCAGGGAGGGCCAGGTTTGCCCGGCGGCGTCGAAGCGGGAGCGGTCCACCAGCAGGCACAGGTTGGCGATGCCGTCCTCGATGAGTTGCAGCCCGGCATAGCCGCCGGCGAACAGCACGACTTCCACGTGGCCGGCCAGTGCGGCTTGTTGCGCCGGGTGGAGGCGGAGGTGCAGCTTGAAGCCGATCAGCGCCTCGGGCTCGCGCGCGGCCCGGGGGGCGCCGCGGAGATCGTGCTTGCCGGTCGCGAGCAGGACGGGGCCACCGGTCGCCAGTGCCTTGTCCAGGTTGCGCACGCGCACGCCGCGGCGGATGTCCGCGCCGAGGTCGGCCGCGCGCTGCAGCAGCGCCTCGTCCAGCACCAGGCGGGACAGGCCGGCGGCGGCGAACGGCAGGCGCGTCTCCACGACCCGGCCGCGATGCACCAGGCGTAACGCGCCGATCGGCGACGCACCCAGGGACGCCGCATTCACTCCTAGGGAGGCCAGGTCGGCCAAGGCCTCGCCGCTCAGGAACTCGCCACAGACTTTGTGCGCCGGGCCCACTTCGCGCTCCAGCACGGTCACGGCGTCGCCGGCCTGCGCCAGCCGGCATGCCGCTGCGGCGCCGGCCAGGCCGCCGCCGATGACCACGGTGGTCACCGCAGCCGGCCGATGCACAGGCGGAAGGGGAACACCCAGCGGATCGTGCCGGGCACGCCGGCCTCGGCCAGCAAGCGCTGCCACTCGGCGCGCTTGAACGCCCGGGCGATCGAAACTGGGCCGTCATGCTGCACGAAGCGGTGCCAGCGCATCGCCCGGGCGAGTAGGCGGAAGCCGTGATACGGCATGGCGTGGCGATGCAGGTCGTTCACGAACCAGCCATGGCGGGCGTGCCGTTCCATCCAGCGCAGGAACGCCACGACCTGCGCGTCTGTCAGGTGGTGGGTGAACAGCGAGCTGATGATGTAGTCGGGCGCTGGGTCGGGCTCGGCCGCCAGCACGTCGCCGGTTCCGAGGTCCAGCGCCAACCCGGGCGAGGCGGCCCGCGCCGCTGCCGCCGCACCGGGGTTCAGGTCGATGCCGCGCAACGCCACCGTCCGGCCGCGTCGCCGGGCCCACCGCGCCACCGCGCGCAGCATGTCGCCATGGCCGAACGCCACGTCGTAGACCGAAACGGCCTCGCCCGGGGCGCGGCGCCGCATCGCCCGGTCCAGCCAGGCCAGGGTCGGGCGCCGGGCGAGGGTGGCGGTGTTCACCTGCGCCAGGTCCCGCAGGCAGCGCGCGTAATCCGCCGTGTCCGTGCAATCGGTGTCCATCAGCTCGGCCGCAACGCTCCGGCCCGCAAGGTTCATGCGCGGCGGAACCGGAACGTCTCCGCGCACAGGCCCGGGCCGAACGCCATCGCCAGGCCGTTCTGCGGGCCGGAGGAGCCGCGCATCATGCGGTCCAGCACGAACAGGATCGTGGCGGAGGACATGTTGCCGAACTCCCGCAGCACGTCGCGTGACCAGCCGAGTGCGCCACCGCCCAGGCGCAGGCCGTGCTCCACCCCGTCCAGCACGGTGCGGCCACCGCCATGCACGGCCCACAGGTCGATCTGCTGCGTCGCCTGCCCGCGCAGCAGGCCGCCATCGTCATCCCGCTCCAGCTCCTGCCGCAGCGCCGCGGCGATCCGGCCGGGCACCTTGCCTGACAGCCGCATGTCGAAGCCCTGGTCGCCGATCCGCCAGGTGATCAGGTCTGCCGAATCCGGCAGCGTGCTGGACCGGAAGTCGATCATGCCGAACCCCTCCGGCTTCGCCGTCACCAGCGCGGCGGTCGCACCATCGGCGAACAGCATGAAACTCAGCACCGTCTGCAGGTTCGGCGTCTCCTGCAGATGCAAGGTGCAGAGCTCGAGGTTCAGCACCAGCACGCGCGCCGCCGGGTCGGAGCGGACGATGTGGAACGCCGTGCGCAGTGCGCTCACCCCGGCGTAGCAGCCCATGAAGCCCACCAGCGTGCGCTCGATGCTGGCCGCCATGCCGAGCCGCTCGGCGATGATCTGGTCCAGGCCGGGTGCGGTGAACCCGGTGCAGGACGCGACCACGATGTGGGTGAACCCGCCCGGCGCCTCCCCGAGCGCCGCCACCGCCGCCAGCGCCAGCTCGGTGGCATGGCGCTCGTAACGCTGCATGCGCGCGCCCGTGGTAGGGAAACGCCCCTGGTTGTAGAAGCCGCCGGCATCGATCCGGTCCGCGCCGGGCACAGCCGACTGCAGCACGGAGTAGCGATGCTCGATGCCGGAGCGCTCGGCCATGCGGTCGAACACGGCGCGGGTCCTCTCGTCCGGCAGCAGGGTGCGGGCCCAGGTTACGAACGGCGCGTGCACGTCATGCGCCGGCACCGCCGTGCCGATCCGGTTGATGTGCGGGACGGTCATGCCTGGCGCACCACCAGCACAGCATTCAGCCCGCCGAACGCGAACGCGTTGGACATGGCGACCCGCGTTTCCGCCCGCCGCGCCTCGTTCGGCACGCAATCCACGTCGCAGTCCGGGTCCGCCCCGGTGAACCCGGCGGTCGGCGGCAGCACGCCCTCCCGCAGCGCCATCGCCGTCGCGATCAGCTCGAGCGCGCCGCCTGCCGTCATGCAATGCCCGATCATGGATTTGGTCGACGACACGGGGATCCGGTCCAGCCCCCGGCCGAACACCTGGCGCAGCGCCGCCGTCTCCGTCTTGTCGTTCAGCCGCGTGCCGGTGCCGTGGGCGTTCACGTACTCCACCTCCTCCGGCGCGCACCCGGCGTCCTTCAGCGCGGCGCGCATCGCCCGGGCCGCACCGCCGGCGTCCGGAGCGGTGATGTCCGCCCCGTCCGCACTCATGCCGAACCCGGCCACCTCCATCAGCGCCGCCGCCCCCCGCGCCTCGGCGTGGCCCGCCGCCTCCAGCACCAGCACGCCCGCGCCCTCGCCGATCGTCAGCCCGTCGCGGTCGCGTGAGAACGGCCGGCAGCCACCAGGGCTGAGCACGCGCAGCGCCTCCCATCCCTTCATGAACCCGACCACGATCGAGGCGTCGCTGCCCCCGGCGACCGCGATGTCCACCATGCCGGAGCGGATCATGTGCGCCGCCTGCCCGATCGCGTGGTTGGACGAGGCGCAGGCCGACGCGATCGCATAGCACGGTCCCCTAATGCCGAACTCGATTGAGACATGGCTTGCCGCCGCATTCGGCATGATGCGCGGCACGGTGAAGGGATGCACCCGGGGTGCCTTCCGCCCATACAATTGAAGATACGAGGAGTCGAACGTCTCCTGCCCGATCCCCGCACCCAGGATCACGGCGGCGTCCGTCACGTCCTCCCGGCCCAGCCCCGCCTGCACCATCGCCTGCCGCGCCGCGATCACCGCCAACTGGGCGTTGCGGTCCATCATCGGCAGGCGCTTGGCGGTGAGGTGTTCCGCCACGTCCAGCCCGCGCACTTCGGCGGCGACACGTGCGCTCAGCCGTTCGGTGGGGATGTTGGCAATCGGCCCGATGCCCACCCGGCCGGCCCGCAGGGAGGCGAAGAACGTGGCGACGTCATGACCGGTGGCGCAGACCGCCCCCATTCCCGTCACCACGGCCCGGCGGCACGCGCGCCCATGATCCGTCAAGCCGCCTTCCCGGCCGTGTCGACCGCCTTCAGGACATGCTGCACCAGATCGCCCACAGTGGCGAACTCGGCCCCGTCCTGCTCGGCGGACACGGGGACCTCCACGTCGAAGTGGCTCTCGATGGCGAAGATCGCCTGCACCATGTCCAGCGAGGCGATGTCCAAGGCCGCGATGCTGGCCGCAGGCGTCAGTCGGCCGCGCTCGATCGCGGTTTCCTTGGCGACGATGTCCAGAATTTGGGCGATGCGGGGGTCCTCTGTTGGCCATTGGGCCGACGTCTCAGCTGTCACGAATTGCCTCCCATGCCCTTCATACAGATGGGCGTGGCCGCCAATACTGGCAATGGACGGCTATTTCCACCGGGGGGGAACCCGCGCCAGGCAATCCTGTTGGTGCGATACCAACGTATCAGGAGATGCAGCGATGGACGAGAACCGGGTCGAGGGCACTGCCAAGGACATCGGCGGCAACATCAAGAGCGCCGTGGGCGACCTCACAGGGGACAGCAAGACGCAGGCGTCGGGCGCCGTGGACCAGATGGTCGGCACCGCGCAGCAGGCCTATGGCAAGCTGAAGGATCAGGCTGGCGGCGCTGGCAGCGCCATGGTTGACCAGCTGGACGAGGTCGGCGCGTTCCTGGGTGACACCGTCGCCGAGCGCCCCCTCACGTCGTTGCTGGTTGCCGGCGCGGTCGGCTACGTGCTCGCGATGCTGATGCGCCGTTAGGCGGCCGATTGACCGGGGCCGGGCGAATGGATTCGCCCGGCCTCTCTTGCACGGCGCGTCCCACGATGGCTCACTGCGCCGCTTTGCAGGAGCCGGATCAATGGCCACGCGTGCCGTCAGCGTGAATCGAGTGCCTGCCCCCGACCGTCCCGCACCCCGTACACTCGCGATTGATATCGGCGGAACGCGATTGAAGGCCGGCGTGCTGGATCTCAACGGAACTATGGTCGGCGGCCCCGACCGGATCGATACCCCCAAACCAAGTTCGCCGGACATCGTCGTTGCCACCCTCGTCGAACTAGTGCGCCCGCTCGGTGCGTTCGACCGCATATCGGTCGGGTTCCCCGGCGTCGTCCGCGGCGGCCGCACGCTAACGGCCCCCAATCTCGGCACCGAGGTGTGGCACGATTTCCCGCTCGCCACCGAATTGGGCCAGCGCCTCGGCAAGCCCGCCCGGGTGCTGAACGATGCCAGCGTGCAGGGCCTGGGCGTCATCGCAAGCGAGGGGCTGGAGTGTGTGATCACCCTCGGCACCGGGTTCGGCTTCGCCCTGTTCGATGGTGGGCTGCTCGCGCCGCATATGGAGGTCGGCCAGCACCCGGTGGTAAAGGACAAGACCTACGACCTGTATCTGGGCAACGCGGCGCTGCACAAGGTCGGCCGCAAGAAGTGGAACAAGCGGCTGCGCAAGGCGATCGGCTTTCTGGACACGCTGGTAACCTACGACACGTTGCTGATCGGCGGCGGCAACGCCCAGGTGATCGACTTCGACCTGCCGGCCAACGTACGGATCGTCCCGAACGCGGCGGGAATCACCGGCGGGGTAAAGCTGTGGTCCCCCCGCATGGACGCCGCCTTTGCCGATACCGGACCGCTCACCCGCAAGCCGCCGGAGGGCGTCACGCCAGCGCCGGAGTTGCCGAAATCATAGGGTGGGACGCGCTTTGGCATCCCACCGTCATGCGTTTACCGGTGGGACGCCAAAGCGCGTCCTACCCTACGCCCCGCCTACTCCCAGATACGTCTGCACCAGCCGTGGGTCCGCCGCTAGATCGGCCGCATTACCCTCCAGCGTCACGCGGCCCGTCTCCAGCACATAGCCGTAATCCGCCACCAGCAACGCCGCCCGCGCGTTCTGCTCCACCAACAGGATGGCGCAGGACCGCGCTCGAAGGTCGGCGATGATGCCGAAGATCTCCCGTACGATCAGCGGAGCCAGCCCGAGGCTGGGTTCGTCCAGCATCAGCAGGTCCGGCCTTGCCATCAAGGCGCGGCCCATCGCCAGCATCTGCCGCTCCCCGCCCGACAGCGTGCCCGCAAGTTGTTTGCGGCGTTCCCGCAGCCGGGGAAACAACGCGTACACCTCGTCCAGATGCTTGCGCTTGGCTGCCGCACCCTCGTGGCGGAAGCGGAACGCGCCCAGGCGGAGGTTGTCCTCCACCGGCAAGGACGCAAACAGCTCCCGCTTCTCCGGCACCAGGGACATGCCGGCCCGCACCCGCGCCTCCACCGGCATGCGCGCCACGTCCTGCCCGGCGAAGCGGATCGTGCCCGGGCCACTATGCACCCCGCCGTGCACGCCCATGATGGCGTTCAGCAGCGTGGTC
>CAXSEG010000167.1:0-10080 GCA_964235545.1 uncultured Acetobacteraceae bacterium
GACGCCGATCGGCGACGAGGAGGACAGCCACCTCGGCGACTTCATCGAGGACAAGACCGCAGTGATCCCGCTCGACGCGGCGATCCAGACCAACCTGCGCGAGGCCACCACGCGGGTGCTGTCGTCGCTGACGCCGCGCGAAGAGCGGGTGCTGCGCATGCGTTTCGGCATCGGCATGAACACCGATCATACCCTCGAGGAGGTCGGCCAGCAGTTCAACGTCACCCGCGAGCGCATCCGCCAGATCGAGGCCAAGGCGCTGCGCAAGCTGAAACACCCGAGCCGCAGCCGCAAGCTGCGCTCCTTCCTCGACGATTAGCAGGTGCTCCCGCCACGCGTCCTTCTTCCTCTCCCTTTGGGAGAGGGCAGGGGTGAGGGTACTTTGGATCCCACGGCAGCTGGAGTGCAGCCTTGCTGCGCCGCCAGGCCCTAGGCGTGCAGCCCTCCACCCGCGCCGCGGTGACGGTGACGTTCCTCCGCATGGAGCGTCCGCCCGCCACCCCCGTGCCGCCGCTCCCCGCCGACACCAGCCTCGTCCGCCTCGCCCGCTCCAGCGTGCCGTTCTACCGCTACCTCTACGACACCGTCGGCGCGCCCTACCTTTGGTGGTTGCGCCGCGCCCTTCCGGACTCCGCGTTGACCGGCATCCTGCACGACCCGGCGGTCAGCGTGCACGTCCTGTATCGCGGCGGCGAGCCGGCCGGGTTCTTCGAACTGGACGGCCGGGCCAAGCCGGACGTGAACCTCAGCTATTTCGGCCTCATGCCCCAATCCGTCGGCAGCGGGCTAGGCCGGGCCTTCCTTCGCGCCGCGGTGGACCAAGCCTTCGCCACCAGCGCCCGCGGCCTAACCGTCAACACCTGCACGGCCGATCATCCGCGCGCGCTGCCGACCTATCTGCGGACGGGGTTCAAGCCAGTCCGCTCGGTGCGGGAGGTTTGGGACGTGCCAACGCGGCTCGGGATGACGGTGCCGGACCATCTACGGGCGTGATTGGCTCGCCGCTCCCGTGGAATTTGAAGCTCGTTATTAACCGAACACGCCGCTCTCGCCCTACCGGACCTCGGAATTCTATCGTCACATAATGGGGCCTTATGGATAGCGGTCTGTGATCACACAATTGTAAGTTTATATGTTACCAAACGAGAAGACAATCAAGCTACTCGTACTATTCGTGGCAGCCCACTCGCCTTTTGTAATCGTTCTATCAACAATAAGGTTCATACACATTTATCTGATGATCAGCTCAAATCAGTCAACTCGCACTGATTACTACCAAGCCGGACTTTTGGTTTTGGTATTGGCCTATGAACTTCCCTATCTCGTATTTGCTCTGAGGCTTAGTCGAAAATTGAACTGGCAAGTCCAGAATAGGAGAACATCGGGCATCGGACCACAAATCAAGACTTTCGAGGATGCTGAATGTCCATGTATGTCACAGCCTTGTGCGTCCTAGAAGTTACGGCCGAATGTCTGCTTTCCAGAAGCAAGCGCTGCTGAATCGTTCTGCCAACCTGCAACGCCCCTGCACCTTGCTACCGCCCCACCGCATACCCCTGCATCCCCCGCGGGTTCGCCCCCGCATGCATCACTCCGTCCACCACATCCGCCCCTGACAGCCGCCCCTCGGACCAGTCCTCCCCCATCGTCACGTCATGCCCACGCTGGGCCAACTCGTCGCGCACCGCCGCACTGAACCGCCCCTCCAGCACCAGCTTCCCCGGCCGGGCAATGCGAGGCCAGAAGCTGCTGGGCCAGTGCTCGGTGTGGAAGGACGGCATATCGATCGCCGCCTGGATGCCGAGCCCATGATGCACCCGGCGCAGGAAGAAGATCGCAGACCACTGGTCCTGCTGCTCGCCACCCGGCGTGCCGAACGCCATCCACGCTTTCCCGTCCCGCAGCGCCATCGAGGGTGACAGCGTCGTGCGCGGGCGCTTGCCGGGCAGCAGGCTGTTCGGCAGGTCCGGCCGCAGCCAGAACATCTGCCCCCGCGTGCCGAGGCAGAAGCCTAGGCCCGGCACCGCCGGCGAGGATTGCAGCCAACCCCCGGACGGCGTGGCGCTCACCATGTTGCCCCACCGGTCGATCACGTCGATATGCACCGTGTCCGCGCCGATCACGCCCATCCGCGCCACCGTCGGCTCCCCGGCGCCGGGTGCACGGGTCAGGTGGTCGGCACGCGAGGCCGCCTCGTGGTCCACCCAGGGCGAGTGATTGCCGATAGCACCCGGCCGCAGCCTGAATGACGCCTCGTCCGACACCAGCTTGCGCCGCGCGTCGTTGTAGGCGGGGGACAGCAACGCCGCCATCGGGATGTCGGAGAACGCCGGGTCGCCGTAGAACGCCTCGCGGTCGGCATAGGCGAGCTTCATGCACTCCATCACGGTGTGCACGAACTCGGCGCCGACCGGGTCCATCGCCGCGATGTCGAACCCGGCGAGCAGGGCCAGCTGCTGCAGCATCACCGGCCCCTGGCTCCACGGCCCGCATTTCAGCACCGTGTGCCCGGCGTAGTCGAACCGCAGCGGGTCCTCCACCGTCGGGTGCCACGCCGCCATGTCCTGCGCCGTCAGCAGGCCGCGGTTACGCCGGCCGGAGACGTCCATCGCCGCGAACCCGGCGCAGAACCCGCCGATCGCCTCTGCCACGAAGCCCTCGTACCAGGCCCGGCGCGCCGCCTCGATCCGGTCCTCGCGCGATGCCCCCACGGCCTCCCGCAGCACGCGCTGCCAGGTGGCGGCCAGGGTTGGGTTGGCGAACAGCTTGTCCACCCGGGGCACCTCGCCGCCGGGTAGCCAGATGGCGGCGCTGCTGTGCCACTCCGCCTCGAACAGCGGGCGCACGCCCTCGATGGTGGCGGGAACCCGCGGCACCAGCGGCACGCCGTGCTCGGCATACCCCATCGCGAAGGCGAGCACGTCCGCCAGCTCCCACGTGCCCCAATCCCGCAGCAGCAGGCACCAGGCACCGAACGCCCCCGGCACCACCGCCGGCAGCAGCCCCGTGGCCGGGATCAGGTCCATCCCGAGCGCCGCGAACGCCGCCTGCGTGGCGGCGGCGGGGGAGGGGCCCTGGCCGCAAATCACCCGCTGCCGGCCGGTCTTGGCGTCGTGGATGATGATGGGCGCGTCGCCACCCGGGCCGTTCAGGTGGGGCTCGGCCACCTGCAGCGTGAACGCCGCCGCCACGGCCGCATCGAACGCGTTGCCGCCCCGCTCCAGCACCGCCTGCCCGACTCCGCTTGCAAGCCAGTGCGTGGTCGCGACCACGCCGAACGTGCCGGTGATCTCGGGCCGGGTCATAAACATGGGCAGCGCGCTCCGTGACGAAGCCGGCAGACTACGCCAAACATCGCCATCACGGCGAGCCCACGTCTATTCTACTCCCCCTCCCCTTGTGGGAGGGGGATTTCTTTTCTCATTCCAAGCGCTTCTCGCAACCCTGCCTCACACCAGCCAGGTTACCGCACGTTGGCCACCCGCAGCGCGTTCGTGGTGCCCGCCTGGCCGAACGGCACGCCGGCGGCCACCACCACCCTGTCCCCGGCCGCAGCGAACCCCTCGGTCCGCGCGGTGCGGGCGGCGCGGTTCACCGTGTCCGTCATCGTGCTCGTCTCCGGCGTCACCACGGCGTGCACGCCCCACACCACCGCCATCCGGCGCGCCGTCACCTGCTCCGTGGTCAGGCCGAGCACGGGGCAGTCCGGCCGGGTCCGTGCAATCCGCAGTGCTGTCGAGCCGGAGACGGTGTAGGCCGCGATCGCCCGGGCGCCGATCGTCTTGCTGATCTGCCGGGCCGCGTCCGCGATGGCGTCGGCCACCGTCTGCTCCGGCGGCGGGCGGCTGGTCTCGCAGAGGTCGCGCCAGGTGGGGTCCTGCTCCACCCGGTCGATGATGCGGTCCATCATGTTCACCGCCTCGTAAGGATATTGCCCGGCTGCAGTCTCGGCCGACAGCATGACGGCGTCCGCCCCGTCATACACCGCGGTCGCCACATCGCTGGCTTCGGCGCGGGTCGGGGCGGGGGCGCTGATCATGCTCTCCAGCATCTGCGTCGCCACCACCACGGGGATGCCGCGCCGCCGCGCCTCGCGCACGATCCGCTTCTGCGCCATCGGCACCTCCTCCGGCGGCAGCTCCACACCGAGGTCGCCGCGGGCGACCATCACGCAATCCGACAGCGCGAGGATGCCGTCCAGATTGTCCAGCGCCTGCGGCTTCTCCAGCTTGGTCATGATCCAGGCGCGGCCGTCGGCGATGGCGCGCGCCTCGGCCACGTCTTCCGGCCGCTGCACGAAAGACAAGCCGATGTAGTCCACCCCGTGGTCGAGCGCGAACCGCAGATCCTCGTGGTCTTTCTTGGTCAAAGCGGGGATCGGCAGCACCACGTCCGGCACGTTGACGCCCTTGCGGTCACTCAGCGGCCCGCCGGTGACGACCTCGCATTCCAGGTGGTCGTCGCGCTTGCGGGCCACGCGCAGGCGCAGCTTGCCATCGTCCAGCAGCAGGGTCGTGCCGATCCCGGCCGCCGCCATGATCTCCGGATGCGGCAGCTGCACGCGGCGTGTGTCGCCGGGCACGGGGGACAGGTCGAGCCGGAAGCTCTGCCCGGTCTGCAGCGCGACGCGCCCGGCCTGGAAGCGGCCCACGCGCAGCTTCGGCCCCTGCACGTCGGCCAGGATGCCGATCGGGCGGCCCATCTCCGCCTCCAGCGCGCGGATCATGGCGATGCGGGCGGCATGGTCGTCGTGGCTGCCGTGGCTGAAGTTCAGCCGGAACACGTCCGCCCCGCCGCGGAACAGGCGGCCCAGCATCTCGGCCGTGCTGCTCGCCGGGCCGAGGGTGGCCACGATCTTGGTGCGCCGGCGGCGGCGCAGCTTGCTTTGATTGGCCATGGGGAGTGCTCCGTCGTTCAAACGACAAGGATGGCGCGGAAATCGTTCACGTTGGTGAGCGTCGGCCCGGTGCGCAGCAAATCCCCCAAGGCGTCGAACAGCGTGTAGCTGTCATGCGCGCGGAGGCAGGCGATGGGATCGATCCCGGCGGCCGCGGCTCGCGCCAGCGTGGAGGGTGTCACCAGCGCACCCGCCGCATCCTCCGTGCCGTCGATGCCGTCGGTGTCGCCGGCCACTGCCCAGATGCGCGCGGCCCCCTGCAACGCCACCGCCAGGCCGAGCAGCGTCTCGGTATTGCGCCCGCCGCGCCCGGCCGGGCCGCTCCCGATCGTGACCGTGGTCTCGCCGCCCGAAAGCAGCACGCAGGGCGCCGGCAGCGGCTGGCCATGGGTCCGCACGCTGCGGGCGATACCGGCGAGCACGGTGCCCAGCTCGCGGCTCTCCCCTTCCAGCGCGTCGCCCAGGATCAGCGGCGTCACCCCGGCGCGGGCGGCGCTCGCGGCGGCGGCGGCAAGCGCCATGGCGGGCGTGGCGATCATCCGGACATCCGCCTGGGTGGCGGGCGGCGGCAGGTTATCCTCCCCGGCCAGCAGCGCCGCGGCAGCTGGAGGCAGGCGGACGCCGTAATCCAGCACCATGGCCCGCACCGCCTCGCGCGATGGGGTGCCCGGCACGGTCAGCCCGCTGGCGATGGTGCCGGGATCGTCACCGGGCACGTCGCTGATCACCAGGCTCACCACCCGGGCCGGGGCCGCCGCCGCTGCCAGCCGCCCGCCCTTGATGGCGGACAGGTGCTTGCGGACCGCGTTCATCACCCCGATCGGTGCCCCGCAGGCCAGCAGCGAGGCGTTCACCGCCTGCTTGTCCGCGAGCGTCAGCCCCGGGCCGGGCAACGATGCCAGCGCCGAGCCGCCACCCGAGATCAGCGCCAGCACCAGGTCCGCCGGGCCCAGCCCCGCCACCTCGGCCAGCAGCGCGTGCGCCGCGGCCTCGCTGTTGGCGTCCGGCACGGGATGGCTGGCCTCGATCACCCGGATATGCCGCGTGGGCACGGCGTGGCCGTAGCGGGTGACCACGGTGCCGCGCAGGGGCACGTCCGGCCAGGCAGCCTCGAGCGCGGCGGCCATGGTGGCGGCGGACTTGCCGGCGCCGACCACGATGCACTGCCCGGCCGGCTTGGGCGGCAGATGGGCCGCCAACACGGCAGCCGGATCCGCCGCGCGGACGGCGGCGGCGAACAGCTCCGTCAGGAACCGCCGCGCCGTAGTGTCGTCCCATCCCATGCCCGGCACTATGGCGGAGGCAGGGGCGAGCCGCCATATCTGGTCCGGAGGAGGATAAGCCATGACCCCGATCGACCCCGCCACCCGCACCGAGTTGGAGGCCGCCGCGTTCCGCCGCCTGGTGGAGCATCTGCGCGAGCGGACGGACGTGCAGAACATCGACCTGATGAACCTGGCCGGCTTCTGCCGCAACTGCCTCAGCCGCTGGTACCGCGAGGCCGGCGAGTCACGCGACGTGATCCTGACCGACTCGGACGCGCGGGAGATCGTCTACGGCATGCCCTACAAGGAATGGCAGGCGCTGCACCAACGCGCCGCCACGCCGGAGCAGCAAGCTGCTTTCAAGGATGCCGCGGCGTCGGCCTGAACCTTTCTCCCTCTCCCGTGAAGGACGGGAGAGGGAGCTGCCACTCCGCTCGTGTCGCGGGGAGCCCCGAACTGCATAGTCTGCGGCAATGACCCAAACGGACCGCATGCCCTGGCGTGTCGTCACCGCGGCGATGGCGGCGCTGCTGGTGGGCAACGGGCTGGCGCGCTTCGCCTATGCGCCGTTGTTGCCGGCGGTGATCGCAAGCGGCTGGTTCTCGGCGAGCGATGCCGCCTACCTGGGCGCGGCCAACCTGCTCGGGTATCTGGGCGGGGCGCTGGTCGCGCGCGGGCTGGGGCAACGCTTCGGCGCCGCCACAGTGCTGCGTGGGGCGATGCTGGCCGCCGCCGTGTCGCTCGCCGCCTGCTGCGTGCCCACCCCGTTCGCCTGGTTCTTCGCCTGGCGCCTGCTGTCCGGCATCGTCGGCGGAGTGCTGATGATCCTCGCACCCTCCGTCGCACTGGCGCAGGTGCCGCATGGCCGGCGCGGGCTGGCGGGCGGGCTGATCGTGACGGGGGTGGGGATCGGGATCGCGGCCTCGGGCACGCTGGTCCCGCTGCTGATCCGCTGGGGGCTGACGGAGGCCTGGCTGGGTCTGGCCGTGACCTCCCTGGCGCTGACCCTGTTCGCCTGGGGCGGCTGGACGGGCGGCACGCCGCCGGCGCCGTCCGTCGGGGGTGCCGGACGGCGCTACGGCGCGGTATGCCTCAGCTACGGGCTCTGCGCCGTCGGATTGTCGCCGCACATGGTGTTCCTGGTGGACTTCGTCGCACGCGGGCTCGGGCGCGGGCTGGATGCCGGATCGCTGGCCTGGGTCGTGTTCGGCGCCGGCGCGCTGTGCGGGCCGGTCACCGCCGGGCGGATCGTCGACCGCGTCGGTCCGGAAACGGCGTTCCGCGTGGCGATGGGCGCCGAGGCCCTCGCCCTGGTGCTGCTGCTGCTGCCCAGTGGCGCGGCCGGGCTCGGACTGTCCGCATTGGCCGGAGGCTTGGTGGTGTCCGGAGCCACGGCCGCCATGCTGGGCCGCATCGGGCTACGCTCGGGCGCCGACTCGGCGGCACGCCAGCGCGGCTGGACCCAAGCAACGGTCGCCTGGGCGATCGGGCAGGCCGCCGGAACCTATGGCATGGCCTGGCTCTACAGCCGTGCCGGCTACGACGCGATGTTCGTGGCCGCCCTGGCAGCGCTGGCCGTCGCGGCAGCGGTGGAGATCGTCGTGGCCATCACCCCGGCCCACCGGATGGTCGCATGATGTCACCTGCCGTTCGCCGCTTGGGCTGGCCGTCGTCCTATCCCTCATAGGCGAATATCCGCCCGCTGTCGTTGCAGCGCCGTAGGGTGTGATGCGCTTTGGCATCCCACTGACACACGCACGAAGGTTACGGGCAGCGTTTCCAAAAACGCCGTACTAGATCTCAGCCCCCACCCACTCTCTCAGGTGCTCCGCCAAAGCAGGCCGGCGGATCGGGAACGGCGGTTCGGCCGGCGTGCCCAGATACAGGAACCCCACCACCCGGTCCGGCGCCGTGAAGCCGAGGGCCGCGGCCACGGCCGGGTCGTAGGCATTCGGCCCGCTCACCCACTTGCCGGCGTAGCCCAGCGCGTGCGCCGCATTCAGCACGTTCATCGCCGCCGCCGCGACCGCTTGCACCTGCTCGGTCTCGGGCACCTTCGGCGTTTGCGTCACGTGCATGCCGAGCACCAGGATGAGCGGTGGCGCAGTGAGCTTGCCGCGCATCCGCTCCGCCTCCGCCTCCGTCGCGTCAGGCTCGCGCGCCCGCATCGCCGCGATGCACACATCGGCGAAGCGCTGCCGCGCCGCGCCCCGGATCGCCATGAAGCGCCACGGCCGCAGCTTGCCATGGTCCGGCGCGCGCAGCCCGGCGGCGACGATGTGCTCCAGTTCCGCCCCGTCCGGCGCAGGGTCCCGCAGGGCACCGTTGGTGGCGCGGGACAGCATCGTCTCAATTGCCGGGTTCCCCCCGGCTGGCAGCATCGTGTCCATCAGGACGCCGCCAGGGACATGGCAGCGATCGGCGGCTCCACGCCCTCCGGCACCGGACTCTGATACGGGTGCGCTGCGGTGCGGGCGGCCAGGTCGGCCTTGGCACGCTCGATCAGCCCCGGGTGCTGCACCGCGTCCACCGCGGTCGCCGCCATCACCTTGGCCACGAACACCATGCCCTTATGCGCCGCCGCCGCCTTGCCCTGCGCCGTCAGCTGCCAGGAGTGGCCCGGCGTGCCCACCGCGTAGGTCGCGGCATGCGCCTGCACCGTCGGCACCACCCAGCTTACGTCCCCCACATCGGTCGAGCCGATCATCGGCTGCCGGTGCGAGTCCATCGGCACGATCCCGTCATGCAGCGGCGCATCCGGCTTCGGCGCCGCCCCGACCCGGCGGTACGCCGTGGACAGGTCCTCCGGCGCCAGCGTGCCCTGGATGTCTCGCGCGAACGCCCGGTCGGCGTCGTCCCACTCGGGCGGGCCCAGCCGCACCATCGCCTCATACATGGCCTGTTCCAGCGGCGGGTTGGCCAGCAGGTTGGACACGGCAGCGAGGACGTGGATATCCACCTCCGTCTCCGTCATCAGCGCGGCCCCGCGGGCCACGTTCTTCACCCGCTCCAGCAGGGTCAGCATCGTAGGCAGGTCGGCCGCGCGGACCGAGTAGCGCACCCGCGCCTTCGCCTGCACCACGTTGGGCGCGATCCCACCGCCATCAATCATTGCGTAGTGAATCCGCGCGTCGGACGGCATGTGCTCGCGCATGTAGTTCACGCCGACATTCATCAGCTCCACCGCGTCCAGCGCGGAGCGGCCCAGATGCGGGGCCGCGGCGGCGTGGGAGGCGCGGCCGCGGAAGGCGAAATCGACGCGCGTGTTGGCCAACGCCAAGGCGGGTGCCACCTCGTTGAACGCGTTCGGGTGCCAGGTGATGGCAATGTCCACGTCGCTGAACGCCCCGGCGCGGACCATGAAGGCCTTGGCGGCGCCGCCCTCTTCCGCTGGGCAGCCGTAATAGCGCACGCGGCCCGGCGTTCCCGTCTCGGCCAGCCAGTCCTTCATCGCGGTCGCGGCCAGCATGGCGGCGGAGCCCAGCAGGTTGTGGCCGCAGCCATGCCCGTTGCCGTTGCCGGGCACGGGCCGGTGCTCGGCGACCCCCGCCTCCTGGCTCAGCCCCGGCAACGCGTCGTATTCGCCGAGGAACGCGATCACCGGGCCACCCGCACCTGCCTCGCCGACCACGGCGGTTGGGATGCCGGCGACGTGCTCGGTGACCTGGAAGCCCTGACGATGCAGCTCGCCGACATGCTCGGCAACCGATTGCTTCTCGGTGTAGCAAGTCTCGGGCATGCCCCAGACCCGGTCGGACAGGGCGATCAACTCGTCCTTCTTGGCATCGACCAGCGTCCAGATCGGCTCGGCGTTCTGCATCGTGTCTCCGTTCGTTGGGCCGCCCGGTCTACGCAGCAAGTCGTCGCGTACCGCCTTGCAGCTTGCCTGCCAGGAAAGCTGCGGCAGCGGCCATAGAT
>CAXSEG010000168.1:0-10051 GCA_964235545.1 uncultured Acetobacteraceae bacterium
AGCCGAAGGGATCGGTGCGGATGAAGCTGGACCACACCGCCTCGCCCGCCGGCAGCAGGAAGAACACCACCGTCAGCGCGAGCTGCGGCAGCACGAGGCCCACGGGCAGGACCCAGCCGGGGAAGATGGTGCGACGCATGGTCTAGGCGCCGCACCCGGGCCGGGGCATCAGGTCTTGGCGGATTTCTCGAACTCGCGCAGCACGCGGTTGCCGCGGGTGGTGGCGCTGTCCATCGCGGCCTGCGCCGTCTGCTGGCCTTGCAGCACCTTCTCCACTTCCTCGTAGATGATGTTGCGGATCTCCGGCAGCCGGCCCAGGCGCAGGCCGCGGCTGTTCACCGTCACGGTGCCGCGGGTCAGCTGCTGGATCGGCAACTCGGTGCCGGAATTCTTGGTGTAGTAGCCCTGCTGCTTGCTGAGTTCGTAGCCGGCCAGCGTGACGGGTACGTAGCCGGTGTGCTGGTGCCAGGTGGCGGCATTCTCCGGCGTGGCGAGGAACGCAAGAAAGGCGCCGACGCCCTTGTACTCCTCGGCCGGCCGGTTCGGGGCCGTCATCGTCCACAGGCTGGCGCCGCCGATGATGGAGTTGATTGGCTGCTGGGTGATCGCCGGGTCATACGGCAGGTAGGCGGGCGCCCACTTGAACTGCGCGCTTTTGATGAGGTCCCCGCGTTCGCCCGAGCTGTTGAACCCGATGCCCGCCTGGCCCGACAGGAACACGCTGTCCGCCTGGCTGTCGCGGCCGCCATATTTGAAGAAGCCGGCCTTCTGCCAATCCAGGAAGCGCTGCAGCTGCTTGACGAACTCGGGTTTGTTCAGGTTCAGCTGCGCGCCCAGCCCGTCGAACCCGTCGCCCTCGGTTGCGAAGGCGATGTTGTGGATCGCGGCGTATTCCTCGAGCTGGATCCAGGAGAACCAGCCGGTGGAGATCGGGATCGCCACGGCGTTCCTGGACTTCATCGCCTCGCCGGCGGCCTGCACCTCGTCATACGTGGCGGGCGGCTTCGCCGGGTCGAGCCCGGCCTTCTCGAACGCGTCCTGGTTGATCCACATCACGGCGGTGGAGGAGTTGAACGGCACGGAGGCCATCCGCCCGTCCGCCAGGCTGTAATAACCGCGTACGGCGGGGATGTAGGCGTCCGGCGTGATCACCGCACCCGTCTCCTCGATAAGCTGCCAGGCCGGCTTCACCGCCGCCCCCGCGGCCAGCATCGTGCCGGTGCCGACCTCGAACACCTGCACCAGGTTCGGGGCCTGCCCGGCGCGGAAGGCGGCGATGGCGGCGGTCAGCGTCTCGGCATAGGTGCCCTTGAACACCGGCTGGACTTCATAGGAGGTCTGCGACGCGTTAAAAGCGGTCGCGAGCCGGTTCACCTCCTCGTTCAGCGCCGCCGTCATCGCGTGCCAGAACACCAAGCGGGTCCTGCCGGCTTGGGCCCGCACGGCCGATGGCGCGACGGCGAGGGCGGCAGCGCCCCCCAGCAGAGAACGGCGAAGCATTTGGTGCACTCCCGATTGTCTTGGGGGATTAGTCGCTGGACGTTACATCCCGGTTACAGGGTTATGACGCTCTGATGAAGCGGTCAGCGCTTGTACACGCTCCACAGCATTAGCCAGCGGATCGGAAACACCCAGACCACGCCGGCGACCAGGAAGTACACGGCCTGCACGAGCCAGTGCCCGGGCAGCACGTCCGGCAGGGTGACCGCCGCGGCGACGTAGGCGACGATGAAGGCGATGCCCAGTAGGCTGGCGGCAAAGGGGCGGGACATGGGCCCGGGTTAGCGCAACGCCGCTGGCCCGGCTATAGGGACCGGCCGCGCCACCCGGCCAGACAGCGAGGAGACCCCGATGGACCTCAAGGACCACATCGCCGCCATCCCGGATTTCCCCAAGCCGGGCATCCTGTTCTACGACGTGTCCACCCTGCTGCGGCATCCGGATGCCTGGCAGGTGGCGATGGGGCGGATGGCGAACCTGGTCCGAAGGTGGCAGCCGGACCTGCTCGCCGGGGTCGAATCGCGCGGCTTCCTGCTCGCCGCCCCGCTTGCGCTGAAGCTAGGCTGCGGCTTCGTGATGCTGCGCAAGCGCGGCAAGCTGCCGGGCCGCGTGATCGGCCACGACTACGCGCTGGAATACGGCACGGACCGGCTGGAGATCCAGGCCGACGCGGTGCGGCCCGGCCAGCGGGTGGTGGTGGTGGACGACCTGCTGGCCACCGGCGGCACGCTCGCGGCCAGCATCACGCTGCTGCAGGAAGTGGGGGCGGAGGTGCCGGGCGCCGCCTGCCTGATCGAGCTGAATTTCCTGGCCGGCCGCAGCAAGCTGAGCGTGCCGTTCGAGTCCGTGGTTGGCTACGATGTCTGATTTGGCGTGGGCGCTCATCCCCGCTAGGACTGCAGCTTGGCCAAGACATGGGACCACCTCCCCAAGGGACTCCAATCCAGGGACCATAACCCTTTGAAGACAGTGTCCACGCGTCGCCTTTTCCTCGGTTCGGCCGGGGCCGCCGCACTCGGTGGCCTGTCAAGCCCACTACGGGCCAACCCCGCGCCGCCCAACCCGTTTCCAGTCAATCCCTTCGCGGATGGGGCGACGCTGCTGGTCGGCGGCCCCGGCGGCGGTCCGGCCGGATCCTGGGCGGATTGGCTGACGCCGGCACTCGTCCGCGCGCTGCCCCCCGGCACCGCATTGCGCAAGGATATGGTGGGCGGGGTCGACGGCGTGACTGCCGCCAACGTGTTCGAGGCACGGATCGCCCCGGACGGCAGCACCGCGCTGTTGCTGCCGGGTTCGGCCGCGATGGCCTGGCTGGTCGGGGACCCGCGTGCCCGGTTCGACACGGCGCATTGGGTTCCAGCGCTGGCCGGCGTCACGCCTGGGCTGGTGGTCAGCCGCGTGCCGGCCGCGATGGCGCTGAGTGGCACGCCAATGCGGCTGGCCGCCTCGAGCGTGGACGGCCCGGACCTGCCGGCGCTGCTGGCGCTGGACTTGTTGGGCGTCGCGTGGTCGCCGGTGTTCGGCCTGTCGGAGGGGGCCGCGGCTGCGGCGCTGGTGCAGGGCCAGGTGGATGCGGTGTGCCTGCGCGGGCGAGGCGTGCGCGAGTTGCTGCAGACGCTCGCCAGTGCTGGCGCGCTGCCCCTCTGCTCCTTCGGCTGTGTGGACGAGGCCGGCAATCGCCAGCGTGACCCGGCGTTCACCGACGTGCCGACGGTGTCCGAGCTGCTGGCCCAGCGCGGGGGCGACGGGGCGTTGCGCCGGGCCTGGTTCGCCATCGCCGCCGCGTCGGACCTGGACATCGCCATGGTCCTGCCGCAGCTGACCCCCGCCTCGATCGTAGCGCTATGGCGGCGGGCGGCGGCCCAGGCGGCAAACAGCGGCGCGGTGCAGGCCGCGGCGGCGGCGCTGGGCGTGCGCGCGCTGCCCGCCCCGGCTGCCAACGCCAGCACGGCCGCCGTCGCCGCCGATGCGCCGGCCCAACTGGCACTGCACGCCTGGATGGCCAATCGCCTGGACTACCGCCCGGGCTAGGAGCCAGCTTCCTTCCAAGCACCGCGACCTATGCTCAACGCGCATGAATGATACGGTCATCCTGCGCGTTCCTTGTAGCTCGCAAACCGTCCATGTTGCGTTCGGGCGCATTGCCCGCGCTACGAAGGACGCTATACGATGCCTAACACGACCAGACCTGCCCGCGCGACCGTCGGCAAGATTACCCTCGGCGACCTCCTGATCCTCACCCTGGAGGCGGGCCTCGCCATCGGCAGCTGCCTCGCCCTGCATCTGTGGATGGTCGGCTAGGCCGGAGTGTCGTCAGCCTCAAGGCTCGTTATGGGCCAGATCCAGGTCCGCGAACCGGGTGAACTCGCCTTCGAATAGTAGGTCGATCTTCCCCGTCGGACCGTGACGCTGCTTCTCGATCAGGAGCTCCGCACGGTTGTGGACACGTTCCATATCCTGCTGCCACTTGTCCATCGCGCTGTTGAATTTGTCGTCCGACTCGAAATGGGACTGTTTCGGGCCGCGCTGCTGCAGGTAGTATTCGTCGCGGTAGACGAACATCACGCAATCGGCGTCCTGCTCGATGGTGCCCGACTCGCGCAGATCTGAGAGCTGTGGCCGCTTGTCCTCCCGCTGCTCCACCGCGCGGGAGAGCTGGGATAGCGCTATGACCGGGATCGCCATTTCCTTGGCAATGGCCTTCAGCCCCTGGGTGAACTGGCTGATCTCCAGCACCCGGCTCTCCGGCTTGGTGCCGGCGGACGGGCGCATCAGCTGCAGGTAGTCCACGATCACCAGGCTGAGCCCCGCCGTGCGCTTCAATCGGCGGCAACGCGTGCGCAGCGCCGAGACCGAGATGCCCGGCGTCTCGTCAATATGCAGCGGCAGCCCGGCGATCTCCCGGCTGACCTGCACGAAGCGGTCGAAGTCGCGTTGCGCGATCTCACCACGGCGGATGCGGTCGGCGGAGACCCGAGCCTCCTCGGCGAGCAGGCGGAGTGCCAATTGCTCGGCGCTCATCTCGAGCGTGAACAGGGCGACCGATCCCTTCGGCACCTGCTCGGTCCCGTCGGCAGCGCGGCTATCGGCCAAGAGGGCCCGGGCCGCGCCGAACGCGATCTTGGTCGCAAGCGCCGATTTGCCCATGCCGGGCCGCCCGGCGATGATCAACAGATCCGATGGGTGAAGCCCGCCCGTCTTCTTGTCCAAATCGCGCAGTCCCGTGGACAGGCCAGACACATGACCTGAACGGTGGAACGCGCGTTCGGCACCCTGGATGGCAGCCGTCAGTGCCTTCTCGAAGATGACCAGGCCGGTGCTGCCCGCCGCACCCTTGTCCGCGATCTCGAACAGCCGTTGCTCGGCCGCCTCCACCTGCTGCTTGCCGTCCAGTTCCGCGTCGGCGCCGAACGCGTTGTTGACGACCTCCTCGCCCACCTCGATCAATTCGCGGCGCAGCCAGGCGTCGTGGATGGCGCGGCCGTACTCGCCGGCGTTGATGATGCCCACCATCGCGGTCAGCAACTGGCTGAGATAGGCGGTGCCCCCCACCTCATCGAGCACGCCGGTATGCTCGAACTCCGCCCGCAGGGTGATCGCGTCGGCCAACTGGCCGTTGTTCACCCGGCGGTGGATGGCTGCGAAGATGCGGCCATGGATGGCGTCGGCGAAATGCTCCGGCGCCAGGAACTCCGCGACGCGCTCGAAGGCCTTGTTGTTGGCGAGCAACGCCCCGAGCAACGCCTGCTCCGCCTGGGTGTTGGACGGCGGCATCCGTTGCGAGAGGCCGAGAAGGGGGGTGTCGAAACTGTTCATGGGGAGCGCAGCATAGCCGAGCCGGGGGCGGCCGTGCAGGAAATGGCCTGTGGATAGATGTGGAACAGGGGGATGGTTTAGGCCGGCGAGCCTCTTGCTCCGCCCTGGTAGGCACAAGAAGGACGTCCCTCTCCCCTTGTGGAAGGGGCTAGGGGAGGGGTGCGAGCGGCACTGATGTCACGCGTGGCCACCCTTCCCCCGCCCCCCTCCCACAAGGGGAGGGGGAGTTCGTTTACGGTGCGCGGCTCAGCACGAGCAATCCGTTTACGTCCACCTCGGCGGACCAGGCGGCGCCGACCAGGGTGGACGTCTCGTCCTCCGCGATGATCGCGGGGCCCGGCACCACCGTGCCCGGCGGCAAGGCGGCGCGGTCGTGCACCGGCCAGGCAGTGACCTCGCCGCTCACCGGGTCGCGGACGGCCTGGCTGCGCGGCGGCTCGGGCGCGCGGGTCGGGGGCGCCGGGTCCACCTGCGGCGCCACTTCGGTCGCGACGGAGACGGCGTAGCTCATCACCTCCACATCCGAACCGGGTACCGGGCGGTCGTAGAAGCGGGCATAAGCCGCATCGAACGCGGCGCGCATGGCGGCGGCGTCCAGCTTGCCGTCTGCCAGGCGCACGGGAATCTCGTGTCCCTGGCCGACATAGCGCATGAACGCGGTGCGCGTGGTGCGGGTGGGCGCGCTGAAGCGGCCCGGTTCCACCACGGCGGCGGCATCGGCCGCCATCGCCGCCAGCAGGTCGTCCGCTGCTGCGCCATCGAACCGGCCGAGCCGGGCGTAGCGGCTGCGGACCACCTCGTAGCCGACCGGTGCGCGCAGGAAGCCGATGGCGCTGCCCACCCCGGCGCCGGGCGGGACGATGATGCGGTCGGCACCGATCTTCTCCGCGACGCGGCAGGCGTGCACCGGGCCACCGCCGCCGAACGCGATCACGGTGCGGCCGGCGAAGGTCTTGCCACTCTCGATGGCATGGATGCGGGCGGCGTTGGCCATGGTCTCGTCCACCATCTCCACCACGCCGCCGGCAGCGGCCCCGCTGTCCACGCCGAGCGCCTGGCCCACCGCACGGTCCAGCGCGGCACTGGCCGCCGCCGTGTCCAGCGCCATCGTGCCGCCGGCAAAGCGCGCCGGGTCATAGCGGCCGAGCATCAGGTTGGCGTCCGTCACCGCGGGCTGGGTGCCGCCGCGGCCGTAGCAGGCGGGGCCGGGCATCGCCCCCGCCGATTCCGGCCCGACGGCGATGCGGCCGAGCGTGTCCAGGTGCGCCAGGCTGCCGCCGCCGGCGCCGATCTCCACCATCTCGATCACAGGAATTCGCAGCGGCAGGCCGGAGCCGCGTTTGAACCGCCCGATCCGCGCCACCTCGAACGCGCGGGAGGTCTGCGGCTCGCCGTCGTCGATCAGGCAGATCTTGGCCGTGGTGCCGCCCATGTCGAACGACAGCACGCGGTCCAGCCCGGCGGCGCGGGCGACGGCGGCGGAGAAGATGGCGCCACCCGCCGGGCCGCTCTCCACCAGCCGGATCGGGAAGCGGCAGGCCGTGTCCACCGTGGTCAACCCGCCGCCGGACAGCATCAGGAACACGGGCGCGTTCATGCCCATTGCGCGCAACTGATGTTCCAGGCGGCGGAGGTAGCCCTGCATCAACGGCTGCACGTAGGCGTTGGCGGCGGCGGTGGAGAACCGCTCCCATTCGCGCATCTCGGGCGACACGTCCGACGAGAGCGTCACGGGGAAGCCCGCCGCCTCCAAGATCGCGCCCGCACGCTGTTCGTGCACGGCGTTGGTGAAGGAGTGCAGGAAGCCGACCGCGACCGACTGCACGCCAGCCTCCCGCAATACGGGAATCAGCGCGCGCACCGCCTCGTCATCGAGCGGCAGCAGCACGCGGCCGGCGGCGTCGATCCGCTCCGGCACCGGCAGGCGCAGGTAGCGCGGCACCAGTGGCTCGGGCAGACGGATCTGCAGGTCGTATTGGTCGTAGCGGCTCTCGTTGCCCATCGCGAGCACGTCGCGGAACCCGACGGTCGTGACCAGCGCCGTGACCGCACCCTTGCGCTCGATGATCGCGTTGGTCGCCAGCGTGGTGCCGTGGACCACCATGCCGAGGTCACTGGCTGCGAGCCCGGCCTGCTGCAGGATCTGGGCGATGCCGGTCAGCACGCCTTCCTCGGGTGCCGACGGGGTGGTGAGGGTCTTGGCGGTGAAACGCCGGCCACCCTGCTCGAGGGCGAGGTCGGTGAAGGTGCCGCCGATATCGACGGCGAGGCGGATCGTGGTCATGGGCAGGAGTGTAGACGCAGTTTGGATGTGAACAGAAGACGGTCCGTCAGGCGGCTTCGACGGCCTTAGTGCGCCGGGTCTGGTCGCCTCGCCCGGCCAACAGGCCGTCGACGGAGATATCCTCGTCCAAGGTTTCCCAGTGCAGCCCGCGGCTGCTGATGGACACATGTTCACGCTGTTCGGGAGAGCCCTGCAGCAGACGCGGGAACCACGCCAAAGGAACGCCCAAAGTGTGGCCATCCGACAAGTCTACCCACATTCGATCCTGGTCGAAGTGGACAGCTTCAGCCTTCACCGAAGAAGTCATCCCATGCCCTCGCGATCTCGTTCCGGCGTTGCACGATAATCTCGGTAAGCTCCCGAACCACCCTTGCATTGAAGGCCAGCTTGACCGTTGGCCAGAGCCAAAACTTCGCGACGATCCCGTCTCGCAGGACATGGACGTGCCTCGGCCCCCGAGGGCTGCCTTCGTTGGCATTAAACAGGAACCGAAATCAATTCAGCGGAAAATGACCGGCATCGTACAACCCGCTCACACCCTCGCCGGGGCCGCCGCGAACGCGTCGGCCAACGCCGTCCACAACGGCTTGCGGCGCAGGTTGGCGTCCAGCGGCAGCGGCCGTTGCGCCTGCTTGTCGTCTCGTGGCATCTCGTCATTCAGCCAGGTGCGCCGGTCCGATAAGCCCCAGCTCAGCACCCCCATCACCGCCGGGCAGCCGAGGGCCACGTCCAGGAACGCGCGCGCGTGGCTGGCGACCGCGGCGTCCCGCGTTTCGGCGTCACCCTCGATGCGGTTGTCCCGCACGTCCAATTCGGTGATGACGATCCGGTAGCCCATGGACGCCACATCGGCGAAGAACTTGGCCAGCCGCGTCTGGTCAAGGTCGATGACCCCCGCCTCCAGATGCGCCTGGAAGCCCAATCCCTGCACCGGCACGTTCCCGGACTTCAACCGTGCTAGCAACGCGAGCATGTCCTGCCGCTTCGCCTCATGCTCGGGCCAGGTGTATTCCAGGCCGTAATCGTTAATGAACCGTAGTGCCAGCGGGTCCGCCTCGGCGCAGGCGTGAAAGGCCGTTTGGAGGAAGTCGGATCCCATCGCGCGATACCATAGCGTGTCCCGGAAGCCGAACGGCTTGCCGTCCTTCGGCTCCAACACCTCGTTCACCACGTCCCACTGCACGACCCGGTCGCGGCAATGGCCCGTTACCGCCTGGATGTGGGTAGTCAGCAGGCGCTCGGCGGTGGCGGGAGTCAGCGCATCGATCAGCCATTGCGGATTGTGTTCGTGCCACAGCAGGGTGTGGCCGCGGGTCTGGATGCCGCGCCGGGCGGCGAAGGCCATCACGGCATTCGCCGGCTTCCAGTTCCACTCATCCGGCTTGGGCCGCAACTCGCCCCATTTGAACGCTGTCTCGCCGGTGACGATGCCGCACTCCGCCCGGACCCGGTTCATGTACGCGCGGTCGTCCTGCAGGAGCGTGTCGTTCAGCGCGGTGCCGAAGAAGCGGTTGCCGACCATGGCCCGCTCGTTCAGCCCCGGGTCGGTCATCACGGGGCTGGCGGAGGTCAAGACCGACGCGCCCCCGGCAAGGACGGCGCGGCGGGTCAGGCTCAAGCCAGCGGTAACGGGCGGCATCGACGGACCTTCCCCGGCAATGTCGCCCGCGCGGTGTCGCGGCTAGGCAGCCAGGGCGTCCGGTTCCGCCACGGGCAAGCGAGTGCGTATCAGCTTCTCGATACCGCGCAAATGTGAACGTTCCGTTGAGTCGCAGAAGCTGATCGCGATGCCGTCATGCCCGGCCCGCGCCGTCCGCCCGATACGGTGGACGTAGCTCTCGGGCACGTTCGGCAGGTCGAAGTTGATCACGTGGGTGATCCCGTCAACGTCGATACCGCGGGCCGCGATGTCGGTGGCGATCAACACCGGCACGGCGCCGCTCTTGAACGCGGCCAGGGCCCGCTCACGCTGCCCCTGGCTCTTGTTGCCATGGATCGCCGCCGCCTTCTGGCCCGATGCCTCAAGGTGCTGCACGACCTTGTCCGCGCCGTGCTTGGTGCGGGTGAACACCAGCGTGCGGCCCATGTCCGGCCGCTTCAGGATCGCGGACAGCAGAGCGCGCTTGCGGGGCGCCTCCACGAACACGACAGTCTGTTCCACCCGGTCCGCCGTCTTGGCAACGGGCGTCACGGCGACGTGCACCGGGTCCCGCAACAGGGCGCCGGCCAGGCTCTCGATCTCCTTCGGCATGGTTGCCGAGAAGAACAGCGTCTGCCGCACCTTGGGAATATACGAGACGATCTTCTTGATCGGCACGATGAACCCGAGGTCCAGCATGTGGTCGGCCTCGTCCAGCACCAGAAACTCGACGTTGCCGAGGTTCACCGCGCGGTCGTTCATGTGGTCCAGCAAGCGGCCCGGGGTAGCCACCAGTACATCCACGCCGTTGT
>CAXSEG010000169.1:0-9989 GCA_964235545.1 uncultured Acetobacteraceae bacterium
CCGGCGATGGCGGCGGCGATGCGCTCGGCCGCGGCCTCGCCCTGCACCGGCACCGGCCAGAGCAGGATGGGGCGGGGGAAGCGGCGGGCCACCGTGGTCTGGATGTCGTGCAGCACGGCGCCCTGGGCGGAGGTCACCACGCCGATGGTGCCGGGCAGCAGCGGCAGCTTGCGGCGGCGCTCGAACAGGCCCTCGGCCAGCAGCCGCGCCCGCAGCGCCTCGATGCGGGCCAGCATGGCGCCGGCGCCGGCGTATTCCAGCCGCTCGATGATGATCTGGAACTGGCTCTTGTCGCCATAGGCCGAGATGCGCCCGGTCGCGATGACCTCGATGCCATCTTCCGGCTTCAGCCCGACCGTGCGCGCCGCCGTCTTCCAGATGATGCCGCGCAGCGTGCCGCCCTCGTCCTTCAGGCACAGATAGGTATGCCCGGAGCTGTATCGCTTCACCTCGACCAGCTCGCCCCGCACCCGCACTCGGCCGAACGCCCCCTCCAGCGTGCGTTTGACGGCACCGGCGATCTCGCTGACTGAGTATTCGGGGACGTTCGCCCCAGGCGCCTGCGTGTCCATGGCCATCAAGCTAGGCCCGCGAGGCGTGTTGACCAAGCTGCCGCAGCCGGACGACTATGCTGCGGCTCGCGCAGGGAACCGCTAAGATGGCGCTGACTTCCGTTCAGGAAGCACTCGAGCACGAGGTGAGGGTGGAGCAAATGCAGGTCAACATCGACAAGATGCGGCTCGATATGGCGATGGAACACCGCAAGATGGTCCGGCAGACCTGGAGCATCGTGATCTCCGGCACCGGTATCGGCATCGCGGCGTTCGCCGCCGGTGCGGCCTGGTGGAACTATCTCGGTCGGCACTGAACGGCAATTGCGTCACAGCCGGGGGCTTAGCCAAGGATGAGGGTGCTGTTGATCGGGTCGGGCGGGCGGGAACACGCGCTGGCCTGGGCGCTGGCCGCCTCCCCCCTGCTCACCAAGCTGTGGGTGGCGCCGGGCAACCCCGGGATCGCGCCGCTAGCCGAGCTGGTCCCGATCGGGATCATGGACATCGCCGCCCTGGTGGCTTTCGCCCTGCAGAACGCGGTCGACCTGGTGCTGCCAGGCCCGGAAGCCCCGCTGGTCGCCGGCATCACGGACGCGATGCAAGCCGCCGGCATCCCCTGTTGTGGTCCAACCGCCGCCGCGGCGCAGCTGGAGGGCAGCAAGTCCTTCGCCAAGAAGATTGCCGATGCCGCCGGCATCCCGACCGCCCGATGGGAACGCTTCACCGACGCCACCGAGGCGCGGGAGTTCGCCAGCCGCCGGTCTCCCCCCGTCGTCGTCAAGGCGGACGGCCTGGCCGCCGGCAAGGGCGTGGTGATCGCCCGGACCGAGGCCGAGGCGGACGCCGCCATCGACCACCTCATCCCGGCCGGCCCCGTGCTGATCGAGGAGTGCCTGGTCGGCGAGGAGGTCAGCCTGTTCGCCCTCTGCGACGGCAACGACGCCGTCTTCCTCGGCACCGCCCGCGACCACAAGCGCGCTGGCGACGGTGACACCGGCCCCAACACCGGCGGCATGGGCGCCATCTCTCCCGCCCCCGGGTTCGATCCCGCGCCCGCGATGGACCGCATCATCCGCCCCGTACTGGCCGAAATGGCCCGGCGCGGCACGCCGTTCCGCGGTATTCTTTTCGCCGGCCTGATGCTGACCGACGCCGGCGCCGCCCTGATCGAGTTCAACGTCCGCTTCGGCGACCCGGAATGCCAGGCGCTGATGGCCAGGCTGCAAAGCGACCTGCTGCCCGCCTTGCTGGCCACCTGCGAAGGCGAACTGGGCGCCTTCGACCTGCGCTTCCGCCCGGATGCCAGTTGCGCCGTCGTGATGGCCGCGCGCGGCTATCCCGGCGAACCCGAAACCGGCACCGTGATCGCCGGCCTGGACCACGCCGCCGCAATCCCCGGCGCCCTCGTCTTCCACGCCGGCACCGCCCTGCGTGGTGAGCAGGTCATCGCCGCTGCCGGCCGCGTCCTCACGCTCTGCGGCGTCGGCCCCAACCCGGCCACCGCCCGTGTAGCAGCCTACGCGGCCGTGGACAGGGTGCAGTGGGAGGGCGGCTTCTGCCGCCGCGACATCGGCGCTTGAACCGTTAGACCATCAAGATGCGTCTCTCTCCCTCGCAAGAGGGCCGGGGTGAGGGAGCCGCGCGCGCGGCCGATCGACGAACCCCGCCCAACCACACGCGCCCGTTTATTGACCCGGCGCCACCCCTCCCGCCGTAGTTGCGGCAACAACACGGACCAACCCCGACGATGAGCGGACCCAGCGCGCGTAACCCCTGGCGACATCCCCTCGTGGCCCTGATCCTGCCGGCCCTCCTCCTCGCCCTCGGGATCTGGCAACTCACCCGCGTCGAAGGCGCCTCCACCGTGTTCGAGGCACGGGCCGACCGGCTGCAGGACTCGGTGGGCCGGCTTCAGCAACTCGCCGCACGGCGGCCGGACGCCCCGATCCAGTTCAACGGCGACACCCAAACCTACACCGCGACCACGGCACTCGCCCGCCTGCAGGAGGCGCAGGCCGAGCTGAAACAGGACGCGCTGGTGGACGAGGCGCGCACCGCCGCTGCCTGGCTCACGACCGGCGCCGCTGCCCTTGCTCTGGTCGCCGTCGTTACCGCGCTGGCCGCCGCCACTGCCGGCGCACGCCACGGCAGGGCCTCCCGCCCCGCTCTGGTCAGTGCCTTCCAGTCGGTCGTCCGGATCCTGCCCACCCTGCTCGGCGCCGTCGCCGTCGCCACGGCGCTCTCCATCACCGGCGCCGTATTGTTCGAGATTGGCGGCGCCTGGTTCCTCCAAAGCATCGACACGGGGGAGGTGAAGCTTATCATCGCCGGCCTCTGCCTCGCCTTCGCTGCCATTGCCTTTGCCGTCAGCTCCGTCCGCCAGCTCGGCCGCGCCCTCGCCGCCTTCACGCCTCAGCCGATGCTCGTTCTCGGCCGAGCCGCGTCCCCAGCCGAAGCACCCGCGCTCTGGGCCTTCCTGCGCGACATCGCCGGGCGCCAGGGGGCCGCCGTTCCGGACAACATCGTGCTCGGCCTCACCCAGGGCTTCTTCGTCACCCAGTCCAAGGTCCGCCTCGCCCCGGAGGAGCGGGTGCTCGCCGGGCAGACCCTGTATCTCCCCATGACCCTGCTGCCGATGCTCAGCCGCGGCGAAACGGAAGCGGTGGTCGCCCACGAACTGGCCCATTTTACCGGCGAGGACACGCAGTTTAGCCAGCACTTCCTGCCGCTCTTTGCCAGCATGTCCCGCACCATGGCTGCCGTGACGAGCCGGCAGCGCACCCGGCACGGGCGGGAGGCACTGTGGCAACCCGCCTCCGTCCTGGCCGGGCACGTGCTCGACAGTTTCGGCACCACCGTCAGTCATTGGAGCCGCCTGCGTGAGTTCGAAGCCGATCAGGCCGCCCTGCACGCCGGCCGTGCGCGGGACGCCGCCACGGCACTGATCCGCACCGGCATTGGCTCCGGGCTGACCCAGGGCGCGCTGGACGACATGTTCGAGCATCCCGCCCGCGCCAGCCGCGACGTCGTCGGCGCCGTGCTGGAGCGCGCCGCCGCGATCGGGTTCCAGAGCCCCGCCCGTCATCTCGAGGATCGCCAGCCCCATCCCACCGACACGCACCCTCCGACCCGGCAGCGCATCGAGGCGCTCGGCATCCCGATCGACGACACCCTCCTCGCCGAAGCCAGCCGCCCCGTGCAGGACACGGACGCCACCTTCGCCACCAGCCTGTTTGCCGACTGGGACGGGTTGCACCAGCAGCTCGGTGCCGACCTGCTTGCCGTGGCACACACCCGCGAACAGCAGAGAATGGCCTCGCTCCGGCAAGCCGCCGCCGCGGTGACGCAGGATACGCCGGTGTACGAGCGTACTCTCCGCAACATCCTCGTATGCGGGATCGTGGCCGCCCTTTTGGCCGTGCCCGGCGTCTTCCTACTCTGGATCGGCCTTGCAACGAACTCGGTCGAGCCCGACACCGATACTCTTATACTGCCGGGCACGGGAGCCGCGCTGCTCGCGATGGCCGCCGTGATGGCTTGGTTCGCCTATGACCGCCACCGTCGCGGCAAGGCAGGCCCCTTCCTCGTGGTAGGCCCGGCCGGCTTTTGCTGCCTCGGCCTTGCTGGACCGGTACCATGGTCCGACGTCGCCGGCGTTCAGGTCTCCGTCGGCAGGGCGTTCATCACGACTTTCCACCTCACCGAAGGAGCGATCTTGCCAGCGCAAACCGGCTGGCGCTGGTCGGTGAGGCGCAACCAGGCAAAACGCCGCCTCACTCTGAGGGGCTTTATCCCACGCGGCATGAAGCCACAGGCCTATCTGGATCTAATCAACGCCGCTCTTCGCGCACACCGGGCTCGGAGGGTTCTTACTGCAAGCAGCTGTGCCTCAACCCCGTCTCCCTCTCCCTCTTCTGGAAGACGGCCAGGGTGAGGGAGCTTGGGATGCCCCTCACTGGAGCATCGTCCGCGCGAGCCCGCCACTACCGGGCCTGCTGGATCGCCGACAGGATCCACCGGCCGCCCGAACTGCGCACGAACGTCCAAACCTCCGTCACCGTCTGCCGCTCGGTCCGGCTGCCATCGACGACCCGCTCCATCCCGTCCATCGTCACGTCCAGCATCGAGAACCGCATCGCCACCGTCGCGTAGTCACGGGATCCCTCCCGCCAAGCCTGCGCCAGGTCTCCTTTGTCCAGCCGCACGTCCGCGACCTGGTTGCGCAACCCACGGCTCCGCAACTCGGAGAGCTGCTCGCTGAAGTAGCTCACCATCTCCGGCGTCGCGATCGCCCGCAGCCCGTTGAGGTCTTCCTGGCTCCATGCCGCCTGCATCGACTTCAGCAGTTGCTCGAACGCCTGGTAATCCGCCGGACTGATCGCGACCGGTGGCGCCGAGCGGGCCGGGGTAGGGGCCGCCGCCCCGGCAAGTCCGCCGCCGCCACCCCCACCGAAACCGCCGAACTCAGCCAGCATCGGCTGCCGCCGCATGACCAGCCGCACCAGCCAGCGCCCGACGAAGAACAGCAACGCCAGCTGGATCACCAGCCCGATCAGGCTGCCGCCGCCGTCGATGCCGCCGAACATGCCGCCGCCGAACAGCATCCCGCCGATCCCGGCACCCAGCAGCCCGCCCATCAGGCCGGATGTGAAAGCACCCCGCCGGCCGAACCCGCCGCCATAGCCGGGCGCCGTGCCACCGAACGACGGCGACGGCGTCGGCTGCGAGAAGCTCCGCTGCATCGGCGCGGCCGAGAATGGCGAGGTGCTCGTGGCGGGCGGTGCGGAGAACGTGAAGCCGCCGCGGCTGCCCATGGAGCCACCCCCGCCAACGCGCGCCAGGGCCAGGCCCGGCGCGAGTGCCACGGCGAGAACGAGCGCGGCAGCGAGGGGGAACCGAAGGCGGGTCATGCGGGTGAGCTCCATTGTCCGTCAGCAATATAGTGCGCCGTCAAGGCCAGGAGGAGGGCCGCACTGGACAGACGCACCCATCGTGTCCCGCCAGCTTCCGATGCCTAACGTCGGTCATCATTTCATGCCATCGTCCGCCCGCTGCAAGCACGGAGCCGCATGATGGACGTCCCCGCCGAACCGATGATCCGCGACCTCGCGGACGAACTGCACGGCGCGATCACCGCCAAGCTGCTCTACAACATCGGCAAAACCCCCAACCGCGCCAGCCAGCGGGACTGGTACGCCGCCACCGCCCTCGCCGTGCGGGACCGCGTAGTGGACATTTGGACCGCCGCCGCCGCTGGCGTGCGTGCCCGCGGTGCCAAGCGCGTGCACTACTTCTCGCTCGAGTTCCTCATCGGCCGCCTCTTGTTCGATGCCGCAGGCAATCTCGGCCTCATCGCCGGCCTGCGCACCGCCCTGGCCCGCGAGGGGATCGACCTCGACCATCTCCGCACACTCGAGCCGGATGCCGCCCTCGGCAATGGCGGGCTTGGCCGGCTCGCCGCCTGCTTTATGGAAAGCATGGCCACCCTCGGCATCCCCGCCTTCGGCTACGGCATCCGCTATGACCACGGCCTGTTCCGTCAGACTATCGTCGACGGCTGGCAGCGCGAGCAGCCGGAGGACTGGCTCACCGCCGGCAACCCGTGGGAGTTCCAGCGCCCCGAGCTCTCCTATCGCATCGGCTTCGGCGGCAGCGTCGCCGCGTCGCAGGAGGGAGGGCGCACCGCCTACGCCTGGAACCCGGGCGAAACGCTGTTCGCCGTCGCCTTCGATACGCCCGTCATCGGCTATGGCGGCCATCACGCCAACACCCTGCGCCTCTGGTCCGCCCGCGCCGCCGACCCGCTGCTGCTGGACGCGTTCAACCGCGGCGACCATGTCGGCGCGCTCACCGACCGCGTCCGCGCCGAGGCGGTCAGCCGCGTGCTTTACCCCGGCGATGACAGCTCCGCCGGGCAGGAGCTTCGCCTCCGTCAGGAGTATTTCTTCGCCTCCGCCAGCCTGCAGGACATGCTGCGGCGCGAGATGACCGAACACGCCACCGTCACCACCCTGCACGAACACGTCGCCATCCAGCTGAACGACACGCACCCGGCCATTGGTATCGCCGAACTGATGCGTCTTCTGATCGACGTGCACGGTATCGAGTGGGACCAGGCCTGGGCCATCACCCAGGCCTGCGTCAGCTACACCAATCACACCTTGCTGCCCGAGGCGCTGGAGATGTGGCCGGTGCTGCTGCTGGAACGCCTGCTGCCCCGCCACATGCAGATCATCTACCTGCTCAACGCTCGCCACCTCGATATGCAGCGCGCCCGCGGCTTGGATGACCGGTTGCTGGCGGCACTCAGCTTGATCGACGAGTCGAGCGGACGCCGGGTCCGCATGGGCCACCTGGCGTTCCTGGGCAGCCACTCCGTGAACGGCGTCTCCGCCCTCCACACCGACCTGATGCGCCGCACCACCTTCCGCGACCTGGACGCAGCGGTTGGCGGCCGCATCGTCAACCGCACCAACGGCATCACCTTCCGCCGCTGGCTGCACCAGACTAATCCAGGGCTCACCAAGCTGCTCGTCGAGACGCTGGGCGAGCGCGTGCTGCACGATCCGGACCTGCTGACCGGCCTCGCCCCGCATGCCGAGGATGCCGCCTTCCGGGACGCCTTCCGCGCCCAGCGCCGCCCGCGCAAGCTGGCCGTGGCCCGGCTGGCCGCCGCCCAACTCGGCATCACCCTGGACCCGGACGCCCTGTTCGACGTGCAGATCAAGCGCATCCACGAATACAAGCGCCAGCTGCTCAACGTGCTGCACGCCATCAGCCAATACAATGCCATCCGCGCCCACCCCACCCAGGATTGGCGCCCGCGGGTGAAGATCTTCGCCGGCAAGGCCGCCCCCTCCTACCTGCTCGCCAAGCAGATCATCCGCCTCGCGCATGACGTCGCCCGCGTGGTGAACGGGGACCCGACCGTCCGCGGCCTGCTGCAGGTCGTCTTCATGCCCAATTACAACGTCAGCCTCGCCGAGCTGCTGATTCCCGCCGCCGACTTGTCCGAGCAGATCAGCACCGCCGGCATGGAGGCGAGCGGCACCGGCAACATGAAGCTCGCCTTGAACGGCGCCCTGACCATCGGCACGCTGGACGGCGCCAACGTCGAGATCCGCGAGCGCGTCGGCGCCGACAACATGGTCATTTTCGGCATGACCGCGGACGAGGTGGAGGTTCGCCGCACCAGCCAAGGCCTGGACGCGAGCGGCGTCATCAACGGCTGCCCGGCCTTGCACGATGTGATCGAGGCCCTGCGAAGCGGCGTCTTCAGCCCCGACGAGCCCGGCCGCTACGCCGCCATGGCCGACCGCCTGACCTACGCCGACCCGTTCTTCGTCTGCGCCGACTTCGACGCCTATGACAAAGCGCAGGAACTGGTGGACGCCAAATGGCGCGACCCCGTAGCCTGGTGGCGCTCCGCCGTGCTGAACACCGCCCACATGGGCTGGTTCAGCTCGGACCGCACCATCGGAGAATACGCCACCGGCACCTGGCACGTGACTGAGGTAAGTTAGCGCCTGCTTTCCCCTCCCCTTGTGGGAGGGGGCCGGGGGGGGTGGCCACACGCGCAATCGATGCCGCATGCACTCGACTTCTCATCCTTCCTAAAGGGCGGGATCGGCTTATCGCCCTAACACCTCCCCATTATGCTCTCCCAACCCCGGCGCCCCGCGCCCCGACACCGGCCGCTCCCGATCGAACGAGATCGGCAGCCCCACCATGGTCAGCCCGCTCCCCGGCAGCGTCTGCAGCAGCTCCACCGCCCCCAACTGCTTGCTCCGCGCCAACTCGCCGATGTCGTTCACCGGGGCCGCCGGCACCCCCACCGCCTCGAACGCCGCCAGCCACGCCGCCCGGGTCCGCGTCCGCACCACCGCCGCGATCAGGCCCACCAGCTCCGGACGGTGCGCATTGCGCTGCGGCCCCGTCGCGTAGCGGAGGTCGGTGGCCCATTCGGCATGGCCCAGCACCGCCGCACACCGCGCCCATAGCCGGTCATTGCCAGCCGCCAGGACGAACGGCGCATCCGACGCCTCAAACAGCTGGTACGGCGTGATCACGGTAGCCGCCGTGCCGTGCCGCTTCGGCACGTTCCCGTCCGCCAGGTAGCCGTTCAGCGCCCCCTCCACCCAGAACGCCGCCGTCTCCAGCAACGACGTGTCCACGAGGCAGCCCGCCCCCGTCACCTCCCGGTGCCGCAGCGCCGCCAGCGCGCCGATCACGCAGAACAGGCCCGTCGCCTTGTCGTTGATCGAGGCCCCGCAGAAGGTCGGCGGCCCGTCCGGCTGCCCGGTGATCGACATCATGCCGCCATAGGCCTGCAGCAGCGGGTCGAAACCCGGACTCATCCGGAGTGGCCCCTTATAGCCGAAGGCCCAGATCGAGCAGTAGATCAGCCGGGGATGCCGCGCCAGCATCGCCTCTGGCCCGATGCCCATCGCCTCCACCACCCCGGGCCGCAGGTTCTGGATCAGGATATCCGCTCCCGCCGCCAACCGGTGCAGCGCGGCCACGTCCTCCGCCAGCTTGATGTCCAGCGTCACCGACCGCTTGTTGCGGTTCTGGCTGTGGAAATACAGCGACGTGTCCCCAGAGAACGGCGGCCCCCAGGCCCGCGCATCATCCCCGCCCACCGGCTTCTCGACCTTGATCACGTCCGCCCCAAGATCGGCGAGGATGACCCCGGCAAGCGGCCCGGCCAGCGCCTGGCCAATCTCGATCACGGTGATGCCGGCAAGCGGTTTGATCATGACGGTGTTCTGCCCCTACGTCGGAGCAGGCTAGCGGCGCGGCGCCGGCAGCTCCAGGCTTCTCGCACGGTCCCGTACGAGGATGGACGCATCCGGCAGCCCCCGTTACAGCTATTCGAAAGTCCGCCCGTCCAAGGAGTTCGTCCCCGTGAGCCACCCCAACCCAGCGCCGCTCGCCGGCACCGGTGTCACCGCCAGCCATGCGGTCCACCCCAACCTGTTTCCCCCCGCGCTGGTGGCAGCTTCGATGCGCCGCGGCGAGGGCCGGCTCTCCGCCGACGGCGCCCTGATGGCCATGACGGGCGTGCACACCGGGCGCTCGGTCCAAGACAAGTTCGTGGTCGACGAGCCCGAGACCACCGCCGAAATCTGGTGGGGCCGCATCAACCAAAAGCTCGCCGCCGACAAGTTCGAAGGCCTGCGCGGCCACGTCGCCACCTATCTCGGCGAGCAACAGGAGCTGTTCACCCAGGATCTCTACGCCGGCGCCGACCCGGCGCATCGCGTCCGCGTCCGCCTCGTCACCCCCTCCGCCTGGCACGCCTTGTTCGCCCGCAACATGTTCATCCGCCCGCCGCAGGAGGACCTGGCCGGGTTCGAGCCCGACTACGTCATCCTCCACGCTCCCCATTACCAGGCGGTCCCCGCGCGGGACGGCGTGCGCACCAGCACCGCCATC